>NZ_JBQERA010000016.1:0-163321 GCF_053813445.1 Actinokineospora lacus
AGGACACACCCTCGCCACCACCGCCGCGGGCATCGCCTTCCTCCACAACCTCACCATCACCGGCTAAACCGATCGACACCGGCCCGGAGCACCACAAGGTCAGTTACGAGACATCCCTTAGTAGCTGTTTCCGATCTACTGGGGTTGGGTGAGGCGGCGGCTGGTGATGCGGATCATGGACCAGCGGACCATGGCTTCGTGGTGGTGGGGTAGACGTTCGTAGTCGCGGGCGCAGCGGCGGTGTCCGGTGATCCAGGCCAGCGTGCGTTCCACCACCCATCTGCGGGGCAGCACGGTGAAGTGCGGCAGATGGGGCCGTTTGACGATCTCCATCACCAGGTCGAGGGTCGTGTGGGCCCAGTCGAGCAGGGTGCCGGTGTAGCCGCCGTCGGCCCACACCAACGACACCCGTCGACCTGCGGTGTTCCGCATCCGGCGCAGCAGACTGCGAGCGGCGACCCGGTCCTGCGTCGAGGCCGGGGTCACCAGCACTGCCAACAGCAGCCCGACGGTGTCCACCACGATGTGTCGCTTGCGGCCGTTGACCTTCTTGCCCGCGTCGAAACCGCGGGTTGCCCTCCTCACGGTCTGCGCCGCGCGCACCGACTGTGAGTCGACGATCGCCGCCGAGGGCGCCGCCACCCGACCGGCGACCAGCCGGGCACGGTCGCGCAACCCGTCGAGCAGCCGCTGCGAGCCAGCAGCCTTCTCCCACAGGGCGAAGCGCTTGTAGACGGTCTGCCACGGCGGGAAGTCGGCGGGCAGCGCGCGCCACTTGATGCCGTTGTCGACCACATAAAGAATCGCGTCCACGATCACCCTCCGACAGTGCTTCTCGCAGCGCCCGCCCCGACCAGTCAGGCACGCGGGATCGGGCAGCAGCGGGTCCAGCTCGGCCCACTGGGCGTCGGTGAGGTCGGTGGGATACCGCCGCGCCCGCCGAACGGGCTGGTGGGAGGCGGACAGGCGACAGCACGGGGCACCCGCGGTGGAACCACCCTCGGGAATCGGGCACGATAACAACGGAACTCCTGGCAGAGCGGCGCTTCGACAACGTCCGATCTACCAGGAGTTCCCTCGTCCCCGCACCAAAGCCCCGCCTGCTCAAGCTCGAAAACAGCTACTTAGGTGGCGGCCCCGACGCGAAGCGTGTGGTCGATCCGGTTCACCAGCTCACGCACCTCAGGCATGTCGGCGTGTTGCTTGCCGGCGTCCATGAGTTGGCGCAGTGCGTCGTTGACCCGATCAGATCGGACCGACCCCATCGACACCAGCGCCTCGTGGCCAAGCGTCACTGCTTCGTGCGGGTCGTCGCAGGCCATGACCAACGCGGCCAAGTTCGCGGTGGCCAGTGCTTTGCCGCGTGAGTGGCTGTTGGAGAACTGGGTGATCGAGGCTTCCAACCGCTGACGTGCGGCCTGGTGGTCGCCACCGTTCAGCGCCAGGTGAAGCAGCGCTCGACCAGCATCCCGATCAAGATGGGCGCGTTGGTAGTAGGCGATCCACTCCGGTTCGTCTCCAGGGGTGACGGCAGCGAACAACGTCTCGGCCTTGTCGACGGCAGCGGCGCAGTCGTTTCCACGACGTGCGCCAACAAGTCCCAACGCACGGGCGTGCCGGGTGTGCATCATCGCGCCAACCTTGGGGCTCAGCCGGTCGGCTCGAACCAACGCCATCTCGGCGAGGCTCAGCGCGTCATCGGTGCGGCGCTGGTGAACCGCCAGGTTTGCGAGACCGGAGAGCGTCTTCGCCCGCATCGTCCAGTCGCTGGCCTCGGTGGCGCAGCCGGCTCCGAAGCGGAAGGCTCGCTCAGCTTGGCGGTGGAGGCCAGCGTCAAAGCACACCCCGGCGGCGGTGTCGGCCAACTCGGCAACGGCCGAGAAGAGTGCGCGGCGAACCGGTTCGGAGGCGAACGAGCCATCGGTCAACTCGGCGGACGCCGACAGCTGGGTAATCACCGCCCGCGAGGAGAGCTGGCCGCCATACTGGTGATCTTGGCTGGCGAACATGCGTGCGAGGTGCCGCACATGGTCAACATCTGCCTTGCCGATTCGCTGGCCGCTGCCAGCTGTCGTTGCGCTGGCGAACTCGCCCAGCGGGTCAGCAAGTCCAACACCGGCGACTGAACCGGCCAGAACTCGGAGAAACGTCTGTCGTTCCACGTCGTCCCCTCCTTCGAGATACCGGGGGCCTGCCTCCACGGTAGCCATGCGGGAACGGGTACTGAAAAAGCCGAGGTCGGCGTCTGTTTGGTGGCCGAGCACCATCTGGAGGGCAGCTCGGTAGTGCCGGTTGGGCCAGCGGTGCACGCCTCGTTCGAGCTTGCCGATGTAGTCGGCATCCATCGCACCCGGACGACCGGTGAGGACTTCGACCTGCACGTTTGCGCGTTCAGCCAGCTGGCCTTGCGTCAGGCCGGCGGCATCACGAGCGGCGCGCAGTTGGTCGTTGGGGATGGCCCTCACCGTGTCTCATCCGTGTTCGCTCCTGCGCCCAGAGTAGCGCTCCAAGGCCACTCGGCCTGCTGATCATCGCCAATCCTCCGGGCAAAGCTCCGGGGTAACGGCGGGTTGGTCGGCGGCTTGACCTCTGTTCCCGGTTCGGGCGAGGAGAGCAAGGCTCAGAGGTAGGCACCCGGCCCCGGATGCCCCGACAAGGAACGGCCGCGAGCCTCGACCGCCTCCCCACAGGCTCAACCTTCCCCCGGTTCCAGGTCGGCAGGCTCCGGGGCTGGGTGCCACCCAGCCACCTGACGGACAGAGGTAGCCGCTTTGACCACCAGCGCCGGACTTGATCCCTTGAAGTCCCACATCACCTGTACCGATGGCTTCCGGCGGGTGCGGAGCATCGGCCTGTGGACGGCACCCACCAGCGGAAAGGTGGTGCTGGTCGCGCCTCCGGCTGAGGCCGCGCTGTTGACCCCCGCTGAGGCGCGGGACTTGCGTGACCGGCTCGACCAGCTCGCAAGCGTTGTCGAATATCAGCACGCCGAGTTGACGCGGACGCTAAAGAAGACGTCCCCGTGAGCGGCAAGAAGCGGTCCACCCCGCCGAGACCGCTCGAACAAGTGACCTTGTCGGTGGAGCTGTCGGTGTTGGAGCTGGCGGCCCTGAGCTTCGTGGCGATGGTCTGCACTTCGGCCGTGGAACAGGTAATCGCCAATGCCGCTGAGCGCGGTTACCAGAAGATCCGTGAGGCGGCCAAGAAGCATCCGCGCCTGCCGTCGACCGTGCGTTGATCCCCTGTCCTGCAATCACTTGGAGCTGTGTTCATGTCAACGCCGTCGTTGGTCATCGTGGAGGGCGCTGTGGCTCGTGCGCCGGGCGGTGGCCTTCGTTCCCTGCGTGACCCGCAGTGCTGGATGGTGCCGCCGTGGCCCAGGTCGGCGAACATCCATGAGGTGGTCGACCACTTCATGCGGTTCGCGCTGCTCGACGGCGCAACTGATCATGAGTACTTCACCTACTACGAGGCGTACGTCGCGGCGCTGGAGGCCGCGCGCGAGCGCAATGCTGGGCTGGAACGCTCGGCTTTTACGAAACGCTGGTACCGCGACCTGCACGATGCCTTGCTGCGCTGTGTAGAGCAATACCGCTTGCGTTGTAAGGAGAACACTGGACCTGAGGCTGATAGACGAGCTGTTGGCCGCGCTGGACAACCAGAACGAACTGGCACCAGCGGGAAGGGATGACCCGTCGCCGGCGGGGGATGACGTCGCGGATCACCGTGCCTCGACGGTCCATCGCCGGGGTGGCCCTTTGGTTCCACTCCGCCTGCAGTTCCATGACCGCGCGAAGATCATCTCGCATGGGGGTCATTCTGCACGCGCACCGCGGGCGGTGTCCGGGGGACACCGCCCGCGGGCGTTGGATTTTCAGTTGTGGTTCAGGGCTTGCTGTCGCTCTTTACAGCGCCGGGTAGGCGTTGCGCATGAGCTCCTGGAACTGGGCGGAGAACCAGTGGCCCGAGAGCGGGGCGTTGGCGAGGGCGCCCGAGAGGTTGTTGCCGTTGCGCGGGTTGCCGGTGTAGGTCGGGTCGCACATCCGGTCGAAGCCCTTGCCCTCGTCGTTCGGGATCTCGCGGCTGGCGCCGTCGGACTCGCCCGGGGGCTTGATCCAGACGTAGGCGTCGATGTTGGGCTCGGGAGCGGCCTTGGGACGCTCGCCGAGACCGGCACCGGCCTGGTTGCACCAGTTGCCCTTCTGCAGGCGACGGTCGATCCGCGACTCGTTGACGTAGGTGTCCGGGTTCGTGGAGGTGGACTTCGCGGTGGGACGGTTGGGGCCGCCCCAGCCGTTGCGGCTGGTGTCGATCAGCATGCCGATGTTCGCCGGGAAGCCGTTCTTGATCAGCTCCGCGCGGAAACCGGTGGCGAAACCGAGCTCACCGTTGAAGTCGTTCCAGTCGACCCACTTGGCGACCTCCTTGACCGGGCGGCCACCGACGACGTCGTCGACCGTCCAGTGCGGCTCGCGCAGCGCCGAGTAGTTCGCGGTGTTGGTGACGAAGCCGTGGACCATGTTGAGGTTCGCGCCCTCGCGGCCGTTGATCGTGGCCATCATCCGCGCCGCGGCGTGGAAGTTGTCGTACTCCGGAACCGGGTCGCCCCAGCCGATCCAGCCGTGGTGGCCCGCATCGATGTAGTTGTAGGCGTTGGGGATGGCCCCGCCCAGCTTGGCGACCGCGTAGGCGACGCCGTTCTGGTAGTTCTGGTTCTGCTTCATCACGTCACAGTTGGCGACCGCGGTGGGCCGCGGCGTCACGTTCGTGACCAGGTTCGGCAGGGAGTCGATCTCGATGACCGTGACGATCCGCAGGTTCCGGTAGGCCGGGCGCTTGAGGATCTCGGCGATCACGTCGATGTACTCGGTCTTGTACCGCGGCAGCTCCGTGGGGCCGAGCTCGCCGTTGGAGGCCAGCGCGGCGCAGTCGCGACCGGGCAGGTTGTAGATGACGACCTGGAAGACCAGCTGACGGGTGGGCGCGGCTGCCAGCTGGCGGACGGCCTCGTCGAGGTGGTTGACCAGGCCCATCGTGCCGGTGGTCGGCGAGCCGTTGCCGTGGATGGCGCTGATGCGGTCCAGCCACACACCGGTGGGCTGGTTGGCGATCCGCGAGCCGCCCGGCTCCGCGGCGGCTTGGCGCGCCCACTGCGGGTTGACGTAGACGTTCGCGCCGACGTACGGGTTGTCCACCTTGGTCGGCGGGGTGCCGGTAGTGGTGGTGGTCGTCGTCGTCGACGTGTTCGTCGTCGTGGTGGTCGACGTCGCGGTGGTGGTGGTGGTGGTGCTGGTGGGCGGCGTTCCCGTGCACACCGTTCCGTTGAGGCGGAAGGTGGTGGGGGCCGGGTTCGCGCTGGTCCAGACACCGTTGAAGCCGGGGGTGACCGAGGCCCCGGTGCCCAGCGAGCCGGACCACTCAGGGTTGCGGACCGTCACTCGGGCGCCCGACTGCGAGAACCGGCCACCCCAGCCCTGCTGAATGGTCTGTCCCGCCGCGAAGTCCCACTCCAAGGTCCAGCCGTTGTTGATGGCGTCGCCCAGGTTGGTGAGCGTGACATTGGCCCCGAAACCACCGGGCCACTGCGTCGTCACAGCGTAATTGACCCGACATCCGGGAGCGGCGCTGGCGGTTGACCCTCCGGCCACGACCAGGGTCGCGGACAGGGCAGCCACCGATGTCACCGCCATGGCCCCGGCTAGCTTTCGAGATCGACCAATTTTGCGCAGATTCATGCGTCGCCTCCTTGCGAGCAGACCGCCGTCTCAGAGCGCTCCCACTTCGTCTTGAAGATTCGGCATCTGCCGCAAGACCGGGGGGTTATGAGTTGGGAGCGCTCCCAGGAACGACCGTAACGCACGACACATCGTGGTGACAAGACCGTCACACGGAGAATTTGGGAGCGCTCTCAGTCAGTAGTCAGCACTCGATGACGTTGAGCGCGAGACCACCGCGGGCCGTCTCCTTGTACTTGGTGTGCATGTCGGCGCCGGTCTCCCGCATCGTCTTGATCACCTTGTCCAGGTGCACGACGTGCGTGCCGTCGCCCTGCAGCGCCATCCGGGAGGCGTGGATCGCCTTGGTCGAGCCGACCGCGTTGCGCTCGATGCACGGGATCTGCACCAGCCCGCCCACCGGGTCGCAGGTCAGCCCCAGGTGGTGCTCGAGCCCGATCTCCGCGGCGTTCTCCACCTGCGCGACGCTGCCGCCGCGCACCGCGGTCAGCGCGGCGGCGGCCATCGCCGCGGCGGAGCCGACCTCGCCCTGGCAGCCGACCTCGGCCCCGGAGATCGAGCCGGTCTCCTTCAGCACGACGCCGATGGCCGCCGCGGTCAGCAGGAACTCGACGACGCCGTCGTCGGAGGCGCCGGGGACGAACTTCTCGTAGTAGTGCAGGACGGCCGGGATGATGCCCGCCGCGCCGTTGGTCGGGGCGGTGACCACCCGCCCGCCCGCGGCGTTCTCCTCGTTGACGGCCAGGGCGAACAGGCTCACCCAGTCCATGACGTACAAGGGGTCGCCGACGCCGTCCTCGGACAGCAGCTTCTCGTGCAGCGCCTTGGCGCGCCGGGGCACGCGCAGGCCGCCGGGCAGCACCCCCTCGGCCTCGCAGCCCCGGACCACGCAGTCGCGCATGACCTGCCAGATGTGCAGCAGCCCGGCGCGCACCTCGTCCTCGGTGCGCCAGGACAGCTCGTTGGCCAGCATCACCCCGGCGACCGACAGGCCCGACGACGCGCAGTGCGCCAGCAATTCCGCCGCGGTGCGGAAGGGGTAGGCCACCGCGGTGGTGTCCGCGGAGATCACCGGCCCGTCCGCGGCGTTCTCGTCCAGCACGAACCCGCCGCCGACGGAGTAGTACGTCCGCGCCGCCAGCGACTCCCCCGCCGCGTCCCACGCCTGGAACGTCATGCCGTTGGGGTGCAGGGGCAGCGACCGCCGCCGGTGCAGCACCAGGTCGGCGTCGTGGTCGAAGTCCATCTCGTGCGTGCCGAGCAGCCGCAGCCGCCCGGCGTCGCGGATCGCGGCCACCCGCTCGGACACGGTGGCGGTGTCGACGTCCTCGGGCCGCTCCCCCTCCAGCCCCAGCAGCACGGCCTTGTCGCTGCCGTGGCCGAAGCCGGTGGCGCCGAGCGAGCCGAACAGCTCCGCGCGGACGCGGGCAACCCGCTCGAGCGGGAGGCGGGAGGCGAACATCAGCGCCGCGCGCATCGGTCCGACGGTGTGGGAACTCGACGGGCCGATGCCGATGCTGAACAGGTCGAAGGTGCTGATGGCCACGGTAGGGACCTTCCGGGTGCTGCGGGTGGGGCCGGGTCGCGGCCCCACCCGCGGTGCTCAGCCCAGCTCTGGATAGAGCGGGCGGCGCTTGACGAGCAGGTCCACGCGCTCGCGCAGGGCCTGCTTCGTCGCGTCGTCGAAGTCCGGACGCAGCGCGACGGCGATGATGTCGGACACCTCGGCGAAGTCCTCGGCGTCGAAGCCGCGGGTGGCCAGCGCGGGGGTGCCGATGCGCAGGCCCGAGGTGACCATCGGGGGGCGGGGGTCGAACGGGACGGCGTTGCGGTTGACCGTGATGCCCACCGAGTGCAGCCGGTCCTCGGCCTGCTGACCGTCCAGTTCGGACTCCACCAGGTCGACGAGCACAAGGTGCACATCGGTTCCGCCGGAGGACAGCTTCACGCCTGCCTCGGCGCAGTCCGGTCGGGACAGTCGCTCGGCGAGGATGTGGGCGCCCTCGAGCACGCGACGCTGGCGCTCGGCGAACTCCTCGGACGCGGCGATCTTGAACGAGACCGCCTTGGCCGCGATGACGTGCTCGAGCGGACCGCCCTGCTGGCCGGGGAACACCGCCGAGTTGACCTTCTTGGCCAGGTCCTTCTTGCAGAGGATCACACCGCCCCGGGGTCCGCCGAGGGTCTTGTGCGTGGTCGTGGTCACCAGGTCGGCGTACGGCACGGGGTTGGGGTGCAGCCCCGCGGCGACGAGCCCGGCGAAGTGCGCCATGTCGACCATGAGCAGCGCGCCGACGCTGTCGGCGATCTCGCGGAACCGGGCGAAGTCCAGCTGGCGCGGGTACGCCGACCAGCCCGCGATGACCAGCTTCGGCTGGTGCTCGGCGGCCAGCGCGGCGACCTCGTCCATGTCGACGCGGCCGGTCTGCTTGTCGACGTGGTAGGCGGCGACGTTGTAGAGCTTGCCCGAGAAATTGATCTTCATGCCGTGCGTCAGGTGCCCGCCGTGGGCCAGGTCCAGCCCGAGGATCGTGTCGCCGGGCTTGATGACGGCCACCATGGCCGCGGCGTTGGCCTGGGCCCCGGAGTGCGGCTGCACGTTGGCGTGCTCGGCGCCGAAGAGCGCCTTCACCCGGTCGATGGCCAGCTGCTCGACGACGTCGACGTGCTCGCAGCCGCCGTAGTAGCGGCGGCCGGGGTAGCCCTCGGCGTACTTGTTCGTCAGCACCGAGCCCTGCGCCTCGAGCACGCCCAGCGGGGCGAAGTTCTCCGAGGCGATCATCTCCAGGGTGGACTGCTGGCGGCGCAGCTCGGCGGCGACGGCGGCGGCGATCTCCGGGTCGACGGTGGCGAGGTCTTGGGAGAAGGACGTCATCTCACTCCTCTTCCTTGGTCAGCTCGGCGTAGGCGGCCGCGTCGAGCAGGGTGGGCTCGCCGTCGACCCGGATGCGGAAGAGCCACCCGTCGCCGAAGGGGGAGGTGTTGACCAGCTCGGGGGTGTCGACCACGGCCTCGTTGATCTCCACGACCTCGCCGTCGGCGGGCGCGAACAGCTCGCTGACCGACTTGGTGGACTCGATCTCGCCGCAGGCGTCGCCCGCGCTGACGCTCGCCCCGACCTCGGGCAGCTGCACGAAGACCACGTCGCCGAGGGCTTTGGCCGCGTACCCGGTGATGCCCACCGTGGCCGCCGCCGGGTCGGACAGGTCGACCCACTCGTGGTCCTCGGTGTAGGACAGGTGCTGGGGGGTGCTCATGTCGGTGTCGGTCTCCTGGTCAGGCGGGACGCTGGTAGAAGGGCAGTGCCACGACCTCGACGGGGGCCTTCGCGCCCCGGATGTCGACGGTCAACGCCGTCCCCGGCGCGCTGAGCGCGGCGGGGACGTAGGCCATCGCGATCGGGTGCCCGAGGGTCGGCGAGAGCGCGCCGCTGGTGACAGTACCGACCGGGGTCCCGTCGGCGTCGAGCACGGAGTACCCGTGTCGGGGGGCGCGGCGCCCCTCGCCGCGCAGGCCGACGAGCGCGCGGTCGGTCTCCTTGCGACGCTGGAGCGCGTCCCGGCCGACGAACTCGGGCTTGTCGAACTTCACGACCCGCCCCAGCCCGGCGTCGAACGGGGTCAGCTCGGCGGTCAACTCGTTGCCGTACAACGGCATCCCGGCCTCCAGGCGCAGGGTGTCGCGGCAGGCGAGGCCCGCGGGCAGCAGGCCGTGCTCCGCGCCCGCCTCGGTGAGCGCCGCCCAGACGGCGGGGGCGTGCTCGGCGGCGGAGTACAGCTCGAAGCCGTCCTCGCCGGTGTAGCCGGTGCGGGCCAGCAAGATGTCGTGGCCCGCGGCCGTGGCGGGCCTGCCCGCGTAGTACTTCAGGGTGTCGAGGTCCGAGCCGGTGACCGCGGTCACGATCGCGGGCGAGGTGGGGCCCTGCACGGCGATCAGCGCGTACTCGGTGGAGCGGTCGGTCACCGTCGCGTCGAACCCCGCGGCCCGCTCGGTCAGCGCGGCCAGGACCGTGCCGACGTTGGAGGCGTTGGCGACGACCAGGTACTCCTCGGTGTCGAGGCGGTAGACGACCAGGTCGTCGAGCACGCCACCGTCCTCGGCGCAGATCATCGTGTAGCGCGCGCGGCCCGGCTTGACCGCGGACAGCGTGCCGAGGAGCGCGTGGTCCAGGGCGTCGGCGGCCTGCGGGCCGGTGACGGCGATCTCGCCCATGTGGCTCAGGTCGAACAGTCCGGACGCGGTGCGCACCGCCTTGTGCTCGGCCAGTTCGCTGCTGTACCGCAGCGGCATCGACCAGCCCGCGAAGTCGGTGAACGACGCGCCGAGGGACTGGTGGACCTCGTGCAGCGGAGACGGGTTGCTCATGGGTGGGCGGACTCCTTGGGCGCGCGGGGACGGCTGATCCGGCGGCAGCGTGCCACGGGGCGCGGCGGGCCGCAGGGGAACGGGGAAGGACGGCAAGACGGGGGCACCAGAGCTCCTACGGCTACGACGGGGCGGCCGGAAGCCGACCCGCGGGTCTCGGAACTCCCCCTCTGTCATGGCACCTGAGAGCTTCACCGCCGAGAAGGCGGCTTGCACCGTGGGTGAGGCGCTGACGTCGCGCCCGCTTTCCAGAGTGGCCTGGCCGGTGAACGGTAGGTTTACCTGAGAGTTTCCGGGGAGTTTGCTCCTTCGGTGCCCCGCGCGTGGCGGAGGCTCTCCCGTTCTGGCTCGTGCGGCCCACTATGCGGTTGTGGCCCGGACGATAGTGTCCCGGCCTAGAACCTTCACCATGTCTCGACATGCCCACGACGCGCCTGGCTGCGTTGCCGGAACGCCCAAGTATGCCCAATACGAGGACGTTCCGCCGCCTTGCCAGCCACGCCGTGCACACGCCGATACACGGCGAAGGTTCTAGGCCGGGACACTAGTCCAGGCGGAACCCGAACGGAAGTTCCAGGCGGTGGGCGGCCAGCAGGGCGGTGTCGGCGAGCAGGTCCCGGGTGGGGCCGTCGGCGACGACGACGCCGTTGTCGATCAGCACGGAGCGCGGGCACAGCTGCAGGGCGTAGGGCAGGTCGTGGGTGACCATGAGCAGCGTGCGCTCCAGGCCGATGAGCACGTCGGCCAGCTCGCGGCGGGCCACCGGCTCCAGGTTGGCGCTGGGCTCGTCGAGCACCAGGATCTCCGGGTCACAGGCCAGCACGGTGGCCAGCGCGACCCTGCGGCGCTGGCCGCCGGAGAGGTGCGCCGGGGAGCGGTCGGCGTGCTCGCCCATGCCGACGGCCGCCAGCGCCCGCTCGACCCTCGCCCCGACGTCGGGGAGGCCGAAGTTGGCCGGGCCGAAGGCGACGTCCTCGCGCACGGTGGGCATGAACAGCTGGTCGTCGGGGTCCTGGAAGACGATGCCGACGCGGCGGCGGATCTCCTTGAGGTTGGCCTTGACCACGGCCAGCCCGCCGACCTCCACCCGGCCCGCGCCCGCGGTGTGCACGCCGTTGAGGTGCAGCACGAGGGTGGTCTTGCCCGCGCCGTTGGGCCCGAGCAGGGCGACCCGCTCGCCCTGCTCCACGCGCAGGTCCACGCCGTAGAGGGCCTGGTGGCCGTCGGGGTAGGCGAAGGCGAGCCCGTCGACCAGCAGGGCCGGGGTCACAGCGCGGCCGCCAGGACCGCGGCGCAGGCCAGCGCCGGGGCCACGCCCGCCAGCCAGGCGCGGGGACGGGCGGGCGCGCCCGCGTCGGGCAGGGCGCCCGCGTAGCCGCGCGAGACCATCGCCAGGTGCACCCGCTCCCCCCTTTCGTAGCTGCGCAGGAACAGTGTGCCGATGCCGCGGGCGGTCGCGCCGACCTGCCAGAGGAAGCGCGGGTCGTGGCCGCGGCTGATCCGGGCCACCCGCATCCGCCGGGCCTCGGCGATGATGACCTCCAGGTAGCGCAGCATGAGCGTGGCGATCATCACCACGACCGCGGGGACCCGCAGGCGCTGAAGGCCCAGGAGCAGCTCGCGCGGGGCGGTGGTGGCGACCAGCGTCAGCGAGGTCAGCAGGCCGAGGGTGCCCTTGGCGACGAGGTTCCACCCGGCCAGCAGCCCGCTCTCGGACACGGTCAGGCCCAGCACCTCGGTGGTGGGGCCGCCCGCGAGGAACGGCGCGGCGAGGGCCGCGAGGACGAACGGCGTCTCGATCAGGGCGCGCCTGGCCAGCCAGCCGGGCGGGACGCGCGCGGTCGCCCACACCCCGGCCAGGATCGCCAGGTAGGCGCCGAACGCCCAGAACTCGGTGCGTGGCGTGGCGACCACGCAGAGCACCAGCAGTAGCGCGCCGACGAGCTTGACCTGGGCCGGGAGCCGGTGCACCGGCGTCGCGCCGGACCGGGGTGGCTGCCTCACCCCTGGCGCGGGGTCCGCCTGCGCAGCACCCAGAACAGCCCGCCCGCGACGGCGAGGGTGAGCACCACGCCGATGACCCCCGCCACCCCGGTCGTGCCCTCGGCGCCCGCGACGGCGTAGTCGGCCAGCGGGCCGTCGGCCAGGTCGTGGTCGCGGGCGTCCTGGGCGATGCAGTCGCCGACGAGCGTGCCGTCGACCTCCTCGCAACCCCGCAGGGTGGCGTGGTCGAGCCCGTCGGGGCTGGAGCTGGCCAGGTAGGACACCGCGCCCGCGATGAGCAGCGCCGCGAGCAGGAAGCCGATCAGGAAGCGGCGGTTGCTCATGCGGGCGTCCCCTCGCGCAGGACGAGCGGCCTGTGGGCGCCGCGCAGCAGGTGGACCAGGTCGGGGCGCACGGCGGCGACCGCGCCCACGGTCAGCGCGGTGATCACGCCCTCGCCGATGCCGATGAGCACGTGCACGCCGACCACCGTGGCCGTCACCGCGCCCAGGTCGAAGGCCGGGTCGCCGCCGATGGCGAACTCCAGCACGAAGCCCAGCGAGGCGAGCACGGTGCTGCCCAGCGCCGCGGTGAACGCCACCGCAGGCAGGCCCGCCCGGCCGCGCCGGACCAGCCCGCGCAGGGCGAGCGCGATGAGGAAGCCCGCGGCGGTGCCGATCAGCGCGAGGTTGGTGATGTTGGCGCCCAGCACGCTCAGCCCGCCGTCGGCGAAGGCCACCGCCTGCACCACCAGCACGATCGCGACGCACAGCGCGCCGACCCAGGGCCCGACGAGGATCGCCGCGAGCGCGCCGCCGAGCAGGTGGCCGCTCACCCCTGGCAATACTGGGAAATTCAGCATCTGCACGGCGAAGATGAACGCCGCGACAAGTCCGGCCATCGGCGCGGTGCGGTCGTCGAGGTCGCCGCGCGAGCGCAGCAGGGCCACCGCGACGCCGATTCCGCCGATGACGAGGAAGATGACCGAGGTCGGGGCGTCGAGCAGGCCGTCGCTCATGTGCATGGCGAGGGTGGAGGACACAGCACCTCCCGGGGTTTGGGGTCGCCCCAGCTTAGATGCCAATACCTGGTTACCGCCAACTACTTGCGACAATGTGCCACTTGGGCTGTTTGGGTGATTGATGGTCCCTCATCTTCGTTGGCATATTCCGAACAGCAGCCGTATCTCCTCAAGATCCAACCGCCGCTCCCCCGCTCGACGCGGCGGTCACCCGATCCAACTCGTCGTCCCGGCCATCCCGGTGGTCTCGTCCGGCGTGAGCTTCTTCCCTGCGCAAAGGAGCACCGATGTCCGACATACCCGAAGGCCGCCTCCGCAGGCGGGCCTTCGTCACCCTGGCGGCCACCACGGCGGCCCTCGCCGCGGTGGGCCGCACCGCCGCCGCGTCCCCCGCGTCCTCCATGACCGCCGCCTCCCCCCTGATCGACCGGGCCGCCGGACCGGTCGGCGACCGCGTCCTGGCCCTGAGCTCGCAGGACTGGCTGCTGGCCGACGCGAGCGGCGCCACCACCGCGACCCGCGGCCTCGAGGGCGCCGACGTCGTGGCCGTCACCGCGGGACCGGGCGGCTACGTCGCGGTCGGCTCCCGCGACGGCGTCGCCGTCATCTGGGAGTCCGCCGACGGCGTCGCGTGGACCTCCGCGGCCCGGCGCAACGAGCTCGACGCCGCGTTCACCGCGGTCGGCGCGGGCCCCGGCGGCGTGCTCGCGCTGGGCTCGCTGCTCTCGGCCGAGCGCACGCCGCGGCGCGCGGTGGCCGCCTTCCGGACCGCGTCGCGGGACTGGCTCACCGTCCCGGTGCGCGGCCTCGGCCGGGCCGACCAGCTCGCCATCACCGCGGTCACCGGCACCGCCGACGGCTGGACCGCCGCGGCGGTCGACCTCGCGGGGACGGCCCTGTTCCACTCCCCCACCGGCGCGTCCTGGAGCGAGGGCACCCGGGTCACCGCCACCGCCGTGCGCGAGCTGGTGGGTCAGCGGTGGGAGGGCAACGCGCTGGACGACACCGCTCCCGTGCGCGGGGTGATCGGCGGCGACCGGACGGTCGTCGACGTCCCGCGCGACGCCCACGCCGTGGGCGGGAACTTCTGGCTGACCCAGGGCACGCTCGTCAGGGGGACCCGATGATCTCCTTCAGCTACATCGACGGCACGCCGGTGTACTACTGGCGCTCCAGCCGGGGCAACACCACCATCCGCTCCTGGCAGTGCACCCAGGCGTTCTACGACTCGATGGTGCTCTGGATCCGGGACCTGCGCTCGCTGTCCAGCGGCTACGGCAACATCAGCTACCTGGTCTCGGCCGGGTTCTACGTCAACAAGACCGGCCAGCACGGCGCGGGCACGGCGATGGACCTCGACTACGTGCAGTGGTCCGGCGGGCAGGTCAGCTCCCCGCTGGACCGCCACCACGCCTCGGGCACCCAGTCGGTGCGCCGCCGGTACCTGGCCGTGGACGCGGTCTGCCGCCGCCGGTTCCGCTTCGTGCTCGACGGCTGGTACGACGCCGCCCACGGCGACCACATCCACTCCGACTTCGGCGGGCTGCCCACGCTGTGCTCGACGGGCTCGGAGAGCGACACCAAGTTCGTCCAGTCGATGTGCAACAACTTCATGAACTCCGGGCTGTCCGTGGACGGCGACTGGGGTCCGCTGACCCAGAACGCCTTCACCACGGCCAAGTCCCGCCTCGGTGTCTCCGGTGACCCCCACACCAGCACCACCGCGTGGCGCTCGATGCTCTCGGGCATCGCCCAGCGCGGCTTCGCCAACCAGGGGATCTGAGCAGGCGTCCCTGCCCGGGGTGCTCACCTCCGGGCAGGGACCCCCTTCTTCCAGAGCCCCGACGGCCCCGACTCAGGGGACGACGAGCGTGCGCCCGCCCTGACCGGCCCGCATCGCCGAGAACGCGTCCTCGATCCCGGCGAGGTCGGTGCGGGCGGTGATCAGCGACCCGGCGTCCAGGCGGCCGTCGGCCACCCAGCCCAGCAGGCGCGGGACGTCGGTGTCGGGATCGATCTGGCCGTAGACGCAGCCGCTGAGGGTGCGGCCGAACCAGTACAGCTCCAGGGCGTTGAAGTCCACTTTGGCCTTCACCGAGCCGACCCCGACGACCACCACGTGCCCGCCGCGCCTGCTCGAGGACCACGCCGTGCGGATCGCGGCCGGGTGCCCGACGCACTCGACGGCGACGTCCGCGCCGCGGCCGCCGGTCAGCTTGCGGACCGCCTTGGCCGCCTTGTCATCCGAGACCACGAAGTGCGTGGCGCCATGTGCCATCGCCAGGTCGGCCTTGTCCCGCACGTCCAGGGCGATGATGGGGTCGGCGCCCGCGATGCGCGCGGCCTGCAGCACCGAGAGCCCGACACCGCCGAGGCCGACAACGGCCACGGACTGGCCCGCCGCGACCTTGGCGGTGTTGAACACCGCGCCCGCGCCGGTCAGCACCGCGCAGCCCAGCACGGCGGCCTCGGCGAGCGGGACGTCCTTGGGGATCTTCACCGCGCCGCCCTCCGGCACGATGGTCGCCTCGGCGAACGCGCCCGCGCCCAGCCCCGGGTACAGCGCGGCGCCGTCGGGCAGGGTGGCGTGGGAGACGTCGGCGAAGTCGGCGCGCTCGCACAGGTGCGGCTCCCCGGCCTGGCAGAACCAGCACTCCCGGCACGGCGGCGACCAGTTCAGCAGCACGTGGTCGCCGGGGACCAGCGACGTCACGCCCTCACCGACGCTCTCCACGACGCCCGCGCCCTCGTGACCCAGCACCGCGGGGACGGGCTGGCGCAGCGTGCCGTTGGCCAGCGACAGGTCCGAGTGGCACACCCCCGCCGCCGCGATGGCGACCCGCACCCGGCCGGGGCCGGGCTCGCCGAGGACGATGTCGGTGACCTCCAGCGGCTTGCCCTGCTCCGACAGCACCGCGGCCCTGACCATGGACGCTCCTCGCGTTGGCGACTCGTTCACCCGAGTGTCCCGGACACGCTGACGTGCCCCTTCAGCAGGTTGCGGGCGATGGTGCGGCGCTGGATCTCGTCGGTGCCCTCGTAGATGCGCAGCAGCCGCAGCTCGCGGTACCAGCGCTCGACGGGCAGCTCGCGGGTGTAGCCCATGCCGCCGTGGATCTGCAGCACCCGGTCGACGATCTCGTTGGCCTTCACCCCGCCGTAGAGCTTGGCGATCGACTGCGCGTGCCGGGAGTCCGCGCCGCGGTCGACCAGCCAGGCCGCGTGCAGCACCAGCCAGCGCAGCGCCTCGATCTCGACGGCGGAGTCGGCGAGCATCCACTGGATGGCCTGCCGGTCGGCGATCGGCGCGCCGAAGGTGACCCGGGTGCGGGCGTGCTCGAGTGCCATCTCGACCAGCCGCTCGCACGAGCCCAGCGCGCGGGCGGGCAGCAGGTAGCGGCCCTGGCCGATCCACTTCATGGCCAGCTCGAAGCCCTTGCCGACCTCGCCGAGCACGTTGGCGTCGGGCACGCGGACGTCCTCGAAGACCAGCGCCGCCGGGCCCCACTGGCCCATGGTGTCGATCGGCTCGGAGCGCCAGCCCATGTCGCGGTCGACCAGGAAGCAGGTGACGCCCTCGTCGGTGCGCGCGAAGACCATCACGAAGTCGGCCTCGTTGCCGCCGGTGATGAAGGTCTTCTCGCCGTTGACCACCCAGTCACCGCCGTCGCGGCGGGCGGTGGCCCGGATGGCGCGGGCGTCGGAGCCCGCGCCGGGCTCGCTGATGGCGAAGCAGGAGCGGCGCTCCCCGGCGATGGTGGGCAGCAGGTAGCGCTGCTTCTGCTCGTCGTTGGCGTAGTACAGGATGTTGTCGGCGTTGCCGCCGAACCGGAACGGCACGAACGAGCGGCCCAGCTCGGCCTCGATCAGGGCGGTCAGCACCGCGCCCTGGCCCATCCCGCCGTACTCCTCGGGGGTCTGCACGCCCCAGAAGCCGAACTCCTTGGCCTTGAGCTGCAACTCCCTCAGCTCGTCGGCGGTCAGGCCGGGCTGGTGAGCGCGCTCGCGGCGCAGGACCTCCGGCTCGAGCGGGGCGATCTCCTTGCGCACGAAGGTCCGGACCCAGTCGCGGACCTGGGTCTCGTCGTCCGACAGTGTGAAGTCCATTGTGGACCCCCCTTAGGCGAAGGCGTTGATGCCGGTCAGCGCGCGGCCGATCAGCAGTTTCTGGATCTGGCTCGTGCCCTCGTAGAGGGTCATGACCCGGGCGTCGCGCAGGTACTTGGCGACCGGGTACTCGTCGAGGTAGCCGTAGCCGCCGAAGACCTGGATGGCCAGGTTCGCCGCGGCGACGGCGTTCTCGCTGGCGAAGAGCTTGGCCATGGAGGCCGCGGTGCCGAAGGGCAGGCCGCGCTCGACGAGGTCGGCCACCCGCCAGACGAGCAGCCGGGCGGCCTCGGTGTTGACCGCCATGTCGGCCAGCATCTGCTGCACCAGCTGGAAGGCGGCGATGGGCTTGCCGAACTGGGTGCGCTCCTTGGCGTAGGAGACGCTGGCGTCGAGCGCGCCCTGGGCGAGCCCGACACAGCCGGAGGCGACCGACATCCTGCCCTTGTCCAAGGCGGACATCGCGATCCGGAAGCCGACCCCCTCCTCGCCGAGCCGGTTCTCCGCCGGGACGCGGACGGCGTCGAGGACGAGTTCCCCCGTCGACTGCCCGCGCAGGCCGAGCTTGCCCTTGATCTCGGTGTGGGCGAAGCCCCCGGCGTCGGTGGGGACGAGGAAGGCGCTGATGCCCTTGGGGCCGGGACCGCCGGTGCGCGCGAAGATGAGCGCCACGTCCGCCCAGGTCCCGTTGGTGATGAACATCTTCGAGCCGGTGATGACGTACTCGTCGCCCTCGCGCACGGCCCTGGTGGCCAGGGCGGCGGCGTCGGAGCCGGTGTCGGGCTCGGTGAGGCCGAAGCAGGCCAGCGACTCCCCCGAGCTGATCCTGGGCAGCCAGTGCCGCTTCTGCTCGTGGGTGCCCCAGGCGGCGATGGACTTGCCGACCAGGCCGAGGGAGACGCTGACGATGCCGCGGATGGCGGAGTCGCCGCGGCCCAGCTCCTCCATCATCAGGCAGTAGGAGAGGGTGTCGCCGCCGGAGCCGCCGTACTCCTCCGGAATGGTCATGCCGAGGAAGCCGACGTCGGCGAGCTTGCCGACGATGGCCCGGTCGACCTGCTCGCGCCGGTCCCACTCCCGGGTGTGCGGCACGACCTCGCGGTCGATGAAGCTCCGGGCGAGGTCCCACAGCGCCTGCTGCTCCGCGGTGAGCGAGAGGTCCATGCGATTCCGTCCCTCGGGTTAAACCGAACAGTGTTAGGTATCGTCAGGATAGGATCGCCGCCGATGCCCCGGCAACGGGTGTGGGGCGTGACCTGGGAGACACCTGTGCCGAGGCCGAGCACACCACTGCTGAGCCGTCCGCGCATCCGGACCGTCGCGCTCTCCGTGGTGGACTCCGCGGGCCTGGCGGCGCTGTCGATGCGGCGGCTGGCCGAGGAGCTGGGCGTGCGGGCGCCCTCGCTCTACACCCACTACGGCACCAAGGACGAGCTGCTGCAGGACATCGCCGACGACATCATGGCCGCGGTCGACACCAGCGCGTTCCCCGCGGACTGGCGCCTCGGCCTGCGCGTCTGGGCCCGGTCCTACCGCGCCGCGCTGGCCGCGCACCCGAACATGGTCCCGGTCCTGGCCACCGGCCCGGCCCGCAGGGAGGTCTCCCTGGCCCGCGCCGACGCCGTCCACGGCGGCCTGGTCTCCGCGGGCTGGCCGCCCCGCTACGCGACGATGATCGGCGCGTCCACGAAGTACCTGGTGCTGGGCGCGGCGATGAGCTCGTTCTCCCGCGGCTTCGAGGACGACGTGCAGGTCTACGTCGACCGCTACCCGCACCTCACCCAGGCCCACCGCCTGCGCGAGCACGCCGAGGAGATCGACGCCGACTCCTTCGAACTGGCCCTCGACGCGTTCCTGACCGGCCTCGACGCCCTGCGCGCGACCCTGTCGCCGTAGAAGGGCCACCGCGACCGCGACCGCGGCGCCGTTGACCAGGGCCGGAGTGGTGTGAATATCGGCGCGGACCATGACATCCGGGTCGAGGACCGCGACCAGGGCGGCGAGGTCGCCGCCGCGGGCGGCGGTGAGGAAGGCGTCGACCACGGCCCGCTGCTCGGACAGGGGCGCGTCCAGGACCGGCGCTCCCCGCATCCCGCGGCGGGCGCGGCCGGTCAGTTGGCGAGTGGCCGCGGGCGACTTGTCGACGATCGGGGCGATCTCCGTCGGTCAGTGTCGTGGCACTGACCATCCGGGCGGGTCGGATGTGACAGGTGGGACCAGCTCGACCTGAGGGGACCGGGGCCGACTCCTGTCCGGCGGCGTGGGCTCAGCCCACCCCGGCGCCGTGCAGCGCCACCCAGCGGCGCATCGAGTACTCGACCATGGTGATCAGCGTGTTCTTCACCGACTCCCGGTCCCGCGCGTCGCAGGGGACGATGGGGACCTGCCGGGGGATGGCCAGGGCGTCGCGCACTTCCTCGACGCCGTGGGTGAGGTGGCCGTCGAAGCGGTTCAGGCCGATGACGTAGGGCAGGTTGCGCTCCTCGAAGAAGTCGATCGGGGAGAACGAGTCGGCCAGGCGGCGGGTGTCGGCCAGGACCACCGCGCCGATCGCGCCGCGGACCAGGTCGTCCCACATGAACCAGAAGCGCTGCTGGCCCGGGGTTCCGAACAGGTAGAGGACCAGGTCCGAGTCGAGGGAGACGCGGCCGAAGTCCATGGCCACCGTGGTGGTCGTCTTGTTCGGGGTGGCGGCGATGTCGTCGATGCCCGCGCTGGCGCTGGTCATGACCGCCTCGGTGGTCAGCGGCATGATCTCCGAGACCGAGCCGACGAAAGTGGTCTTGCCCGCCCCGAAACCGCCCGCGACGACGATCTTCACCGAGGTCAGGCTCGGCGCGGGGTCAAAGTCGACGGAGTCCACTCAGTACCCTTTCCATCAACACCAGGTGCGCCCGGTTGGCGCCGCCGGTTGCGGTCTTGTGCACGGTGACCAGGCCGAGCTGGGCCATGTCGCCCAGCAGGACCTTGGCCACCCCCAGCGGGGCGCCGAGCAGGGTGGCGACCTCGGCCACCGAGCGCGGCTCGCGGCACAGCTCGCCGATGGCCCGGTGCTCGGACTCGGCGAAGGCGGAGGCGTCGGCGGCGCGGGCGCTCGTCGACACCATCGTCTCCAGCCGCAGCTCGAAGTTCGACCTCGTGCGCCCGCGCGTCCAGGCGTACGGGCGGACGATGGCGGCGCTCTCGGCCGGGTCCTGCAGGCGGACCATCGGCACGACCGGCTCGGCGGCGGGCCAGCCCGGTTCCGGCGCACCGCCGTCCGACCGCGCGGGCGGTCCCGGCGGCTCCACTGGGGACGGTGGCGGCTTGCGCTTGCGCGTCCGGGTGAGCCCGTTCATCACGTCGGCGATGGTCGGCTCGTGGTCGCGGCTCATGTGGCGGTCATGCGGGCTGCCCCACCATCCTTCCGGCCGCCCCCTGCAGCGCGGCGCGCAGTTCCGGGGTGAGCAGCTGGCCGACCCGGTCCACCAACAGCGTCATCTCGTAGGCGACCTGCCCGATGTCGCAGGTGGGGGCCGCGAGAACCGCTAAACACGACCCGTCCCCGATGGCCATGAGCAGCATGATGCCGCGCTCCATCTCGACCACCGTCTCGCGCACGGACCCCGCGTCGAAGCAGCGGGCCGCGCCCTGGGTGAGGCTGATGATCCCGGAGGCGACCGCGGCCAGCTGGTCGGCGCGGTCCACGGGCAGCCTGCTGGAGGAGGTGAGCAGCAGGCCGTCGGCGGACACCACAACGGCGTGCGCCACCCCGGTCACCCGCTCCGCGAAGTCGTTGACCAGCCAGCCGAATTGGCTTGGCTTCGATCGCGTGGACGTCATCGTGCTCCATTCGGTGGTGAGGCGGTCCATGACCGGCGCGTGGCGTCACGCATCGCCGTCGCCGGGGTGGTCGGCGTGGCCCGCGGGGGCGACCCGCTGGGCCAGGCTGTCGCGGCCGCGGTCGAGGCCGCGCTTGAACCCGGCCAGCCGCGAGCGCAGGGCCTCGGCGTCGCGCTCGATCCTCGGGCCCGCGGCGGTGGCGTCGAGGCTGCCGGGCAGCAGGCGCTCGCGCGGGGTGCGCCGGGGCAGGCCGGTGGTGGTGCTCGCGGCCGGGACCGAGTTGGCGAGGGCGTCGGCGGCCTGCCAGCCGACGTCCGCGGCGAAGCGCCAGCGGGCGCCGCGCAGGTCGAGCCCGTCGGAGGCGTGCGCGGGCCCGGTGTGGTGCACGCCTCGGGCCCGGTGCACACCGCGCTGGTAGCTGGAGAGCCGGTCGCGCAGGTCGTCGGCCGAGCGCTGGGCGAAGGCGGGGCGGTGGTGCGCGCGGGAGTCCACGCTGCCGGGCACCAGGTTGCGCCGCGGCGTGCGCCGGGGCAGGCCGGACTCGGTGTACTCCTCCGCCTCGGCCGCGGAGACCGAGCGCGCGGTGCGGAAACCGGTGTCGGCGACGAAGTCCCAGGCGTTGTCCGGCGCGTCGGTGACCGCGCGGAACCAGGCCGAGACCATCTCGTCGAAGATCGGGGTGGTCTCGTGCAGGGCGGGCGCGCGCTCGTGCACCAGGGTGGTGTCCCACCAGCCCGTGTCGGACTGGTCCGGCTCGCTGGGGGTGAACAGGGCCTCGGCGTAGCGCGCCGTCTCGGCCTCGTCCGGCTCCGGCGCGCGGCGCGGCTCGCGCCGGGGCAGGGGGAGGGCGGGGGGGCCGCCGGGAGTGCCGTTCCCGCCGACCTCCCCCGCGGGCTCGTCGCTCTCCTGTGGAGCGGGCTCGGCGGTGTCGGCCGGGCTCTCCGGCGACGACGCCCCGTCGCCCGCGGAGAGCAGGTCGAGCAGGTCCGCTGTGGACGGTCCGATGATGGCGGTCTCGTCCATGGTCCACATCGCGAACGGCTCGGGCAGGGCGGCGCCGTTGGTGTGGTGCTCGTCGGGGCCGTGGCCGTTGGTCCCCCGGCGTGGCAGGGGGTCCGCCGGGAGCGCGTGGCCGTTCGTGCGGGGCAGGACGTCGGCGTGGTGGCCGTTGGTCGCGCGCGCGGGCTCGACGGGGGAATGGCCGTTGGTCGCCGCTCGGCGGAGCGGCGCGTCGGCCTCGGGGCCGACGACCTCCCGGGGCGCGGGTGCCAGCGTGGGTGCCAGCGCTGATGATGGCGCGGGTGACGGCACGGGCCTGCTGGGCTCGGCGGCCAGCGTCAGCTCGGCGGGCACGGTGATGATCGCCCGGGTGCCCTGGTCCACCGCGGGCTCCAGCCACACCCGCACGCCGTGGCGGGCGGCGAGCCTGCCGACGACGAACAGGCCCATCCGCCGCGCGGTCGTGGCGTCGACCGCGCCGCTGTCGGCGAGCCGGGCGTTGGCCTCGGCCAGCTCCGCGGGCGAGAGCCCGATGCCGCGGTCGGCCACCTCGACCCTGATCGCGCCGCCGGGGCTGTAGTGGCTCGACACCGTCACCTGGGTGGCGGGCGCGGAGAACGCCGCGGCGTTGTCCAGCAGCTCGGCGGTCAGGCGCACGAGGTCCCCGACGGCGTACCCGACCACCTGCGCCTTCGCCGGGGGCTGGATGACGACCCGCTGGTACTGCTCGATCTCGGAGACCGCCGCGCGCAGCAGGTCGGCCAGCGGGGCGGGCGGGTTGCCGCGGCGGGCGAGGTCGGCGCCGGAGAGGACCATCAGGTTCTCGTTGTTGCGGCGCATCCGGGTGGCGAGGTGGTCGAGCTGGAAGAGCACGGCCAGCTGGTCGGCGTCCTCCTCGTCGCGCTCCAGGCGCTCCAGCAGGTGCAGCTGGCGCTGGACGAGGCCCTGGCTGCGGCGGGAGAGGCTGACGAAGACGTCGCTGTAGTTGGCGCGCAGGCCCGCCTGCTCGGTGGCCAGGCGCAGCGCCTGCCGGTGCACGGCGTCGAAGGCGCGCGCGACCTGCCCGACCTCGTCGCCGGTGGTGACCGGGACCGGGGTGATCTCGGGCTCGGCGGGCAGGTTCTTCCCGCCGCGGATGCGGGCCACCGCCTGGGGCAGCGAGTCCTCCGCGACCCGCAGCGCGCCGCGGCGCAGCAGGTTCAGCGAGCCCAGCAGCTGGCGGCCGATGATGGTGATGACCGCCGCGGCGGCCACCAGCGCGACCATCAGCACCACCGAGGCGATGCCCGCGCCGTCGCTGGCCTCGTCCTGCAGGGCGGCCGAGCGGGCGGTGATCTCCTGGCCCAGGGTGCTGCTGACGTTGCTGATGCGCCCGGAGGTCAGCTCCGAGGCGCTGTTCCAGTCGACCGAGGTGATCGGCAGCGGCACGCCGACCGGCAGCAGGGTCTCGCTGTCGCCGCCGACGACCAGGCGCAGCAGGTCGAGGCGGGCGCTGACGCCGGGGACGTCGAGCAGCCGGTCGAACTCGGCCTGCTGCCGCGTGGTGGCCACCGCGCGGAACTCGGTGATGTGCTCGTCGAGGCGGGCCTGCGAACTGCGCAGCGCCTCCAGCTCCGGGCCGCTGAGGCCGCCGCGGGCGATGCCCATGGCGACCAGGCCCTGCTGGTAGTAGACCTCCTCCTTGGCCGCTTCGAGGTCGTGCAGCGCGCCCGCGGTGCCGGACAGGCCCGGGTCGGCGATCTCCTCGGTGGCGGCGCGGTCGAAGGCGAGCAGGGACCGGATGATCGCGGTGTACCCGGCCAGCGCCTGGGAGCCGTTGACCTCCCGCTGGGCGACGCGGACGCGCAGCGCGTCCAGCTTGGTGAACTGGACGCCGACGGTGGCGTACCGGTCGGCGGTGGCGGCGTTGGCGAAGCTGGCCCGCCGCGCCGAGCGGACCAGGTTGGCCCGTGCGGCGTCGGCGCTGCGCTGCTCGGCGTTGAGCTCGAAGGCGATGTCGCGGGAGCCGCCGGTGAGCAGGGTGGCCGCCTTGGTGCGCTCGCGCTGCACCCAGGTGAGCACCTTGCGCAGGTCGTCGTTGACCACGACGAGCCGGTCGACGCGGCGGAAGGAGTCCGCGCGGTCGATCTGGGTGCCAATGTGCAGCGCGCCGAGGACGATGGCGAACACGACGGGGACGAGGATGACGGCGCTGAGCTTGACCGGCAGGTTCCAGTCCCGCCACCGGGTCATGGCCGACCAGCGGGTACCGCGGGCTTCCCCACCCGCGGTCTTGGACACCGTCTCGTTCACGCGCACTCCCCTGGCCTCGACGGCGGCGTCACGGGGAATAACCTCACCGCGCAGCTCCTTCCGTGACTGATTACTGGGCAGCACAGGTCGGACCGGGCACCACACCTGCGGATCGCGTTCGCCGAAAAGCTCAGACCGGCGACAACGTGGCCAGAAGCCTAGCGGAATCGGGCGGTCGGGAAAGCTTTTCCACCGCACGCGGCGTGACCTGGGAAAATACCGCGAAAACCAGCTCCGGCCGTACCGCTCACCGCATCAAGATCGCCTTCCGGTCACCCTTCGCGGTTGATTTACCGACTTAATCGCTAGATCGGGTTACTTTCCTACCCTGCCCCACGCCCCGCACATCACCAGGCCAGGTAGCGCTGCAACTCGCCCAACGCAAGGTGATCACGGGATTCACCACTACGAGTGGTTTGACCTTTGAGGACGAATCCATCCGTGACCGTCATCGTTCCGTGATCCCACCGCACCGATATGCCCTGGCAGGCGTATCCGGGCGCGCATTAAGAGCGCGCGAGCACTAGCCGGGATCGATAGAAGTGACAATGCCTTCGCATTAGGCGTACTGGACAGCCCTGGTTACCATGACGCCCGCCGCATTCGGCATTACCCTTTCCCCGGAGGAACGCATGACCGAGGTCGTCCCCCCGCGACCGCGGGTCGCGACATTCGGCGGTATCGCGCCCGACGCCGCAGCGCCGCCCGCAGGCCCCGACTTCGCCGCGATCCACGCCAGCCCGGCGTTCACCGCGCTGCGGAGCCGGTTCCGCCGCTTCGTCTTCGGCATGAGCGTGGTGTTCTTCGTCTGGTACATGACCTACGTGCTGCTCGCCGCCTACGCCAGGGACTTCATGTCCGCGCGGGTGTTCGGCTCGGTCACCGTGGGGCTGGTCCTCGGGCTGCTGCAGTTCGCGACCACCATCGCGATCACCGCGCTGTACCTGCGGTGGGCGCGCACGCGGATCGACCCGGACGTGGCCGCGATCCGCGCCGCGGCGGGGGTGGCCGAGTGAGCCCGCTGGCAGCCGAGGGCGTCGGCAACCCGACGCTGAACACCGTGGTGTTCGCCGCGTTCGTCCTCATCACCCTCTACATCGTCTACCGCGTCAGCTCGCGCAACAGCTCCACCGCGGACTACTACGCCGCGGGCGGGCGCTTCAGCGGCGTGCAGAACGGCATCGCGCTGTCCGGGGACTTCCTGTCCGCCGCGTCGTTCCTGGGCATCGCGGGCGCCATCGCGATCAACGGCTACGACGGGTTCCTCTACTCCATCGGCTTCCTGGTGGCGTGGCTGGTGAACCTGCTGCTGGTCGCCGAGCTGGTGCGCAACACCGGCCGGTTCACCATGGGCGACGTCGTCGCCTACCGGATGCGCAAGCGCCCGGTCCGCGCGGCGGCGGCGACGTCCACTCTGGTCATCTCGTTCTTCTACATGCTCGCCCAGATGGCGGGCGCGGGCGCGGTCGTCGCGCTGCTGCTCGACGTGCAGAGCAAGGCGGGCCAGGCGCTGGTGATCGCCGTCGTCGGCATGATCATGGTCTTCTACGTGCTGGTCGGCGGCATGAAGGGCACCACGTGGGTGCAGATCATCAAGGCGTCGATCCTGATTCTGTGCGTCGTGCTGATGACGGTCTTCCTGCTGGGCAAGTTCGGCTTCAGCCTCAGCGCGCTGCTGGACGAGGCCGCGGCCAACAACGCCAAGGGCGGCGCGATCCTGGAGCCGGGCGCGCAGTACGGCGGGTCGCCGCTGGACTTCATCTCGCTGTCGCTGGCCCTGATCCTCGGCGCCGCGGGCCTGCCGCACGTCCTCATGCGCTTCTACACCGTGCCCAACGCGAGCGAGGCGCGGCGGTCCGTGGTGTGGGCCGTGGGCTCGATGACGGTGTTCTACGGCTCGACCCTGATCATCGGCTACGGCGCGTCGGCCCTGGTGGGCTCCGAGCGCATCCTGGCCTCCACCGGCGGGGTTAACTCCGCGGCCCCGCTGCTGGCCTTCGAGATCGGCGGCACGGTCCTGCTGGGCATCGTCGCCGCGGTCGCCTTCGCCACGATCCTGGCGGTGGTGGCGGGGCTGACGATCACCGCGTCGGCCTCCTTCGCCCACGACGTGTACGCGGGCATCTTCCGCCACGGCCGCGCGGACGCGGCCAGCGAGGTGCGGGTGGCCCGGATCACCGCGGTGGTCATCGGCGTGCTGGCGATCGTCGGCGGCATCATGGCCAACGGCCAGAACGTCGCGTTCCTGGTCGCGCTCGCCTTCGCCTTCGCGGCGTCGGCGAACCTCTCGACGATCTTGTACTCGCTGTTCTGGAAGCGGTTCAACACGACCGGGACGCTGTGGGCGATGTACAGCGGCCTGGGGTCGTGCCTGCTGCTGGTGTTCTTCTCCCCGGTGTTCTCCGGCGCCCCGACGTCGATCTTCAGCGGCGCGGACTTCCAGGTGTTCCCGCTGTCGAACCCGGGGATCGTCTCCATCCCGGTGTCGTTCATCTGCGGGTACCTGGGCACGGTGCTCTCCTCGGACAAAGCCGACGAAGGGCTGCAAAAGGAGATGGAGGTCCGGTCGCTGACCGGCATCGGCCGCTAGCGGCCCGTGGTCGCGGCAGCCGGGGACGCCCGCCCGCGGCCCGCGCGGACTGGCACGGGGAAACAGTTCTCCCGATTCGGTACTACAGTGCACGCCGTGTTGCAGACTTCGGCGGCGGCCGGCAGCGAGGAGCGCCTCCGGGCGTTCCTGGACGAGCACGCGCCCGAGACCCCGTGCCTGGTGCTGGATCTGGACGTCGTCCGGGCCAACCACCGTTCGCTGCGAGATGAACTTCCCGAGGCCGCCGTCTTCTACGCGGTCAAGGCGAACCCGGCGCCGGAGGTGGTCGCCGCCCTCGTCGGGCAGGGCTCGGGTTTCGACGTCGCCAGCACCGGCGAGATCGATCTCTGCCTGGAGCAGGGCGCGCACCCCGAGTCGCTGTCCTACGGCAACCCCATCAAGAAGGCCCGCGACATCGCCTACGCCCACGGCCTCGGTGTGCGCCGGTTCACTTTCGACTCCGAGGACGACCTGGACAAGCTGGCCGCCAACGCCCCCGGCGCCCAGGTGTGGTGCCGGTTCCTGGTGGACGCGCCGGGGTCCGGCACGCCGTTCGGCAAGAAGTTCGGTTGCGCGCCGGAGATGGCGGCACGACTGCTGGTGCGGGCGGCCGAACTGGGGATGGACGCGCGCGGGGCCTGCTTCCACGTGGGCTCGCAGCACCCGGACCCGCGCGCCTGGGTGGCGGGCATCGCGCAGGCGGCCGGGATCGGGCGGGCCACGGCCGAGCGCGGCGTCGTGCTGTCCTCGCTGAACCTCGGCGGCGGCTTCCCGGCCAGCTACGTCCAGGCCGCTCCCGCCTTGCGCGAGCACGCTCAAGCCATCCGACACGCCGTGCGGCAGCACTTCGACACGCCGCCGGAGCTGCTGATCGAGCCCGGCCGCGCCGTCGTGGCCACCGCCGGGGTGATCCGCAGCGAGGTGGTGCTGGTGGCGCGCAAGTCCGACGCCGACGAGCACCGCTGGGTGTACCTGGACATCGGCCGCTACCAGGGCCTGGCCGAGACCGAGAACGAGTACATCGCCTACCGGCTGCGCACGTCGTGCCCGGGCACCCCGGACGGGCCCGTGGTGATCGCGGGCCCGACTTGCGACGGTGATGATGTGCTTTACCAGCGGACCCCGTATCGTCTTCCCCTGGCTCTGCGCGCGGGCGACCACGTCGACATCCTCGACACGGGCGCCTACACGGCAAGCTACGCGTCGGTTTCCTTCAATGGATTCCCGCCCCTGCCGACACTGTTCGTCGGCTGACACACCCCCGTAGGAGGTTGGATAGATGGCGCACGACCTCACGCCCGCAGCGGGCGTTGGCCACTTCGCCGGTCGGCATGTCCTCGCCGAGTTCGAAGGAGTCGCCGCTTCGAAGCTCGACGACCTCACCTTCCTCCATACGACCCTGGAGGAAGTGCTGCGCCAGGCGGGCGCCACGGTCTGCGACGTCGTCGCCAAGCAGTTCGAGCCGCAAGGGGTGACCGTGCTGGCCCTGCTGTCGGAGTCGCACGCGTCGATCCACACCTACCCCGAGATCGGGTCGATGTTCGTCGACATCTTCACCTGCGGGGACACCGCCGACCCGGAACTGGCCGCCGCGCTGCTGCGCGACCGGCTCGGGGCCACCGGGGCCACCATCACCACCGTCCACAGGGGACATCCGGTGCCCGCGGCCGGGGTGGTCGCGTGAGCGTCGTCATCGAGCCGCTCGGCGCGGGCATGACCCGCGTGTGGGAGATGCCCGAGGTGCTGGTGGACACCAACACCGAGTTCCAGCACCTGGTGATCGGCACGACCGCCCAGGGCGTGAGCCTGTTCTGCGACGACGACCGGCAGAGCACCGAGTTCAGCCAGCTGACCTACCACGAGGCGCTGCTGGTGCCCGCGCTGCTGCTCGTCCCCGAGGTGCGCAGGGTGCTCGTGATCGGCTCCAGCGAAGGGGTTGTGAGCCAGATCTCAGTGGCCGCCGGGGCTTCCGTGGTCGACCACGTCGACATCGACCGGCAGGCCGTGGAGCTGTGCGCGCGGCACCTGCCCTACGGCTACACGCCGGAGGAGCTCGAGCGGGCCGTGGCCCACGACGGCCCGGTGCGCGTGCACTACGCCGACGGCTGGCAGTTCCTGGCCGACACCACCGACCAGTACGACATCGTGCTGGTCGACCTGCCCGACGAGCGCCCGGAGTTCGCCCAGCACAACCGGCTCTACGAGGAGGAGTTCCTCACCCGCTGCCGGTCCGTGCTGGCCCCGGGCGGCGTCGTGGTGTGCCAGGCGGGCTGCCAGACGATGTGGCGCAACGAGACGCTGCTGCGCTCGTGGCGCCGCTTCCACGAGGTGTTCGGCACCACCGTCTACTACGGCTCCGACGAGCACGAGTGGGCGTTCCTGTTCGGCATGGCCGAGGAGGTCCCCGACACCACCGAGCGCATGGTGGACCGCCTGGCCACGCTGCCGTACCGCCCGGAGACCATCGACGCCGACGCCCTGCGCGGCTGCGCGGTCCCGCCGTACCGGGTGCGCAAGTCGCTCTAGGTCTCCCGCGCAAGGGGCCGTCCCGCCGCGTGGCGGGACGGCCCCTTGGCTTTGGAGGGCACGATGGCCGCGGAGGTGGGGGCCGGTCGATAATGCGCGCCATGCTTGACGGAGCGATCCACCTGCCCGACGGCTCCCTGGTGCGCGGTCGCGGGCTGCGCAACCCGGAGCCGGGGGGCGACCAGCCGGGCTACGCGCTGTACCTGGGCAACGGCAGACTGCGGCGGTACCGGCCCGAATGGGAGCACACCTGGGTGGACTGGCCGGACTTCATGATCCCGCGCGACTTCGGGACCGCGGTCTCGCTCATCCAGGACCTGCACGAGCGGGCGAAGGCGGGCACGGCCGTGGAGGTGGCCTGCGGCGGCGGGGTCGGCCGGACCGGGACGGTGATCTCCTGCCTGGCCGTCCTGGCCGGGGTTCCCGCAGGTGAGGCCGTGGCCTGGACCCGCGCCCACCACCACCGGCGCGCGGTGGAGATGCCGTGGCAGCACTGGTGGGTCCGGCGGTTCGCCCGGCAGGTCGGGTGACGCCAGGAAGCCCGTCCCTTGTGGACGTGCGGCCTCTAGACCTTCTCGCCGGCCCGGACCTTGCGGGTCACCGAGCGCTCGACGATGAAGGAGACGAAGGGGATCATGCCCGCGAGGAGGACCCACAGGGTGCCCTTGACCGACCAGCGCGCCTTGAGCGCGAGGTCGAAGGCGACCACGAGGTACACCGCGTAGAGGAAGCCGTGGGCGGGGCCGACGACGGCGACCGCGGCGCCGTTGGCGAACCCGTACTTGAGGACCATGGCCACGACCAGCGCCAGCAGGCCGACGCCGACGACGTAGGCCAGCACCCGGTACCGGGCGAGTGCGCCGCGGACCCCGGGGGCGGCCACCGCCTGGGCCGGGTTCTCCTCGTCGGTCATGCTCATCGGGTCTCCTCTGCGTTGAGGCTCGCGAGGTAGCGGTTGTAGGCCGCCAGCTCGTCGTCGTCCTCGTTCTCGGCGGGGGTGCGCGGCGGCGGCGCGGGCCGTGGCGGCTGGACCTGCACCTTCGGCGGCTCGGCGCGCAGCTTGTGCCAGCGCCAGAACATGTAGGCGGGCGCCAGGCCGAACAGGGGCCACTGCAGGACGTAGCCGAGGTTCTGGAACGACCCGTTGGCCTCGGTGAACCGTTCCCACTGCCACCAGGCGAGCGCGCAGCAGGCGACCAGGGACAGCACGCTGACCCCGACCACCACGACCGCGCGTTTCACGCCCCGATGCTAACCCCGGCCCGCTGAGAGACGGCGCTCACGTCCGGGCGGCGCTCCCGTAGGACTCCGCCAGCCCGAACACCTTCTGCCCGTACTCGACCGAGTTGTTGTACGACAGCACGCCCTGCCACCAGCCCGAGGGGGTGCGGAGGTCGCGTCCGCCCGCGCACAGGTACCGCCCGGCGGCCAGCGCGGCGTCGTCGATCTGCTGGGGGTCGCCAACGCCGTCCATCGTGGCGTCGGCCGACCAGCGGGCCCAGGTGGCGGGGATGAACTGCATCGGCCCGACCGCGCGGTCGAGCACCGGGTCGCCGTCGAGCGCGCCCGCGTCGGTGTCGGCGATGGCCTTGATCCCGGGTGAGCCGTCCAGGGGCACCCCGATGATCGGGGTGGACGGGCGGCCGTCATCGCCCAGGGCGCGCCCGCCGTAGCGGCCGTGGTCGCTCTCGACCCGGCCGATGCCCGCCAGCGTCGCCCACGACAGCCCGCAGCCCGGGTCGGTGGAGCGCACCGCCAGCTCGGCGCCGCCGTAGGCCATGAGCGCGCGGGCCGGGACCCCGGTCCGCCCGGACAGGTCCACCGCCCACGCGCGCAGCGGGTCGGCGCCCGCCTGGGCCGCCTGCGGCGACGGGGCGGGGACGACCGCGCCGGGCTCGACGTCGGCAGCGGGCAACTGGGCAGCAGGCACTTGGGCGGCGGGCACCTCGACGGGGCCCGCGGTCGGGGCGGCCGCGAAGCGCACCACCCACACCGCCGCCGTGGCGACGGCCAGCACCGCGAGCACCACCGCCAGCCTCAGCAGCGTGCCCGGAACCCCGCGCCTCCCAGCCACCACGCTCCCCCTCTCCCCTGGTCAAACGACCCGGGGCGGGGTCACGTTACGCGGCGGCGGGAAGGCTCAGGCCACACCCTCGCGGCGCTGGCGCGCCAGTCGGGCCACGCACCAGGCCGGGGCGCTGCCCCTGCGCAGGTGCTCCAGCACGGTCAGCGGGCCGAGCCTGCGGCGCAGGTCCGACGGCGCCAGCCCGGCCGCGCGGTAGTCGAGGGCGCGCTGGTCCAGCGGGCTGAGCCCGGCGTCCCACCACTCCTCGGCCTCGGCGACCCCGCCGACCATCTGCCACCAGCCCGCCGCCTGGGCGAGCAGTTCCGCGGGCACGCCGGGCAGCCGCGTGCGCATGGCGTCGACATAGCGCGGGTCGGTGGCCTCCACCCCCGCCCAGCGCTGTGTCGCGCCACCGCGAGCCCGCTGGCCGGGAATCCCCGGTTGCGCGGGCACTGGGGCCTCGGCCAGCCACTCCGACGCGATCCTTCGCGCTTCGACCGCGTCGGCGTCCTGGGCGCGCTCTGCGGTCCACTGCCGGACCAGCGCGTCGACCCCGGTTTCGTCGAGCATTCCGCCTCCTGGAGGTCTCATGATCACTCGATGGCTGAAACCGTAGGGGCAGGCACCGACAGATCGCCAGACCCAAATTCCGCGCGATGCGCGCCGTCTGGTGATTAAGCCCGCAGATCCACCCGGACGGTCCAATTTGGATCTTATTTTTCCACACCGGTCACCGACAGTGACCGACTGCTACCTCACGCGAACAGACTCCTCAGGAACGTGATGATGGCCTCCGCGCCGTCGCGCAGCCAGCCGAACAGGCCCTGCACCGCGTCGGCGGCCGAGTTGGGCTGCGAGATCACGTAGAACAGCACGATCCCGACGCCTGCCACGATCAAGATCTTCTTGACGTCCATGCCCATCTCCCTGTCAGCTCCGCACGCGGTACCCCGACCGGTGCGCCTCCCGGTGACATGATCGCCCAAGTCGGGCAGCGATGGCCACGCCACGCGGAACTCTCCGTGCACGAAGGTACGGCACAGCAGCCCATGGGCAGGGAATGTCACCCCAGGGAGGTAATCAAACGGTCACGCGCGGCGAGGTACTCGATCGAGTGGTCATCAAGCGATGACGCCCGCCGCCTTGAGCGTCGCGACCTCCTCGTCGGCGAGCCCGAGTTCGGCGAGCACGGCCGCGGTGTCCGCGCGCGCCTGGCTCGGCCGCGACGGCGTCGCCGGGGCCGTGCGGCTGAACTTCGGCGCGGGCGCGGGCTGCGGCGAGCCGCCGATGTCGACGAACGTGCCCCGGGCGACGTTGTGCGGGTGTGCGCGGGCCTCCTCGGGGGTCAGGACCGGCGACAGGCACGCGTCGGTGCCCTCGGCGAGCGTGGCCCACTCGTCGCGGGTCCTGGTCCGCAGGGTGTCGGCCAGCAGGGCGCGCAGGGCGGGCCAGTTCCCCGGGTCCATGTGCTCCGGCACGTCCTCAAGGCCGAGCACCTCGGTCAGCGCCGTGAAGAACCGGTGCTCGATGGCGCCCACGGCGACGAACTTGCCGTCGGCGGTCTCGTAGGTGTCGTAGAACGGCGCTCCGCCGTCGAGCAGGTTCTGCCCGCGCGGCTGGTTCCACGCGCCCAGGTTGCGCAGGCCGTGCAGGTGTGTGGACAGCAGCGCGGCCCCGTCCACCATGGACGCGTCCACGACCTGGCCGCGACCGGAGCCCTGCCGCTCCACGAGGGCGGCCAGCACGCCCATGGCCAGCAGGAGCCCGCCGCCGCCGAAGTCGCCGACGAGGTTCAGCGGCAGGGTCGGCTTGTGGCCCGCCTGGCCGATGGGCTCCAGCGCGCCCGCCACGGCGATGTAGTTGATGTCGTGGCCCGCCGCGTGGGCCAGCGGGCCGTCCTGGCCCCAGCCGGTCACCCGGCCGTAGACCAGGCCGGGGTTGCGGCCCATGACGACCTCCGGGCCCAGGCCCATGCGCTCGGCCACGCCGGGCCGGAAGCCCTCGACGAGGACGTCGGCGGTGTCGGTCAGGCGCAGGACGAGGTCGCGACCCCGGTCCGCTTTGACGTCCACGCCGATCCACCGGCGGCCCCGGGTGAGCGGGTCGTCGGGGAAGCCGAGCACGTCGGCGCCCGGCCTGGCGCGGTCGACGCGGATGACGTCGGCGCCGAGGTCGGCCAGCACGGTGGCGGCGAACGGCGCGGGCGCCAAGCCCGCCAGCTCGATGACCCGCAGGCCCTTGAGCGGTCCCACTTGTCGGTTCTCCTCGCGAGTCGGCGGGTGAGCGGGTGAGCGGGTGAGCGGGTGAGCGGGTGAGCGGGTCAGAGCGTGCGGGCGATGATCTCCTTCATGATCTCGTTGGTGCCGCCGTAGATCATCTGCACCCGCAGGTCGGTGTACATCCTGGCGATCGGGTACTCGTTCATGTAGCCGTAGCCGCCGTGCAGCTGCAGGCACTGGTCCACGGCCTTCATGGCCCGGTCGCTCGACCACCACTTGAGCATCGCCACGGTCGGGATGTCGAGTTCGCCGCGCAGGTGCCTGCCGATGCAGTCATCGAGGAACACCCGCGCGATGCGGGCCTCGGTGGCGACCTCGGCGAGGGTGAACTTGGTGTTCTGGAAGCCGAACACCGGGCGCCCGAACGCCTCGCGCTCCTTGGTGTAGCGCAGGGTCACCGCCAGGGCCAGCTCCATCGCCACGACCGAGGACACGCCGATGATCAGGCGCTCCTGCGGGAGCTGCTGCATGAGCTGGATGAAGCCCTGGCCCTCCTGCGGGCCCAGCAGGTTGGTGGCCGGGACGCGGACGTCGTCGAAGAACATCTCGGCGGTGTCCTGGGCCTTGAGGCCGATCTTGTCCAGCACCCGGCCCCTGCGGTAGCCGTCGCGGGCGGTCTCCACGCCGATCAGCGAGGTGCCCTCCGCGCCCTTGCCCGGGTCGGTCTTGGCCACGATGATGACGAAGTCGGACTGGCCGCCGTTGGTGATGAAGGTCTTGGCGCCGTTGATGACGTAGTCGTCGCCGTCGCGGATCGCCTTGGTCTTGACGTTCTGCAGGTCGGAGCCGGTGCCGGGCTCGGTCATGGCGATGGCCCCGACCCACTCCCCCGAGGCCAGCTTGGGCAGCCAGGACTGCTTCTGCTCCTCAGAGCCGTAGGCGAGGACGTAGTGGGCGACGATGCCGTTGTGCAGGGACACGCCCCAGCCGGAGTCGCCCGCGCGCGCCTGTTCTTCGAGCAGGACCACCTCGTGGGCGAAGGTGCCCCCGCCGCCGCCGTACTCCTCCGGGATCGACAGGCAGAGCAGGCCGACCTCGCCCGCCTTGCGCCACAGCTCGCGGTCGACCTCCTTCTGCTCGATCCAGCGCTCGATGTTGGGGGTCAGCTCCTTCTCGCAGAACGTCTTCGCCAGGTCGCGGAAGGCGTCCAGGTCCTCATCCATCCACGGCGAGCGGTTCACTGAGCCTCCAGGGAGCGGCCAACGGGGTGAAAACATTCAGGCTTGAATGTAAATTCACGCGTGAAGGTACCCGCTGGTCCGCGGCCCCGTAAAGTCCCTGCCAGTCCTTTGGGAGGTCGTTCGTGGCATCACCCGCCCGCACCCACCGCACGCAGCAGGAGCGCAGCGAGCAGACCCGCGTCGCCCTGCTCGACGCCACGGTCGAGTGCCTGGTCTCCCTCGGGTACGCGCGGACCACCGTCCAGGAGATCTGCGCCCGCGCCGGGGTCTCGCGCGGGGCCCAGCAGCACCACTTCACGACCAAGGCCGAGCTGATGACCGCGGCCCTGCAGCACCTGTTCGGGCGGCTGATCGGCCAGGTCACCGCGTCGGCGCGATCGCTGCCGCCGGGCCCGGAGCGCATCAGCCACGGGATCGACCTGCTGTGGGAGACCTACTCGGGGACGCTGTCGACCGCGGCGGTGGAGCTGTGGGTGGCCGCGCGGACCGACCAGGAGCTGCGGGACTCGCTGCGCCCGGTCGACCGGGCGCTGGGGCACGCGACCCTGTCGCTGTACCGCGAGGCGGCGGGCGAGCTGCCGGAGGCGGAGGTGGAGACGCTGATGCTGCTGACCGTGAACCTCGTCCGCGGCCTCGCCCTCGACGCCATGATGGGCGGCGACGACGCGCGCCGGGCGCGCCTGCTGGAGGAGTGGAAGGCGACGGTCCTGGAGCGCTACCTGGCCGCCTCAGCGGCATCGCGCTGAGCGCCGACCAACCCCGATTGACCCAACCCGATTGGCACTGACCAGCGGTGGCCGACCCGGCCCTCGCTCGGGTCGGCCACCGCTCATATAGAGATGAGGGCGCAATCACTCTTTCGGGACGTTCGCTTCCGCAAAGACTCTGGATTGACGGGCGAGTCGCGGCCCCCGGTCGGCGTGTTCGCCATCGCCGACGGCGCTGACCTGCTGCTTCTTGCCTCGCGCGGCGGATCGGGGTGGTGATTCCCCGCGGGGCCGGGTGAGGAAGATGGCGGTATGGCTGTTTCCCGGGTGGGGCGCCTCGCGCCCGCGTGTCACGTCGCCGCGCTGGCCGTGGGCCTGGTGGGGACCTTCCTGCCGGTGCTGTCGCTGTCGATTCCGCTGCCGATGCTGGGGGCGGAGCAGCGCGGCCCCGGGATCACGTCGATCGAGTGGTCGCTCTGGGAAGCCAGCTTCGCGCCCGAGCTGGACGAGCTGGTGCGGGGCAGCCTGCTGCTCCTCATGCCGCGGGCGGCCGTGGCCGCCGGTGGCCCGATCCTCGTGCTGGCGCTGCTCGTGCTCGCGGTCGGCGGCGTGTTCGCCCGGCTGGCGGGCCGTGACGGCGGGGTGTGGGTCGGGCGGGCCCGGTTCACCTCCGCGATGGGGGCGGGCGCGGTGGCCGCCGCCGTGGGCGTCTGCGTCGCGCAGGCGAGGGCGATGACCGGCGACGTCGGGCTGCCGAGGTCGATGGCCGACGAGCTCAGGTTCCAGACCGGGCCCGGCGTCGTGCTGCTCATGGGCGCGGCGGTGCTCGCCGTGGTCGCGGCGGTGGCGACGCTGCGGGTGGGGCGCCCGGCCGGGACCGGCGGCGCCCCCACCGAGACCGACAGTGCCGAGATGGACACCCCGCCCATGGGACTGCGACTGCCGGACGACGGCCCGCAAGGCCACCCAGAGGACAACAGCCCAGAGGACAGCGACCTGGAGGACAGGGCGCGCAAGGGAGACCCTGCGCTCTAGGCCGTGTTTCAGATGTGGAGCACGGCATAGCCGCGCCAGTCCGGCCGCACCCCACATCTGAAACACGGCCTAGACGGCGTACTGCCACACCTCGTCGGCCCAGTAGTGGCCGGGAAACGAGCATCCGGTCGCTGAGGATGCGGTCGACGCAGCGCAGATCGATGCCGAATTCGACGACGAACAGCTCCGCCGGAACCGACGCTTCCGAGGCGTCGCCGGGGACCTCGGCGCCCGGCAGCTCCCAATAACCCGCGACCGGCTGCGGACGACAACGCCGGGCCGCGAACAAGCGTCCACCACGTACGATCGCCGCACCCACCACGACCTCCATGAACGCCAGCCAAGCCCAGCGGTCCACCGGTGAGCAGACGCGCGCAGGTGGACATGGGGACACCGATCGCGGCCAAAAGGGAACGCGGCCGGATTAGGCCATTGACCCGCCGCGGTTAGGGAAGTCGGAGCCGATGCCACTGCACCAGACGGGTGACGTTGGTGATTCCGAGGAAGTCGCGGGGGTGCTTTCGGACACCCGGGTGGGGGATGATCCCAGGGTGTCCGGTCGACGGTCGGGTGCGTCGGTCCTCATCCTCTCCCTCCTCATGCTCGGCGCGGCCGGGTGGTGCCTGCTGTCGCGCGCGCTGGCTCCCGGGGACGGCGCGACGGTCAACCTCGGCGACGCGGCGTTCTCCCCCGCCGGGGTCGTCGTGATCAGCGCCGCGCCCGGCAGCGCCCTGCGCCCCGGGGACATCGTCGACGCCATCGACGGCCGTCCGCTCCCGCGACTGGGCGGCCCGCCCGCGGAGGCGGGCGACACCCTCGTCTACGACATCCGGCGCGACGGCGTCCGACTGTCCATTCCGGTGCACCTGCGGCCCTACCCCGTCACCCGGGACGTGGGCCACGGCTGGCCGACGCTGCTGGTGATCGGGCTGCTCGCGGTCACCTCCATCACCATCTTCCGGGTCCGCCCCACCGAGCCCGCCGCCCGCGCGGCGCTGCTCGCCTCGGGGTTCGCCGTGCTGACGACCACCGGGGCCGCGGTCTTCGGGCTGCAGCCCCTCGACCTCGCCGTCGGCGACCAGTTCTGGCGCTGGTACGTGGGGGAGGCCGCGTTCGTCCTGCTCTGGGGCGCGATGCTGCACTTCGCCCTGGTGTTCACCGGGCCCCGGCCGCGCTGGCAGACCGCGGGCGCCTACCTCGGCGGCCCGCTGCTGTACGGGATCGCGGCCGTGGTCTCCGGCGGGTTCACCGCGGCGGCCTCCCCGGCGCTGCCCGCCCTGTTCGCCTACCCGGCGGTCCTGCTCGCGGTGCTCGCCCACACCTACGCCACCGTGCCGGAGGCCCGGCGGAGGCTGCGCTGGCTGGCCGTGGCGCTGGGCGGGGGCGTGCTCGTGTACCTGGCCGTGTGGGCGCTGCCCACGGCGCTCTCCGGCGCGCCGCTGTTGCCCGAGCGCTACCACACCCTGGTGTTCCTGCCGGTGCCGATCGCCGTCGCCGCGGCGATCCTGCGGCACCGGGCGCTCGACATCGAGGTGGCGATCAGCCGCTCGCTCGTCTACGGCGCGCTCAGCGCGGGCATGCTCGGCGCCTACATCGCCGTGGTGACCGCGCTGTCGCTGCTGTTCCCGCCGATGGACCGGCTGTGGCAGCAGGCCGTCGCCGCGGCCGCCGTCGCGCTGCTCGTGCAGCCGCTGCACAACTGGATGCGGGAACGGGTCAACCGCAGGCTGTTCGGCCACCCCGACGACCCCTACCACGTCGTGTCCACTTTGGCCGATCGACTGGCGGGCACCCGCGCTCCGGGTGAGACGCTGCCCGACATCGTGGCCACCGTCTCGCGCGCTTTGCGCCTGCCCTACCTCGCCGTGGAGTTCCAGGGCCGCACCGGCCCCGAGGTCGCCGCGAGCACCGGCGAGCCGCCCGCCGACACCCACCGCCTGCCGCTGATGTTCGCGGGCGAGCGGATCGGCACGCTGGTCGCGGGCGGCCCCGGCGTGCTGCGCCGCCGCGAGCGGGTGGCGTTGGCCGAGGTGGCCCGCCACCTCGGCGCCGCCGTGCACACCGCGCAGCTGACCCGGGACCTGCGCCGCAGCCGCGACCGGCTCGTGCGCGCCCGCGAGGAGGAGCGCAGGCGCCTGCTGCACGAGCTGCACGACGGCGTGGGCCCCACCCTGGCGGCCATCGCGCTCGGCCTCGACGCCTCCCGCCGCGGTGTCGTCCCCGACTCCCCCACGGCCGCGCTGCTGGCCAGGCTGCGCACGGAGCTGGCCGACGCCATCGGCGAGATCCGCAGGCTCGCGCACGGCCTGCGGCCACCCGTGCTCGACCAGATCGGCTTGGTCCCCGCCCTGCGCGCCTACGCGGGGGCGCTGGCCAGCCGCACGGCGCAGCGGGACGCGTCGGGGGCGGGCGTCACGATCATGCTCGAGGTTCCGACAGTCATGCCGAGGCTTCCCGCGTCGGTGGACGTGGCCGTGTACCGGATCGTCTGCGAGGCGCTGACGAACGTGACCCGACACGCCAACGCCCGCTCGTGCGCGGTGCGGCTGTGGGTGGACGACGAACTGCACATCGAGGTGGTCGACGACGGAATCGGGCTGCCCGAGCGGGCAACCGCGGGCGTGGGTCTGGCGTCTATGCGGGAGCGGGCCGCCGAGCTCGGCGGGGACTGCCTGGTCCACAGCGACGGCGAGGGCGGCACCCGGGTGCTGGCGACGCTGCCGCTGCCCAAGGAGGGAGTTCACCTGTGACGACACGGGTCCTGGTCGTCGACGACCATCCGCTGTTCCGCTTTGGACTGTGCACGGTGCTGGCGGGCGAGCCGAGCGTGGACCTCGTCGGCGAGGCGGCCACCGGCGCGGAGGCCATCGCCGCGGCGGGCCGGTGCGCGCCCGACGTGGTGGTGATGGACGTGCACCTGCCGGACATGACCGGCATCGACGCCACCCGGGAGATCCTCGCCGAGCGGCAGGACACCGGCATCCTGATGCTGACCATGTTCAACGACAGCGAATCCGTCTTCGCCGCCATGCGCGCGGGCGCCAGGGGCTACCTGCTCAAGGGCTCCGGCCAGGAGGAGATCGTCCGGGCGGTGCACGCCGTGGCGCGCGGGGAGGCCATCTTCGGCCCGGACATCGCCGGGCGGGTGCTGGGCTTCTTCACCACCCCGCCGCCCGCCCACGACGTGCCGTTCCCCGAGCTGACCGCGCGCGAGCGCGAGGTACTGGCCCTGCTGGCCGACGGGACGAGCAACGGGCTCATCGCGTCCCGGCTGTGCCTGAGCCCGAAGACGGTGCGCAACCACGTCTCCAGCATCTTCGCCAAGCTGGCCGTCGCCGACCGGGCACAGGCCATTGTGCTCGCCAGGAAGGCCGGGCTGGGCAACGGCCCTTGAGGGCAGAAAAAGGTCCCAACCGGGACACCGGTCCCATGCGCTCGGGACGCCTGAAGGGGCAGAGTGATCAGTGGAGCCGATGGAGGGGGTTGGACCATGTTGGAGCAGAGCCGAATCTCGGTGGTCATCCGAGCCACAGACCCGATCTTGCGCAACGGGGTGCACATGGCGCTGCGGACGAGACCAGAGGTGTGGCTGCTGGAGGACACCGACGACACCGCGGGCGCGGTGGCGCTGGTGGTGGCCGATCGGTTCGACGATCGCGCCAACACCCTGCTGAAGTCCGTGCAGTGCCGCGGTTTCACCCGGATCGTGCTGGTGGCCGGGGACCTGGAGGACACCGAGATCCTGACCGCCGTCGAGGGCGGGGTGTGCGCGGTGGCGCGGCGCAGCGAGATCAACCCGGATGTGCTGGTGCGGCTGGTGAAGGCCGCAGCGGCGGGCGAGGGGGCCCTGCCGCCGGACCTGCTCGGGCGCCTGCTGAACCGGGTCTCCCGGCTCCAGCGGCACGTGCTCGAGCCGCGCGGGCTGCACCTGGCCGGGATCTCCAACCGGGAGACCGAGGTGCTGCGGCTGGTCGCCTCCGGTATGTCCACAAAGGAGATCGCGGACAAGCTGTGCTACTCCCAGCGCACCGTCAAGTCGATCCTGCACGACGTCACCAACCGCTTCCAGTTGCGCAACCGCTCGCACGCGGTTGCCTATGCGATGCGTGAAGGGCTGATCTGAGTAACCCCGAGGTCGGGTTCTGCGATCCTGGTGTCGTGAGCACCAGGGCGTTCCTCTCCTACGCGCACGACTCCGACGAGCACGTCGAGGCCGTGCACCGCTTCGGGTCGTTCCTGCGCGCGAACGGGGTCGACGCCCGGTGGGACCGGCCCGCGGAGCAGACCCGGCTGGACTGGCCGGTCTGGATGATGGAGCAGACCCGCCAGGCCGACTTCGTGCTGGTGGTGGCGTCCCCGGCGTACCGTCGGCGGGCCGATGACGACGCGCCCGCCGACGAGGGCCGCGGGGTGCGGTTCGAGGCGTCGCTGCTGCGCGACCTGTACTACCAGAACAAACCCGGCTGGCTCGGCAAGATCCTGCCGGTGCTGCTGCCGGGGCAGGCCGTCGACGGCATCCCGGCCTTCCTCGGCCCGTACACCGCCACCAGCTACCGGGTCGGCTCGCTGACGGTGGCGGGCGCCGAGTCGCTGCTGCGGGTGCTGACCAACCAGCCGAAGTACGTCGTCGAGCCGGTCGGGGCCGCGCCGGTCCTGCCGCCCGTGCCCACGCCGGTCTTCGACGTCCCCGGCGAGTTGTCCGAGCGCGAGTACACCCGGGTGCGGCGGCGCTACGCCGAGGAGGTCGCCGCGGCGTGGCGCAGCATCCCGCTGGACAGGCTCGGCGAGGCCGACGACTCCCGGCGCATCGTGCGCCTGCCGCTGGACGGGTTGTACGTGTCCCTGCACGCCGACGCCCGCTCGGCGGCGGACTTCCAGCGCGCGGGCAGGCTGCTGGCCCAGCAGATCGCCGACCGGCGCCAAGACGGCGGCGAGGACGGCGGCACCGTCGAGGAGCGCATCGAGACGCTGGTGGCCCGCGGTGGGCGGCTGCGTGACGAGCGGCTGGCCTGGGAGTCCGCCGACAGCACCGATCGAGCTGACAGCGCTGATCAAACCGACAGGGCCGATCGGGCCGATGCGGGCGTCTCGCTGCCCGACGCGGTGGCCCGCCACCAGGTGCTGGTGCTGCGCGGCGGTCCGGGCAGCGGCAAGACCGTGCTGTGCCAGCGCCTCGGCGCCCAGGCCGCCGAGGAGGTCACCCGGGGCGGGGGCCGGGTGCCGCTGCGGGTGCGGCTGGCCGACTACGCCCGGATGCACGCCGACACCCTGGCCGCGGGCGGCAAACCCGGCCCGCTGGCGGAGTTCGTCGCCCGCTCGGTCCCGGTCGCCGACGCCACCGCCGGGCAGGTGGAGGCGATGCTGGAGGCGGCCTTGGAGCGCGGGCAGGCGCTGGTGCTCCTCGACGGCCTGGACGAGGTCAGCGCGCACCGGGAGGCGCTGCTGGAGGCCATCGTCGAGTTCGCCGGGCGGCACCTGGTGTCCCCGGGCAACCAGCTGCTGATCACCAGCCGGATCGCCGGGTACGCCGCGGCGCCGGTGCCGCTGGAGTCCGCGGCGCACTACGTGATCCGGCCGATGGTGTGGGAGCAGATCACCGAGTTCGTGGCGAACTTCTTCCGCGAGGTCTACGCCGACCCGGCGGGCGCGCGAGCGCTGCTGGCCGAGCTGGCCGCCCCCCGGGGCGCCGCGGCGCGGGCGCTGGCGAGCACACCGCTGCACCTGACGTCGATGTGCCTGATCTGGCACCGGCACGGCAGCCTGCCCGAGTCGCGCGCCGGGCTGTACCGCAGGCTGATCCTGGACATGGCCGCGCGCTGGCGGGGCCTGGTCACCCCCAGCCAGCCCGACGAGCTGCGCGAGCTGCTGGGCGCCGACGGCCCGGTGCTGGCGATGCTCGCCCACGTCGCGGCCACCATCCACGACCACTACCCGCAGGGCGAGATCCCCGAGGGCAAGCTGCTCGACGTCATGGAGCGGGCGCTGCTGGGCCCGGCCTGGTACACCCGCCCCGCGCCGGAGCGCCTCGGCGTCGAGCTGCTCGACGTGCTGCGGACCCGGGTGGGGGTGCTGGCCGAGATCGGCAACCGCACCTACGCCTTCTCCCACCTCAACATCCAGGAGTACCTGGCCGGGCTGACGCTGGTGCCGGAGGCGGGCGGGGTGACCGAGGCGATGCTCGCCTCCATGGTCGACCGGCTCGGCGACCCGCGCTGGCGGGAGCCGGTGGTGCTCGCCGTCGAGGAGCTGGCGCCCCCGGCGCGCACGGCGCTGCTGCGCGCGGTGCTCGCGCGCGGGGACCTGGAGCTCGACGTGTGGGCCGAGGTGTGCCTGGCGACCGGGTGCACCGGGGACGACGGCGAGCTGGCGGCGCTCGCCGAGCTGGCCTTCTCGGGCTGCCGCGAGCTGCGCGAGTACCCGGACCTGCTGGCCGACCTCGTCGACGGGGTGGCCGCGGTCCGCGCGCGGGTCGGCGCGGACCGGTTCGACGCGATCGCGCTGGGGCTGCCGCCTGCGCTGCTGCCGGTGGTGGCCTCGGTGTACTGGGAGCGGCGCTGGCTGTCCGATGCGGTGCTGGCGGCGTTCACCGCGATGGCCGACAGCGACGAGCACGCCGAGTGGGGCAGGCCGGTCGACCGGGCGCTGCGGCGCGTGGTGTCCGGCCCTGAGCCATCGATCCCGCTGCTGGACATCCCGCCGAGGCCGGACTCGCCGCGGCTGCGGGAGCTGGGCCTGCCCGCCTGGCAGCGGGCCCGGCGCGAGGAAGCCGAGCGGGTCATCGGGCGGCTGGCGCCCGGCCTGCTGCCGCTGCGTGATCTGTTCACCGGTGATCGGGAGCTGTGGCGGCGGTGCGCGGACTCGCCCGCGTGCGCGGCGGTGCTGGCGGTGCTGCTCGGCGGGCTCGACCACCGCGGCGCCGTGGCCGCCGACACCCGCTACTCCGATTTGGCCGACCTCCTCGGCCTGGCGGACAACCCGCGCACGCAGGTGATCACCGAGTCGGCCGCGACGCTGGTGCCGCGCTTCGGGATCGGCGACGTCGTGTACCCGATCGCGGTGTTCCTGGACAAGGACGGCAAGAACCTGCTGATCGGGCACGCCCCGGCGCCGAAGTTCGGGCCGTCGCTGCTGGCCAAGCCCGTGGGGCCCGCGCTCACCGCGGCGCTGACGGCGTGGGCGCTGGCCACCCCCGGGGACCCGGCCGCGCTGCGGACGGCGTTGGACGGGGTGGTCGGGCCCGAGCGCGCGGCGGCCCGCCTCGCGATGGCGGTGCTCGACGGCGTCGCCCCGGGCCCGGACACCGAGCGGGAGCGGCGGCGGGCGCTGGGCTGGGTGGGCGACGCGGCCGTGCGGGGGCAGGGCCGGTGGCTGGGCGCGGTGTGGCTGGGCGAGGGGGCCACCCCGGCCGAGCGCGCGGCGGCCCACCGGCACCTGCGGTGGCTGTTCGCGGCTGTGGCGGGCAGGCAGCTCAACGCCAACGAGCCCCAGGTCCCGGCGCCGCACCGCGGCGGGCCCGCGATCGTGCTGGCCGACCGGATCGGCCGCGAGCTGGCCCAGGTGGACCCCGACCGGCGCGGCACGCCGCCCGCGCTGCCCGACGCCACCGCCGCGGACCGGCGCGCGGCGCTGGCCTGGCTGCCGTGGCTGCCGACCTGGCTGGACGGCGCGGCCGACCCGCTGAGCAGGGGCGGCGCGGCGGCGCTGTCGGCGCACCCCGCGGTCTCGGCGCTGGACCTGCTGGACACCGTGGCCGCCGTGCTGCGGCACGTGAGCTGGCGGGCGGGCTGGGAGCAGCCGGTGGCCACCGCGCTGCTGGACGCGCTGCGGCCCTTCGACCTGTCGACGCCCGCCGGGGTGGAGACGGCGTACCTGGCGTGGCGCACCGGGGTGGCGACCGAGGAGGAGGCGGCCGCGCTGGCGGGGCTGGGGCTGCCGACGCCGTCACCGGCGTCGGTCCCGCTGCGGCTGCCCGCGGCGTGGTTCGTGGCGCCGGTCCACGGCGCGGCGGAGTCGGTGCTGCCGGTCGTGGACGAGGAGACCGACCCCGCCCGGCGGCTGGCGGCGTACCACTACGTGGGCAGGCGCGGGCTCGTCCCGGTGTCGGAGTCGCTGTTGCGGCGGGTGATCTCGGTGGACCGCCCCGCCGAGGACGTCGCCGCCGTGCTGCTCGACCTGGCCGTGCGGATGGGCCAGGACCCGCAGCGCGAGCGGTGGCTGATCCGCGGGATCGACTGGCTGGGGCGCGGCAAGTCGCCCGAGCTGATCGGCGAGACCCTGGTCCGGCTCGGCTGGCACCCGCTGTCGCCGCAGGCGCGGCAGTGGCGGGCGATGGTGGCCGAGGCCATTCCCAGCGCGCTGCTGCGCTCGGAGGCCGCCGGTGACCCGGTCGCCACCCGGCGCACCATCATCGACCGCTTCGGCGCTCGGGTGGTGGGCACGGTCGACCGGGTCGCGATGACGGCGCTGGCCGCGCTGGTGCCCAGCCCCGAATCGGCGGACATCCCCGATCCCGTGTGGACGATCGAGGTGCCGCGCCGGGGCAGCGGGACCATCCTGGACGCCGATCTGTTGGCCCGCATCACTTCCGTCCCTGACGATGAGGCAGCGGTGATCCTGTCCGATGTGGAGCGCATTGACCCGAGAACCGCGGCGGAGCTGGAACACGCCGCGCCGTCAGCGGCGTGGGCGCCGACCGCCAGGGCGCTGGCCCTCATCAGCCGCGTCGAGCAGGGTGACGCCACCGTCGAGGACTTCCTGGCCTCGGTCGACCTCGTCCTGACCGGTGACTCCCGGCTCGCCGCGCTGGCCTCGCTCGCCCTGCTGGGCGGGGTCCGCAGCGTCGAGCGGACCTACCGCCGCCACCGCCTCTCCCGCCACGGCGCGGCCTGCTGGCGCCGCCTGGCCGCCGCCCACCGCGCGGCCCGCGCCCGCGACCCCGAACGCGCCGCCCTCCTGGGCGAGTTCCTCCTGGAGTGGGAGATCGACGACGCCGACGCGGTGGCCGCCCTGCTCACCGGCGACCCCGACACCGCCCGCGCCCTGCTCCACTCCACCACGCTCTGGCGCGGCGAGTGCCAGGCCGTGCTGGCCGACTGGCTCACCACCACCGCGGTCCCCGACAACCTGGTCCGCGCCGCCGCGAGCCTGGCCGCCATGCTGACCTCCGCCCACAGCGACGACAACGTGATCCCCGCCCTGCGGAACGCTGTCACCGCCCGCGCCCGCGCGGTGTCGCGGCCCCCGGTGCTGCTCACCGGCATGGCCGCCGACCGGCACGACCGCATCGGCGCGGTGGCCCCCGTCGTCAACGCCATCGCCGCCGCGTTGCGGGCCCGGCCCCCGGCGGACGGCGCCGGGCGGTCCGGCCCGGCCCTGCTCGACGCCGCCCGCGCCCGGTTCGCCGAGGCGGCGGCGCCGGTCTTCCCGGCCCGCGGCCCCGACCGCCTCGCCGACTTCGGCAACCTGCACTTCCAGCAGTTCTCCAGCGAACCCGGCGACGCGGCCCAGTGGGTTCCCGACACCCTCGACCACGCCGCCGCCCTGCCCGTGCTGGCCGACTGGCTCGTCGCCTTGGACGCTGACGCCCTCCACTCCCACCTCTCCACGCCGTGGGCGCCGCCGCACCGCATCGCCGAATGGGACGCGGTGACGAGCCTGCTGACCGTCCTGGCCGCCACCCAGCCCGCCACCGTCCTCACCGAATGGGACCCGGCCCGGTACCAGCCGATCCTGAGCCGCGCCGCCACCACGGTCCCCTCCCGGGTGAGCCGCCACGCCACGGTGATGCTGCTCGGCGCCCTGCGCTACCTGGACCTCACCCCCGCCGAAGGGCCTGACCTGCTCGCCGTCGTGGCCTGCGCGCTGCGCTCCCCCACCCCCTCGATCCAGCGCACCGCCGACCGGATGCTGCGCTCCCTTCGCCACGTGCGCGGCGGTTCCCTGGTCCAGCACCTGCTGGACCAGGTCCACAACTGTCCACATGAGTCACTGGTGCTGGGCTACGCCCGGCTGGCCGCGATCGCCGCCGCCGACCCCCAGTGCACGGGCCCCGACCGCCGCGCCGTCCGCCGCGTCCTGCGCGGCGGCCTCGGCGCCCCCGCCCGCCGCCTGACCCTGCAGGCGGGCCTCGGCGGCGGCGACGACCCCGTCACCATCGTCCGCGGCCCGCTCCTGGACACCGAACTGCGCAGGCTGGCCGCGTTCCGCTGAATCTCAGCCCGCCAGCCTGCCGGAGAACGACGCCGCGGGCTTGCAGGTCACGTTCGTGGGGGCCTGGCAGCTCACCGCGAGCACCAGCTCCTCCCCCGGCGCGAAGGTCCAGGGCTCCACCAGGTGGTAGTCCAGGTCGCGGAAGTTGGCCAGGCCGACTTCCAGGAGAACGCGGTCGCCGCGGCGCAGTTGCAGGAGACCGGCGTCGCCGCGGGGGTTCTGGAGCAGGATGTCGGTGATCACCAGGGTCTTCTCGGCGGGGACGCCCGGCTCGGCGGTGAAGGTGGTGAACACCGTCGAGTCCGGCTGCAACGGGGAGTCAGCGGTGATCCGGAAGTCGACCGTGCTGCCGCTGGAGATGTCCACGCCGCCGGGGGAGACCACCTCGGGCGCGGCTGACGGGGCCAGGCCGCCGTCCTGCACCGCCTTCTGCGCGGCGTCGGCCTTCTGCTCCGCCGCGGCGGCCTGCGCGGCGGCGTTGTCGGCCTTGGCGGTCAGCTCCGCCTGCTGCTCCACGGCGGCCTCGACGGCCGCCTCGCGCGCCGCGGACTTCAGGGTCGGCTTCAGGACGGTGAACCACAGCGTGGCCAGCACGATCGCCAGCACGAGCAGGATCACCAGGGCGGGCAGCAGCCACTTGGGCAGCAACTGCTGCTGCACGACGGTTCCGTTGGCGTGCACCGGCGGCGTCTCGGGCGCGATCGCGGTGACCTGGAACGGGAGCCTGCGGTCCGGGCCGCGCAGGAAGCGGTCGTGCGGGCGGGCGCGCAGCTTGAGGAACGCCGAGGTGCCCGGCTGCACGGTCAGCGCGGTGTGGTCGAGCGTCAGCTGCAACTGGTCCTCCGGGTCGGAGGTGTGCAGCTCGACGGCGATCGGGGAGTTGCCCGCGTTGTCCACGACCAGCTCGTGGCGCGCCTGGCGCCTGCAGTGGGAGGTCTTGGGCACCAGTTCGACCTGCAGGTCGGTGAACGGGGCGACGAGGACGGCGCCTTCCTCCACCCGGGAGCCCAGCGGGTCCTCCCGCGAGGCGACCCGCACCCCGAACGGGACGGGACCGGCGGGCACCTCCGCCGAGCGCGGCGGCGCGAAGGTCACCACGACCTCGGCGTCCTGGCCGGGCATGAGGTTGACGACCTGCGGGCTGACCGTCGCCCACTCCCGGGACTCACCGACGACGTCCACCGTGAACTGGTCCACGAGCGGACCGGAATTGTTGACGCGCACGGACGTGGTGACCGTCTGGCCCGGGGTGGCGGCCAGCTCGCGGCCCGCCAGCGACGTGGTGGCTCCCATGCCGGGAAGTGTCGCGAGCGTTGCCCGCACCCGGGACGCCGCGCGGGGTGCCGGGTCGGGCAGCGCGCGCTGCCCCATCGGGCGGCCGGGGCCGACCGCTTCGCCACCCGCGCACCGGGTGTCCCGCACGCGTGGGTTTCCTACCGTGGGCGGGAGAATCGGCATAGTGGAGGTCTCTGGTGCGCGCAGCGGGGTCGGCCGCGGTCCGCCGCGGCGCGCTCGGTCTTGTCGTGGTCACGGGTGTGGCGCTGGTCTCGGGGGTGCCCGTGCCGCGGGCGGGCGCCGAGGTCGCGCCGGGGCAGACGCTGTTGGTGACGCGTCCGTCGGACGGGTCGCTGCTGGAGCACCACGCGGTGGAGACCGCGATCTCCGGCGGCGGGCGGCACATCGTGTTCTCCTCGCGCGGCTCCTACACCGACCTGGACAACAACGGGTCGGCGAACGTCTTCGCGCGCGACCTGGACACCGGGGTGACGACGCAGGTCAGCCTCGGGCACGAGCCGTCAGAGGGCGAGCCGGTGTACGACCGGTCCCCCGACGGCGACAGCAGCCAGCCCGCGATCTCCGCCGACGGCCGTTTCGTCGCGTTCGTGACCACGGCGACGAACATCGCCGTCGTCACGGACGGCGTCTTCAACGACAGCGCCCCGGACGTGGTGGTCCTCGACCGCGACGCCGACCGCGACGGGCGGCTCGACGACAGCGCCCCGCGGTACCACCGGATCACCGCGTCCCACTACTACGATGGCCACCCGCGCACGCCCCGCCTGTCCGCCGACGGCCGCCGTGTCCTGTGGACGGACGAGGCGTCCCTGGGCGAGTTCGGCACCGTGTGGGTGGTCAGGCACCGCGACCTGCTCGACGGCGCGCCGTCGACGCCGATCGCCACCGTCTCCCCGGACCTCAAGGACGGCACCTTCCCCGTCGGCGCCTATGACGGGGCCCTGTCCGCCGACGGCACGCACGCCGCGATGGTCGTGGACTACAGCGAACCGGAGCCGGGCCTGCGGCACCGGCCGCTGCTGCGCCTGGCCGGGCAGGGGTACGCGGACCCCGACTTCACCGCGATCATCTTGGTGCACCTGGGAACCAGGTTCGTGTCCCGAGTGGACTATGACGAGGAGGGTGAGTTCCTGGGCACCAGCCGCGAGGCGGGCATGCGGTTCCCGGCGATCTCGGCGGACGGCTCGGTGGTGGCGTTCGAGGCCGAGGAGTACCAGACCGGCGACGGTGCGTGGTACCCGCTCGCCGGCCAGCCGAACGTGTACGTGGTCCGCCGGGCCGAGGAGAGGTCCCGGATCGTCTCCCGCAACACCGCCGGTGAACTGCGCAACGGCGCCCGGCCCGCGCTGTCGGCAGACGCCCGCTACCTCGCGTTCGTCACCGACTCGCCGGACATGCACGACGGTGTGGACCGCGCGCCGTCCGACAGCTCGTGCCTGCGCCGGTCCGACTCCCTGGCCGTCCCGCCCCCGGACGCGGCGCGGGACGCGCGCACCGACTGCCAGGTCGTCGTGCGCGACCTCGTGCTCGACGCGGGCCCCGAGCGGTTCCCCGGGGTGCTGGCCTCGCCGGGAGTCGGCACCGACTGCGCCGACGTCCTGCTGCCGGACCAGACCTGCGCGGGTGGGAACGACAGCGGACTCGCCCCGAGCGACCTGATCCTGGACCTGAGCGACGGCGAGGGCGTGCCGAGCCTCAGCGCCGACGGCTCCCGGGTCGCCTTCGACTCCCGCGCCGACGACCTCGTCCCCGGCGACACCAACGAGTCCTGGGACGGCTTCGTGCGGACGTTCCAGCCCGCCATCGCCGCCGACCCGGTGGACTTCGGCGCCGCCGAGGTGGGCACGACGCTCAACCGCACGGCCACCCTGCGCGTGGTCGGCGCCGGACCGCTGAGGATCGCCTCGATCACCGTGGACGGCGCCGACTTCACCCCCGGGGCCGACACGTGCGTGGGCGTGGCCCTGCACCGGCTGGGCGAGTGCCTGGCGGGGGTCGCGTTCACCCCGACCGCGCCGGGACCCCGGGCGGGCAGGCTGGTGGTCCGCCTCGCCGACGGCCGCGAGTTCGGCGTCGACCTGCGCGGCGAGGGCTCCGACGTCCCGGTCGTCCCCGACGGCCCGGAGCTGACCGTCGTCCCGGCCCCACTGGACTTCGGCACGCGCCTGCTGCTCTCGACCGAGCCGACGGGCACGCTGACCGTCACCAACGCGGGCGGCTCGCCGATGACCGTCGCCTCGGTGGTCCCGGCCCTGCCGAGCGACTTCTCCGTGCGCTCCACCGACTGCGCGGTCGTCGCGTCGGGATCGTCGTGCTCGGTGCTCGTGCGGTTCCGGCCGACCGTCGCCGGGCCGAGGGTCGGCGGCCTCATCATCACCAGCGACGCGCCGGGCGGGCCGCGCCTGGTCGGCCTGCGCGGGGTCGGCAGCACCCCCGCCCTGGTGGTCAACCCCGGGGTGAGCAGGCCGGGGCGGGTCACCAACGTCAGCGGCGCCGGGTTCCCCGCGGACACCGCCGTGCGCGTGCGCTACCTGGAGTCGGTGGAGATCGCGACGGCGGTGACGTCCAACGAGGGCGCGTTCAGCGTGCCGCTGCTGGTCTTCCCCAAGGCGTCGATCGGCCAGCGCACCGTCGTGGCCACTGTGGACGGGGTGCTGCCGGAGATCAGCGCGAAGGGCCCGCTGCTGGTGGTGTACCCGTCGATGTCACCGCCGGAGTTCCTGACCCGGGGCTGAGAGGCCATCGGCCGACGCGACAGCGAAGCGCGGCGCGCCTGCGGTACCAGGAGAGCGGATCGTCGCGCTGGGTCTCGCCTGAGGGCTGCCGAGGCGTGGTGCGCCCGGTCGGCACCAGGCCGGCGCTTGGGAGCGGCGCCGCCCAAGTCAGCCCGCGTATCAGCATCGAGGTCGTGTTCACTCCCGATCGGACTTGCACGGCATCCGGAGATGGCCACTGGGTGCGACAACGCGGACACCGTTCCCCAGCAACGACTGGTGACGCGTCCGCAGGTCCTGTCGGTGGACGAGGAACGGCAGGCAGTGCGGTCGGTGAACCCCGCACTGCCTGCCGTCAACGGTTGCCTGTCGTGCCCGGTCCCGGGCGGTCTTCCTACCTGCGGACGAACATCTCGATCTCGGAAAACGCCAGGTCGGTGCCCTTGACCGACTGGAACACGTCCACGACGTGGATTTCCACGCCGGTGGCGCCCTCGCCCTGCTCGAAGCTGACCTCCTGCGGGTCGGGGTGGTCCTTCAGCTCGACGTCGGCGGTGCGGCCGGTGGAGAAGACCAGGTGCAGCTTCCGGGGCCGGTGCATGCTCTGGAAACCGTCCTGCGCCCCGGTCCGCACGATGGCGCGTTCGAGGTCGACGGGCCGGTCGTAGGTGAGCACCAGGATCGGCTTGCTGGTGCCCGGCGCGCTCCAGAACGACTTGGTGTTGCCGTCCACCGCCGCCGATCCCGGCCGGTTGGGCAGCTCCTTCGTCGCGCTGACCGAGACCGGCGAGACCGGGTCGTACTGCGGCAGCACCAGTTCCTCGGCCCACTGCTTGGCGGTCAGCGCCCGCTCGTTGACCCAGCCGCGGAACTGCCCGGACACCCCGTAGGCGATCCCGGCGACCAGCAGCAGCACCGCCGCCACCCGCCGCACGGTCTCGAAGACCCGGCCCGCCCCCTCGGCGAACGCGGACTTCCCCTGCCGGGTCCCCTTCGGGCGGTCCCCGGTCTTGCGGACCTTCGCCCCGCCCTTGGGCAGGAGCCGCCGCCACCACGGGACCTTGACGACGTCGGCCTCGGCGAGGGAGGTCCCGCACCGGCTGCAGAACTTGCGGGTGGCGGGATTTCCCTCACCGCACTCCCCGCAGACCAGCTCCCCCGGCTTCAGCTTGTGCGTCGGCGCCCGCTTCTTGCTGACCGGCGCGGCCTGCCTGCTCTCCTGAGGCAGCTCCCCCTTCCCGTGCTGCCCGGCCCCCGCCACCGGCACGACCAGGTTCCGCGCCGCCGCCTTGTCCTCGACCGACGGGAGTTTCGGCATCTCGGGCACGTCAGCACTCCTCGGCGGCGCGGGCGGCGGTGCCGCGGGGACGGCAGGCGGCGGAACAGCGGCGGGCACGGCCGGTGCGGCGGGCGGCTGGGGCGGCCGGGGAGGTGCGGCCACCGGCAGCGCGGGCGGCGTCGGCGGGCCTGCCACCGGCGCGACCGGTGCGGCAGGCGCCCGGGGCGGCGCAAGCGGTATCGACGGCGATGTCCCGGGGACGGCAGGCGGCTTCGGCGGCGCCGCCACCGGCAGCGCGGGTGCTCTCGGCGGCGCGGCAGGCGGCGTGGGCGGCTTCGCGGGCGCGCTCACGGGCAGCGCGGGCGGCTTCGGCGGCGCGGCGACGGTCGCGGCTGACGGCGCGGACAGCGGCGGTGCGGCCGGAGTGGTCGGAGTGGTCGGCCTTGGCACTCCGGCCGAGGGCGGAGGCTTCGACAGGGCCGCGCCCGGCGCTGCGGGTGGCATGGGAGGCGGTTTCGGCGGCCCTGCCACGGGCGGCGACGGAGGTTTCGGCGGAGCCGCACCCGACACGGCAGGCGGCATGGGAGTAAGTGGTTTCTGTGGTCCTGCAGCACCCGGGGCTGCGGGCGGCATGGGAGGCGGTTTCGGAGGGCTAGCCACGGGCGACACCGGGGGTTTGGGTGGGGCCGCGCCTGGGGCGGCGGGTGGCATGGGGGGTGGTGGCTTTGGCGGGGGTGGTTTGGGTGGGGCGGGGGCGGCGCCTGCTGGGCGGGGTGGGGCGGTGGGGCGCGGTGGTGTCGCGGGGGCGCTGGGGCGGGCGGGGGTGGCCGGGGTGCCGGGTCTGGCGGTGGGGGTGCCGGGTCTGGCGGTGGGGGTGCCAGGTCTGGCGGTGGGGGTGCCAGGTCGGGAGGCGCTTTCCACTGGTGGGCGGTTGCCCACGTCGGCGTAGATGGCCGAGTGGAGCCTGGACAGGAGGCCGCGTTTCGGCTCGACCTGGTCCTCCTCCTCAGCCGCCGGGGGCGGGGGTGGGGTGACCCGCTCGCCCGTCCACTCCAGGAACGCGCCGCACTGGCCGCAGAAGGTGTCGGTCTCGGCGTTGTGGTGGCCGCAGCCCTTGCAGACGATCATGTGGTCACCTCGACGCGGTGGACGACGTGGGCTGGTTTGCCCGCGGCTACTGCGGCCTCGACCAGGTCGGCCGGGATGCGGGACACGTCGTCGACGCGGACGCGGACGGCCATCCGGGGGTGGGCCTCGCCGGGGAGGTCGGCGGCCGGGTTGGCCGACCAGGCGACGCCGCCGCTGTCGGCGATGTCCACCTCGCCGCCGGTCAGGACCTCGAGGTGCGCGCGCAAACCGGCGACGGTCCCCCGCATCCGGTACATCTCCACCGCGGTCGCCACCACCGCCCGCCGCCGCTCCAGCGGCCAGCCCTCGTCGAGGTCGATGCCCACCCAGCCCGACAGCCAGGCCAGGAAGTCCGCGGGCGCCAGCAGCGGGTCGAGGTAGTCGACCAGGCAGTCCACAGTGGACAAGACCGGCGCCAGGACGTCGTCGAACCCCGCCAGGAACCGCGCGGTGAACGGGTCCTCCTGGTAGACGGCGGGCAGCAGGTCCAGCATGGGGGCCGGGCTCGCCAGCCCGGGGAGCAGGCCGCGCATCAGTGGTCCTCGATCTTCACGTGGTGGTCGTAGCCGAACACCAGGCTGTGGCGGTCCAGCTCAAGGCGCTGGGTCTGCGCGCCGCGCTCGCCGGTCACCGGGTTCGCGCCGAACAGGCGGACGTCCTCCACCATGTCCACCCCCCGCACCCGCTGGAGCAGCGCGTACACGTCCCCGGCCTGCACCGGCCGCCCGAACGGCCAACCGAGGCCGTCGGGCCCGCCGCTGATCGGGTTCAGGAACCCGTACAGCGCCGCCAGCGCCTCGGTGCGCACCCGGACCTGGTCGACGCGCGGGCGGGCGATGAGCCGGGCCACGACGGTCACCCCCCGGTACCGCGGCGGGGACACCAGGACCCGGGTCCCGATCAGGCGCACGGAGTCGAGGCGGTCGGTGATGCGGGCGAGCATGTCGTCGCCGGGCACCAGGTCGGCGAACTCGACGCGGCCCTCGCTCTGCGCCGCGGCGGGCACGACGAGCACCCGCAGGGAGCCCGCGTCGGCCTCGTCGTCGCCCGCGGTGACGCACCGGACGCGGGCCACGTCGGGGGCGGCCTCGCGGGTGATGGCCTCGTAGTCCTCCGCGGTCACCGCGCGGCTGCGCGTGCGCAGCAGGATCGGGCCGCGGGCCTTGGCCTGCTCGACGGTCTCGCCGTCGACGCCGCCGACCGCCGCGCGCGGGTTCTCCACCGCCGCCACGAACGGGATGGACGACTTGAGGGTCTGGATGGTCCCCCGCCCGACGTTGCCCAGCCTGCCGCCGCCGACGGCGTACCGCAGCCGGATCGCGGTCTGCGGCGGCGGAACCGCGCCGTGCCTGCGGAGCCCGCCGTCCGGCTCGCGAATCGCTGGTCCGAAGTAGACGATTCCGGCGGCGGCGTCGAGGACGTAGTGCCGGTCGTCCGGCCCGCTGGCGACGAAGTGCTCGACCCGGGCCCACTCCTGCCAGCCCTGCTCCGAGGACACCTCCAGCACCGCCCCGTCGGCCACCACCGGGCCCCGCTCCAAGGCGAACGACTGCCCGGGAACACCTTCGGACATCCCCAGCGCCTCATCCTCGACGATCTCGCAGTGCACCGCCTCCACGGTTCCGCCCGCGGTCCCCGCGGCCAGCGCCCCGATGACCGGCGCGGCGGTGTAGGTCGGGAACTGCTGGTCGACGAGCACCACCCGCGCCCGCAGCCACCCGGCCCGCTCCCCGGCGACCACGCTCACCTCGTGCGTGCCGGGCACGTGCACCAGCACCTCGCCGACGGTGTTCAGCGCGCCGGTGCTGTCCTTGCCCACCGGGCAGCGCGCCCAGTCCGACCCGGTCCACGCCTCCCACACCAGCGGCGGGTGGTCCGGGTGCACCCCGACGCCCTCGACGGCCGCGGAGATGTCCAGCCGGACGACGCAGTGCGGCACCGCCGAGGTCAAGCCCACCAGCAGCACGTCGCCCGGCGCGGGCACCGCGGAGAAGGCCGGGAACGTCTCCCCCATCCGCAGCGCGTCAGTGCGGAACACCGGTTCGTCATCGCCTGCGGTCCGGGTGGCCACGGCGTGCAGGGCGCACGGGATGACCGACAGCGCCCGGTCGGTGGAGAAGACCACCGACTCCTCCACGTCGGTGCGCACGGTCGCCACCGCGGTCCCCGCGGGGATGCCGACCGGCGCGATGGCGGGCGCCGAGAGCCAGAACGTCACCGGCACCCGCGCGGTGGCGGGCGGGATGAGCCGAAGCCCGATCATCTCCAGGAATTTCACGTACAGCCGGTCGGGCACCTGGTTGAGCCGGAACAGCAGCTGGTCGGTCATGTACGCGAAGGTCTCGATCAGCGTCACGCCGGGGTCGGACACGTTGTGGTCGGTCCACTCGGGACAGCGGCGCATCACCATCCGCTTGGCGTCGTCCACCAGGTCCTGGAAGCGGCGGTCGTCGAGGTTGGGCGTCGGCAGCGGCATCAGTAATCACTCCCGTCCTCGGGGATGGTGTAGAACGGGAAGACCAGGTTGCGGCGGTCGTTGGTGTCCTTGGTGCGGTAGCGGATGTCGATGAACAGCGTGCCCCCCGAGTCCGGGTTCGGGCGCACGTCGACGACCTCGACGTCCACCCTCGGCTCCCAGCGCAGCAGCGCCCTGCGGACCTCGTGGGCGAGTTCGGCGATGGTGGCCGGGTCGATCGCCCGGAAGACGAAGTCGCGGATGCGGCTGCCGAAGTCCGGCCGCATCGGCCGCTCGCCGGGGTAGGTGGCCAGGATCAGCCGCATCGCCTGCTCCAACTCCACCTCGCGGCGCACGAGCGCGATGCCGCCCTGGGCGCCGACCCCGAGCGGGAAGGCCCACCCGGCGCCCACGAAGTCTGCCGACACGTCCGGCCTCCTAGTTCAGCTTGATCATCTGGCCCTTGATCTCGGTCAGCATCTGACCTTCGACCTTGACCGTCTGGCCTTTCAGGGACAGCGCGCCGTCGGTTTCCAGCGACAGCCCGCCAAGCCCTGCCTTGATCGTGACTTTTCCCTGGCCGCACTCGATGGTCAGCTCACCGAGGCCCTTGCTGACCGGCGGGGTCGGGTTGCACGTGATGGCCACGGTCCCGGCGGCCTGGTCGATGCGCAGGGCGAGCTGGTCGTCGCCGGTGCCGAGCACGATCTCGGACTTCGTCGGCGGCGCGGCGCCGGGCGGTCCGGGCGGCAGCTCGTCGCGGAACAGCAGCCGGTTGCCCGCGGGCGAGGCCATCCCCCGCTCCACGACCGCGCCGGAGCCGTTCACCGCGCTGGACAGGTGCCCGTACGCGGAGTTGTCGTTGATCAGTCCACCCAGGACGTACGGCCGCCGGGCGTCGCCGAACTCGAAGCCCACCAGGACCTCGTCGCCGACCTCGGGCACGAACAGCACCCCGCTGCGCCTGCCCGCGCCGACCTGCGCCACCCGCGCCCAGTCGGACTCGTAGTCCGGGGACAGCCAGGGCATGGCCACCTTGACCCTGCCCTTCCTGTCCGGGTCCTGGGCGTTGGTGACCACCGCGCACACCAGCCCGTCGGTGGGGCTCGAACGGGCGGCGCCCGCGGCGGTGAGGCGCAGCAGCGAGCGGTCCTGCCTGCCGCTGACGACGAAGCGCGTGTGGTAGCCGCCCTCGGTCGGGTCGAAGATGTGCCGGGCGTTGGTCACCACCCACGACCCGGCGAACTGCTCCGGCACCCCGGCCACGGTGACCGACGCCCCGGCCTGGATCGCCGGGTCACCGTTGGCGTCGCCGTCGGCCTCGGCGAAGGTGCTCGCCATGTGGTCGGCCACGCTGCGGGCGACCTGCTCGGCGGCGCTCTGCGCGCTCGGCCCGCTGGCCACCGGGCGGTCGACGACCAGGAAGGCGGTCGGGCTCGGCGCGGAGCCCAGGTTCAGCGCGGGCATCCCCGGCAACGGCGGCGGCGCGGGGATCGGGATGGGCAGGGAGAACCCGTCGGTGAACGACTGCGCCAGCGCCTTGGGGTCGTCGTCCACCGTCGCCGTCCCGGTGACCGCGTCCGAGCGGCCGACGACGACCGTGGCCGCCTTCGCGTCCCACACCCGCACCTCGACGTCCGGGGTGAGGTTGGCCGCGCTCATCCTGGGCAGGAACGTGTGCAGGTTGTCCTTGAACGTCAGCGTCGAGCCGAGCCCGACCATCGACGCCGCCGCGTCGGCGAGCCCGCCGAGACCGCCGCCGGATGACCCCGATGCCTTGCGGAAGAAGAACTTCCCGCCCGCGACACCGGTCTCGTAGCCGATCTCGCGGGCCCGGGAGAGCAGGAACTCCCAGTCGGTCTGGGCGATCTGGGCGATGTGGGCGTGCGTGCCGGTGGACGCCTCGATCGTGCCGATCCGCAGACCCGCGCCCTGGGCGACCTTGCGCGCGATGTCGGAATCGGTCATGTTGACGAACGTGCGGGTGCGCCGGGCCCGTTGCAGGCGGTGCGCCTTCTCGTAGCCCCGCACGACGGTGAGGATCATGGCGTCCTGGCAGAGCGCCTCGATCGCGGTCACCTCGCCGGTGATCAGCTCGGTGTCGGTGCCGCCCGCCTCGCGGCCCTTGACCGTCACGACCGCGCCGATGCGCAGGCCGGTGTCGGCCACCACGGTCCCGGCGTCGTCGGCGAAGGTCAGCTCGAACATGTCCGGCAGGTGCAGGTGGGTGTCGACGACCGCGCGCACCAGCAACTGGGAGTGGTTGGGCATCATCGGGATGCCGACGGGATGACCGACCGACACCGCGGGCATGACCACCGCCGAGCGGTCGCTGAACAGGCTCGTCATGCCGCGCCCCCGGTCAGCTCGTGGGGGTTGGGCAGGTAGAGCGTGCGGCCGGGGCGCAGCCTGCTCGGGTCGGTGATGCCGTTGACCTCGGCGACGCGCCGCCAGAGCCCCGGCCTGCCGTAGTGCTTCGTGGCGATCGCGGCCAGCGTCTCGCCCTCGCCGACGGTGTGCGTGCGCCTGCCCGGCAGGCCGCCGGAGGTCGGGTTGGTCGGCAGGCTGGCCAGCACGCTCGGCTGCTCGCGCAGCGACAGGTCCACCTCGGCGCGCAGCGGGATGCCGGTGACGTCGAAGCGGACGTAGGCGATGGACACCGACACCAGCCGCACCTCGTACATGAACGCCACCATCGGCGGCCCCCACTGGAAGGTCAGCTTCGGCAGCGTGGTCTCCAGCGTCGCGCCGCCGATGCCCATGGAGCCGGGGCCGCTGAACGGGCTCATCCAGCGCAGCAGCTGGTCGCAGCGCAGCTTGGCGGTGAGCCCCTCGAAGATCACCTTGCTGAGGGTGATCTGCGGGGCCTGCACGACCTTGGTGATCGTGCCGGACGCGCCGCCGGGGCTCTGCATCCCCTGCATGTTCGGGCGCACGGTGTAGGTCGCCGTGCGCTTGACGGCGATCTTCTCGGGGTTGAAGTCGAAGTTCACCACCCCGGGGGTCAGCGGGTTGACGCAGTACAGCAGCGCGGGGACCCGGGCCCCCGCCACCACGGCGGCGCCGATCCCGGCGCCCACCACCGCCGACGCAGCGCCGTGGGCGGTGTCCATTGGCGCGGTGACCGAGCTGACGGCCCGGTCGGCAGGGCCGCCGGACATCGCCACGTCGAAGCCGGTCATCAGAGGAACCCCTCGTGCACCAGGGTCAGCGACTCGATGGCCACGCCGAGGGTGAAGGCGTCGAGGTCGGGGCCCTTCCAGCTGCTGGGGTAGACGTTGCGCAGGTGCCAGGAGGTAACCTCCTGGGCGTGGGCGTCGTAGAGGGTGATCTGGGCGGTACCGCCGGGCGCGCCGAGCATCGACTGCACCCACGCCTGCGCGCGGTTGCGCAGCCACGCCTGCACGCTGGCCGCGCCCGCCTTGTCCATGGCGCGCTCCAGCGTGACCTCGGAGTACTCCAGGAAGCCGGGCAGCACCGGCTGGTACAGGTAGTTGCCGCCCTCCTTCACCTTGTGCGGGTTGAACTTCACGGCCAGGCCCTTGCAGCGCGCCCAGCCGCCGAGGTCCACGCCGTCGACCGAGACGTGGAACCGCACGGTAAGGGCGAGCATCGCGTTCACGCTCATCGCCACGGCGCACCTCCTCCGAGTTCTAGAACAGCTTCCGCTCGTCGAGCAGGAATCCTTTGTGGACTAATTCGAGGGTTTCCAGCGACACCTGGCTGGCGCCCGCGTCGAAGCTGGTGACCGCCCACTTGATCGGCATGACGTCGCGCAGCTCCCAGTCGGTGACCGGGCCGTCGGCCTGCTTGGCGGTGTACAGCTCGATCTTGCCGACGAACGGCTCGAACTCGAAGGAGTTCTTGTCCAGCCAGGTGCGCACCTTCTTGGTCTCCTCCGACACCGCCCTGGTCAGCTTGACGTTGCTGTACTTGGTGTTGCCGGGGAAGTAGAAGCGCTCGTTGCCCGCGTCGCCGGTGCGGTACTCGGCGACGTCCCAGCTCACGTCCAGGCCGTCGGCCTTGGTCCAGCTGCCCAGGTCGTACTCGGACTTGCCGGACATGCGCACGACGAACCGGTTGGCGAGCGCGATGGTGCTGCTGTCACTCAGAGGCACGGTTGTCTCCTTTCCCTCATCGGAAGTCGGTCAGCAGGCCCGCGCGTTCGCGGTCGACGAGCAGTTCCAGGCGCAGCCGCCCGCGCAGCCGGTCGTAGAGCCGGGCGGTCAGCTCCTCAAGGTCGACGCGGTCGAGGTCGATCGGCTCCTGCTCGCTGCCGTGCATGTCCGCTCGACTGTCCTCAGCGGACCGCTCGGGCCGCCTGCCGCCCACGTACTGGTCGTCGCCGCCGCGCTCGGTGAAGGACACGGTGTCGCCGAGCCTGCCGCCCTCGACGGCGGGCAGGCGCTCGGCCTCCCCGCCCGCCTGACCGGTGAGGGCGGCGGCCAGGCCCAGCCGCGACGCCGCCGCAACCGGTGACCCCGCCGGTGTCTGGGGTGCGCGGGCTCCGGGACGCTGGGGACCGCCTGGTGTGGCGCCGCCGATGGTCTGGGTGAAGGACACGGTGTCGCCGAACGCGCCGCCCGCCAGCGGTGGCGGCGGGGTCCGGCCCCCGACGCCGGAGGAGCGCACGCCGGTGACCTCCTCGCGGTCCAGGCGGCGTTCGAGGCGCTCGACGTCCCCGGGCTCCAGGTAGCCCAGCGTCGGCAGGTTCTGCTCGGCGCGGTCCTCGTTGATCAGGTCCAGCATCTCCGCTTCCAGCTGCCGGCGGCGGGTGGCGCGGTCGAACCCGCCACCGCCCGCGCTGGGGGCGGGCGCCCGCGCGGGCTGTCCACCGAGCGCGGGGTGGGTCCACTCCTCGACGACGCGGTGCGCCGAGCTCTCCGCCAGCGCGACGATCTCCTCGCGGGCGGGGGGATCGAAGTGCGAGTTCACCGGGTCCGGGACGGCGGGGGTAACGGGGGCGAGCTGGGCCGGGCCGCTCATCTCCGGCGCCGCGGGCGTCGGCGGGTGGCGCAGTGCGGGGCGGGAGGCCGCGGTGGTCTCGTAGCGGCGCTCGACGGCGCTCGCCTCGGCCTCCATCCCGCGGCCCTCGGCGGTTCCGGGGTCCGGGGTCCGGCCGCGGGTGCGCTGCTGGGCAACGTGGACGAGTTCGTGCGCGACGAGCGCGCGGGCCTTGGGGGCCGTCAGCGGGCCCGCGGCGTCGGGCAGGAACACCGCGTCCGCGCGGGCGAACGCGCGGGCGCCGCGGGCGCGGGCGGCGGCGTCCACCGCGGGACCCCGGTACACCGGCACGGCCGCGACGTCGACGTCGCCTGCCCGGCCGACGTCGGCGGCGATGTCGGCGGGCACGGGGACGGCCACGATATCCGGCACCACCACGGAGTCCGCCGCCCGCGGCGGCGCGGGCGGCGGCTCTGCGGGTTCGGGCGCCGGGGTGCTGGGCGGACGGCTCTCCCGTGCCACCTCGGGTGATGCCCGCTCCGGCGTGGGGGGTGGTTCGGCGCGGGTGTGCAGCAGCGGGGCCTGGCCCAGCGCGCCGAGGGCGTCGGCGAGGGACGGCGCCACCGGGGGCTGGTCCAGCCGGCGCAGGCCGTCCATTGTGTACGGAAAACCGGTGCGTGTCCCGGCCGGGGGCGGCTCGGGCACCGCGGACTCGGCCGGAGACTGGGACACCGGGGCGCCGAGGCCGAGGCGGCGGGCCTGGCCGAGGTTGGGCCTGCGCCGGGGGTGCGCCGGCCGCTCGACCGGCTCGGCCCTGGCCTCCGACACCCGCTCGGGGCGGATCAGCTCGGGGCGGGCCTGCTCGGGCGCCGGGGCTGCCTGCTCGATCGGCCGGGGCTGCCGGAGGCTCGGGGGCAGGTTCGAGGGGATGGCGACGGGCTCGGGCTCGGACTGCTGCTGTTGCAGCCATTCGGGCACGTACCGCATCCACCCCGGCGCGCGGTGCGGCTCGGCGGGCTCGCGGGCCTCGCCGACGTAGGCGTCCGTCGCGGCGGTCAGCGGCGCGGGTTCGGCCGCCGACGGCACCGCGGTGACGCGCCTGCGCGGGGCGGGCCGTGGCAGCGCCGGACCGGGCGCGAACGCCTGCGGCGGCGGCAGGACCCGCGCCAGCCCGGTCACCGTGCCGACGATGCCCGTCTCGGTCGTGACCGCCGGGCGCGGGGTGGTCAGCGGCGGGCGGACCGGGGCCGACCCGACTACCAGCGGCGCGACCGGGCGGACCACCGGGGTCAGCGGCGGCAGGAGCACCCACTCGCGGGCCGCGCGAACCGGCGGCCCGGACTCAGGCCCAGGGGACTCGGGTGCCGCGGGTCCGGTTGCCACGGGTCCGGGCGCCACCGGTTCGGGCGCCACCGGTTCCGGCACCGCGGGTCCGGGCGCCACCAGTTCGGACACTGCGGGTTCCGGCACTGCGGGTCCGAACATTGCGGGTTCGGCCACGGGGGGTTCGGACGCCGTGTCCGCGTCCTTGTCCCAGAACTTCCAGCGCATGGCGCCCTCCCCTCTACTGCTCGCCGCGGGTGTGGATGTTGCCGATCTCGGTGATCAGCCGGGTGCGCACCGGGTGTTCGAGGTCGAGGATCGAGTCGAACGGCCAGTGCAGGTAGTAGGCGACGTACGCGACCTCCTCCCAGAGTCGGTCGGCCGCGTACGTCACGATCCCCCCGGGGCATCACCGGCGAGGTCCACCGCGAAGCCCTTGCCGCAGTGCGGACAGTCGACGGCGACCTCGGTGTGCCCGTCGGCGTTGATCCGCCGGTAGAGGTCCTGGAGGAAGGCCATGTCCGAGGCGAAGAGGTTCTCCACCACGAAGGTGTCCACCGCGGGCAGCTCACCCAGGCTGGTGACCGTGCGCTCCAGCAGCAGGACCGTCAGGTACGCCGGGTTGGACCGGGCCCGCTGGTCGGACTGCGTGGTGATCTCGTCGCGGGCGGTCGCCAGGCGCATGACGCCCGCGCGGTGCACCCGGCCGTGCTCGTCGACGTAGCCGCGCGGGAGCGTGAACGGGTATTCGGTGCGCAGGCCCGTCGAGGTGACCGCCGCCGTCACACCGACACGCGCTGGATGCGCTCGGACACGATCGTGACCGTCTCCATCAGCACCTCGCTGGACCCGGCCTTCAGCGCGCCGATCTCCAGTTTGGACGGCCAGGCGTGCTCGAGGTGGTACCGGGCAACGGGTTTGCCGTCGGTGCCGTACATGATCAGCGAGCAGCTCTTGCGGGCGGCGACGATGTCCCCGGAGAGCACCGCCTCGTGCCAGGCCCACAGCTCCATGCTGGCGTTCTTGCCCCGCTTGAGGACCAGCGTGGCGGGCTTGGTCTTGCCGGGCAGCTTCTTCAGGACGACCTCCTTGTCGGTGGACTCCATCAGCTCCACCGGCTCCACCTCCGTGGTGATGCCCTGCAACTCGGAGAACGAGGCGATCTCGTAGCCGTCGATGGTGATGGAGAACCGCGCGGCGGTCAGCGCGTCGTTCGGCTGGTTGGAACCAAGTCCTGCGGCCATGGTGACTCCTTATTCCTCGAGACCGGCGCCTTCGGCGAACTGCGAGATGCGGAACACGACGAACTCGGCGGGCTTGACCGGGGCGATGCCGATTTCCACGGTCAGGATTCCCGCGTCGCGGTTCTCCGGCGGGTTGTTCTCCGCGTCGCACTTGACGAAGAACGCCTCGGCGGGCGACTTGCCGAACAGCGCGCCGTCGCGCCAGACCCGGCGCAGGAACATCGTCACGGTGCGCTTGACCGAGTCCCACAGCTTGGGGTCGTTGGGCTCGAACACCACCCAGTTCGTGCCTTGGAGGATCGACTTCTCCACGTAGTTGAACAGCCTGCGCACGTTGAGGTAGCGCCATTCCGGGTCGCTGGAGAGCGTGCGCGCGCCCCACACCCGGATGCCCTGGCCGCGGAAGGACCGGATGCAGTTCACCGCGATCGGGTTGAGCAGGTCGTGCTCGCCCTTGGTGATGGTGAGCTCCAGGGTGACCGCGCCGCGCACGACCTCGTTGGCCGGGGCCTTGTGCACCCCGCGGGAGGAGTCGTTGCGGGCCCAGATGCCCGCCATGTGGCCGCTGGGCGGGACGTGGACCTGCTTGCCCGCGACCGGGTCGGCGACCTTGATCCACGGCCAGTACAGGGCGGCGTACTTGGAGTCGTAGCCTGCGAAGTCCTGCCGCCAGTCCTTGACCTGCTGGGCCTTCAGGCCGGGCGGGGTGTCCAGAATGGCCACCCGGTCGGCCATCAGCTCGCAGTGGGCGATCATCGCCAGCTGCACGGCCTTGACGTCCTCGTCGGAGAGCGCGCCCGCCTGGTGGGCGGCCATGAGGTCGGGCACGCAGAGCATGGTGATCTCGTCGATGGCCTCCAGCCCGGCGAACCCGGTGCGGTCGGCGGCGTTGCCGACGTACTCCCCGGAGTCGATCTTGGCGGGCAGGTTGGCGTCCGCGGGCGGGGCCAGCGCGGTCTCCCCCGCCGACGGCACCGCCAGCGCCTTGCCCTTGACCTCCTCGACGGTGATCAGCTTGGACTTCTGCTGCACGACGGTGGCCACGTGGTTCTGGCCGCGCTTGGCGGTGACGCCCTCGAAGGTCTCCACCGGTTGGCCGGACTTCTTGACCACGAGCGTGAAGGTGTCCTCGCCGTCAGGGGCGATCTCGACGGCCAGGTCGGTGTCCTCGGCGGAGCGGGCGGACACGGTCAGCCCCGGGCGGCCCTCAGCCCCGGGCAGCTCGGCCCGCGAGGTCGGCGCCTGGCCGTTGCCCTCGGCGCCGGTCGGGGACGCCCCGACCCGCACGACGTAGGCCACGCCGCCGCCGTTCTGGAAGTACCCGTACACCGCGTGGGCCAGGTAGCAGCCCGGCACGAAGTCGCCGAAGGTGGTCTTGAACTGCGTCCAGTTCGTCACGAGCACCGGCTCGTGCAGCGGGCCGCGCTCGGCGAACCCGACGAACGCGGCGACCGCGGTGCCCACGGCCTCGATGGGCCGCGAACCGGAGGAGACCTCCTCCATGTACACGCCGGGCGCGAGGTAGCTGCTGGCCATGTCGACTGGTCTCCCTCACTGTGCGGTCGTTCCCGGCTTCCGAGCTTGGAGTGGGCGGCCCGTCCGGCGCAGTCGCCGCGGGGCGTGGGCGAGGGCAGCCAGGTCCGCCCCTTCGGGCGGGCCGGTCGCGCCGATAGGACGGGCGGGCGACCGTGGGACCGCCCCGCCGCGCGGAGGAGAGTGGCCGGTGTGATCACCGAGGTGGACGACGCGCTGTGCGTGCTGTTCGGCCGCGCGCTGCCGGAGGGCACTGCGGTGCGGCTGGACCCGCCCAAGCCGACCTGGCAGACCGAGCGCCCGTCGGCGGCCATCGACCTGTTCCTCTTCGGCCTGCACAACGACCCGCGCGGGCGCGAGTCCGGCTGGGACGACGTGCGCGACGAGCGCGGCGCGGTCCGGTCCCGGCGCGCCCCCGTGCGCCGGTGCACCCTGTCCTACCTGGTCACCGCCCGCGCCCCCAAGGTCGGCGACGAGCACACCCTGCTCGACCTCGCCCTGCGCACGGTCCTGTTCGCCGACACCGTCCCCCCGGACTGCCTCGACGGCGAACTGGCCGCCTCCGGCGAGCCGGTGGTGCTCGCGGTCGCCGACGACGGCCCCGGCGACCTGTGGAGCAGCCTGGGAATGCCCGCCAGGGCGGCGTTCGTGCTCACCGTCGGCGCGGCGTACCTGCCGCCCGAGGACACCGCCATCGCCCCGCCCGCCGAGAAGATGGCACTGCGCTCGGCCCAGGGCGTGCCGGGCCCGCTGGCCCCTTCGGGCGGCAAGCGCTGGGTGCGAACGTGAGCTTCGCGGCGAAGATGGGCGACAAGGTCGTCGGCACCGACACCCACGTCGTCATGGTCCCCTCCCCCGGCGGCCCGGTGCCCACCCCGACCCCGCTGCCCTTCACGGGCACCATCACCGGCGGCTGCAGCCCCGACGTCTTCATCGGCGGCGCCCCCGCTGCGGTCGTCGGCAGCACGGCGACCAACCTCCCACCCCACATCGTGCCGCCCCCGTCGACCTTCCAGGTCCCCCCGACGAACCAGGGCACGGTGGCCAAGGGCAGCTCAACGGTGCTGATCAACAACAAACCCGCCGCCCGCAACGGCGACACCGCCACCACCTGCAACGACCCCGCCCCCGCCCCCACGGGCTCCATCATCGCCACGGGCACGGTCATGATCGGCGGCTAGCAGGCGCGCGGCGACGGGACACCGGCGGTCCTCGTCACGTGCTCGTCCGGTGACTCGCCCGCGCTTCGACGCCGCGGGTGCGGATAAGGCTGGCCGTGACCGCTGTGACGAGGATGGCGGCGACGACGGCGAGGGAGATGCCGGTGGGGATTTTGTAGACCTCCAGCAGGAGCATCTTGACACCGACCCAGACCAGGACGAGTGCGAGGCCGAGCTTGAGGTAGACGAAGCGGTGGATCAGGTCGGCCAGCAGGAAGTACATGGCGCGCAGGCCGAGGATGGCGAAGGCGTTGGAGGTGAAGACGAGGAAGGGCTTCTGGGTGACGGCGAAGATGGCGGGGATGGAGTCCACGGCGAAGACGATGTCGGTGACCTCGACCAGGACCAGCACCGACAGCAGCGGGGTCGCCACCCAGCGGCCCGCCACGCGGATCAGGAACCTGTTCCCGTGGTACTTGTCGGTGGTGGGCATGACCCTGCGGAAGAGGCGCAGCACCACGCTGCGCTCGGAGTCGATGGTCTCGTCGCGGTGGCGGGCCATCTTGACGCCGGTGGCGACCAGGAACGCGCCGAACACGTAGAGCACCCAGGCGAAACTGGCGATCAGGGCGGACCCCACGGCGATGAAGGCGGCGCGGAACACCAGCGCCCCGAGGACCCCGTAGAACAGCACGCGGTGCTGGTACTCCCTCGGGACGGCGAAGTAGCCGAAGATGATCGCGAAGACGAACACGTTGTCCACGGCCAGGGACTTCTCGATCACGTAGCCCGCGAAGTACTGGCCCGCGAACTCCGCGCCCCACGTCCACCACACGACAGCGCCGAACCCGATCCCGAACGCGATCCACACCGCCGACCACACCGCGGCCTCCCGCACCCCGACCACGTGCGCGCGCCGGTGCGCGAACAGGTCGACAGCGAGCATCGCCAGGATCACGGCCAAGACGGCAAACCACGCCCACAGGGGAACAGCCACGACAGCACCTCCGGTCACGTCACGTGAACCGGAGGTCTCCCCGACCACCCGTGCCGGATCGCACGTGGTGGTGCCAGGACCGGGCAGCTCACCTCAGCTGCCGTAGTGACGACCCCGGACTGGTTGGGTACTCCCCTCCGCACCCCCAGAATGACGAACTGCAGTTCGTCTGTCAACACCACACGGTCCCACCGCACGCCGGTGGTGACCACCGAGCGAGGTCGCCTATGGTCGAACGATGCGGCCAGAGCCCCCGACCGAACCAGCCCGCGCGCCGGGGACGAGGGCCAGGTCGTGGACATTCCTGACCAACCACGCCCACGTGCTGCTCTGCCTGGCCACCGACCCGCGGCTCACCCTGCCCGCCATCGCCGAGCGGGTGGGGGTGACGACCCGAGCGGTCCAGCTCATCCTGCACGACCTGATCGAGAGCGGATACGTCGAGCGCACCAAAGTGGGGCGGCAGAACCACTACAGCATCAACCCGGAAGGGCACCTGCGCCACCCGCTGGAAGCCCACCACCGCGTGGCGGACCTCATCGCCGCCGTCGGTCCGGCCGACCCGACAGCCGCCGACCGGACCGGATAGCAGCAGGCGAACCGGCCGGTCCGCGCGACCGAACCCGACCCCCTGCCGGTGGCTAGCAGGCGATCAGCCGGTCCGGGGGGATGGGGACGGCGGCGAGGACGACCATGCCGATCGCCGAGAGTTCCTGGTCGTGGCGCAGCAGCCAGGCTCGGGCGCCGTCCCAGGCCGGTATCCCGACGTCGAGGCGGGGGCGGGCGGAGACGGTGAGGCGGTAGCGCAGGGTGCCGGTGACCGACACCGCGGCGTGGGCGAAGTCCACCACGCACTCCCCCGCCGTGACGGCGGTGTCCGGCACCCGGAAGGAGCGGGCCGTCTGGGTGAACCGGTGGCCCGCGCCCGCGGTGATGCGGGGGCGCGTCCCGCCGATCCCGCCCACCATCACCCCGGCGCCGAGTTCGCGGACCGCGGTCAGGCAGGGCTGCCTGCCAGCCCCGCGCACGTCGACGTCGCCGAGGAGGGTGAGCGCGACCCGGACCTCGATCTGTCCTATGTCGACGGACGTGCGGGCCACCGGCGCGCTCGGCAGCCGATAGCGGAACCCGACCATGTCACGACGGTAGGAACTCCGGGCACGGGCGGCGATGTACCAACGGGCAGCACTAGGTGCACTCACGCTCATCACAGAACCGAAACCCGCCTGCCCCCGCGCGGCAACAGTGCGCGGGCACGCTGGGCGCCATGGACACCACACCCACGACGTGGCGGCTGCGCGTGCGCCTCGACGACCGTCCCGGCGCCCTGGCCAGGGTCGCCACCCGGCTGGCCGCCCGCGACTGCAACGTCCTCGGCCTCGCGGTCCTGCCGGTCCCCGGCGGCGTGGTCGACGAGATCGTGGTGAGCACCCCGCCGGGGGTGGCCCCGGCCACGCTGATCGAGGAGATCCGCGCCGAGGGCGGCCACCGCGTGGGCATCACCCGCGCCGACGTCCGGCACCTGGTCGACGGCACCACCTCGGCCCTGCGCGCCGCCGCGGCCGCCCTCCGCGACCCCATCGCCACCGCCGACGCGGTCCGCACCCTGCTGGGCGCGGACTCGGTGGTGGCCGTCACCGGCACGACCCCGGAGTCCGGCACACACCCGCACCAGTTCGGCGGCACGGAACCGGAGCCCGGCGGTGTGGAACCGGTACCCGGTACGCGGTCGCGCCCGCCCGGCAGCCCAGAACCTGAGGTCGACAGCGCGGAACCAAGGTCCCACGTACGGCCGCACCAGGCCGACGACAAGAAACCAGAGCCGGGCGGCGTGGAACCGGCCTCCGGCGCGTGGTCCCGCCTGCCCGGCAGCGCGGAACCGACGGCAGGCGGCGCGGAAGCAGGGGCCCGCGTGCGGCTGCGCCTGCCGGACGGCACGGTGCTGGAGGCCCGTCGTGGCTGGGCGCCGTTCACGGAGGTGGAGCTGGCCAGGGTGGCCGCCTTCGGGGAATTGCTGGTCGCGGGTGACGCCGCCGCGGCCGGGCCCTCGGCCGTGCTCACCCGTTCCGGGGCGGGTGTCGTCCTGCGGCAGGGCACGCCCGCGGACTCGGCGGCCGTGGTGGACTTGCACTCGCGGTGCTCGGCGCAGACGCTGTTCACCCGGTACCACGCGGGGGTGCGCACCCTGCCGCGCCGCTGGCTGCACCGCCTGCTCCAGCCCCCGCGCGGCCGGACGCTGCTGGCGGTGTGCGGGTCGACGGTGATCGGGATGGCGCAGGTGATCCGCACGAACGACCCGGCGGAGGCGGAGATCTCGGTGCTGGTCGAGGACTCCTGGCAGGGCCAGGGCCTGGGCGCCGCGCTGATCACCCGCCTGGGCGCGATCGCCAGGGCGGCCGGGCACGAGCGGCTGGTCGCCTGGTGCTTGTCGTCGGAGGCCGGGTTCGAGCGCGCGGCCACCGCGTCCGGTCTGCCGGTCACCGTCCGCAGGGAGGACGGCATGGTCCGGGTGGAGCTGGCCGTCGGCGCGGGCGCGCGGGAGCCGGGTGTGGTCCCCGCCACCGCGCACTAGCTATTACCCGGAAGTAACATGGGCGCTCACCCCTCCGACCCAAGGAGTGCCCATGACCGTGACCCTGGGGGCCGTGCCGGGGGCGCCATCGGCAGAGCGGGCCGCGGAGCTGGTCGCGCGCGCGCTCAGCGCGGCGGTGCCCGCGACCGTGGAGATGGTCGCGCCGTTCACCGGGGCGCCGATCGTGGCGTTGCCGCAGATCGATGACCCGGACGTGCGGCGGGCGTTCGCGCGGGCCAGGGTCGCCCAGCGGGAGTGGGCGGCGACGCCGGTCGGCGAGCGGGCCCGGGTCATGCTGCGGCTGCACGACCTGGTCCTGGCGCGCCAGGACGAGGCGCTGGACCTGATGCAGGTCGAGACCGGCAAGTCGCGGCTGGACGCCTACGACGAGGTGGCCGTCACCGCGATCACGGCCGCCTACTACGGCCGCAAGGCGGCCAAGCTGCTCGCGCCGCGGCGCAAGGCGGGCGCCCTGCCGGTGTTCACCCGCACCACCGAGGTGCGCCACCCCAAGGGCGTCGTCGCGATGATCTCGCCGTGGAACTACCCGCTGGCGCTGACCGGGCTCGACGCCATCCCCGCGCTGGTCGCAGGCAACGCACTGGTGCAGAAGCCGGACAACCAGACGGCGCTGACCGCGCTGTGGCTGCACGAGCTCGCCGCCGAGGCCGGGCTGCCCGAGCACGTCTGGCAGATCGCGCTCGGGCGCGGGTCCGCGATCGGCGCCGCGCTGATCGAGGAGGCCGACTACCTCGGGTTCACCGGGTCGACCGAGACCGGCAAGGGCCTGGCCGCCAAGGCCGCCGCCCTGCTGACGAGCTACTCGATGGAGCTCGGCGGCAAGAACCCGATGATCGTGCTGCCCGACGCCGACATCGACCGCACGGCGGCGGGCGCGGTCACCGCGTGCTTCTCCTCAGCCGGGCAGCTGTGCGTGTCCGTCGAGCGGATCTACGTCCACGAGAGCGTGCGGGAGTCGTTCGTGCGGGCGTTCGCCGACCGGACCAGGGCGGTCAGGCTGGGCTCAGCCCTGGACTACAGCGCCGACATGGGCTCGCTGACCTCCGCCGAGCAGCTGGCGACGATCACCGCGCACGTCGAGGACGCCCGCGCCAAGGGCGCCACCGTGCTCGCGGGCGGCAAGCCGCGCCCCGACCTCGGCCCGCTGTTCTACGAGCCGACGATCCTGACCGGCGTCCGCGAGGGCATGACCCTCTACGCCGAGGAGACCTTCGGCCCGGTCGTCTCGGTCTACGGCTACACCGACGTCGAGGACGCCCTCGCCCGCGCCAACGACACCCGCTACGGCCTCAACGCCAGCGTCTGGACCCGCGACCGGCGCGCCGGTGAGCGCCTGGCCGCGCGCATCCACGCGGGCACGGTCAACGTCAACGACGGCTTCGGCGCCTCGTTCGGCAGCCTGGACGCGCCGATGGGCGGCATGGGGGAGTCCGGCGTCGGACGGCGCAACGGCGCCGAGGGCCTGCTGAAGTACACCGAGTCGCAGACGATCGCCGCCCAGCGGGTCGTGCCGCTGCGGCCCACGCGCGCCATCCCGACGGCGCTGTGGACCAAGGGGATGACCCTGGGCCTCAAAGCCCTCAAGCGAATCCCCCGTTAACTGGGAAAATCCACGGATAGCCGGATCTTCCCTTGCACATCTTTCGGTGCATAGGTTCGTGGCCCCGTCCCCACATCGTGAGGAGAAGGCGATGGGCCGATCCCGCGCGTTCCGAGCAGCAGGCATCGCGACCATGTCCGCGGTCGCGCTCGCCATCACTCCGTTCGCCTCCACCGCGTCGTCCGCGCTGTCCCCCAGTCCCCTGGCCGCCGCGTGCGTCGAGGCGCCCGCAGCGGCCCGCGGCGGCAGGCCGCTGGATCACGAGCCCATGTCCGCCGCGGACGTCGCCAGAGTCGAGGAGCGGACCAAGTCCCTGTTGCGGGAGAAGCGATCCCGCGGCTACCACGTCCCGCCGGGCGCGCTGGCCGCGGCGACCGTGCCGGTGTACGTCCACGTGATGGCGGGCGCCAACGGCGAGGGCAACGTCACCGACCAGCAGATCACCCAGCAGATCGCGGTGCTGAACAAGACCTTCTCCGGCGGGGAGTCCGCGCAGGCGGCCGACACCGGCTTCACCTTCACCCTGGCCGGGGTCGACCGCTTCTACGACGCCCGCTGGCACAAGGACCAGCAGAGCAGCACCTACCGCGCCGCGACGCGCCAGGGCGGCATGAACGCCCTCAACATCTGGCTGGTCGACTTCGACTACCTGGGAATCGCCACGTTCCCGTGGAGCGGCAACGACAAGGTCGACGGCATCCGCGTGCACTGGGACTCCCTGCCCGGCGGCGGCATCGCCAACTACGACCTCGGCGAGACCGCGACCCACGAGGCGGGCCACTGGCTCGGTCTGTACCACACCTTCCAGGGCGGCTGCAAAGCCAGGAACGACGAGGTCGCCGACACCCCGGCCCAGTCGAGCCCGACCGAGGGCTGCCCCGAGGGCCGCGACTCCTGCGCGCTGTCCGGTGTGGACCCCATCCACAACTACATGGACTACTCCTACGACTCCTGCTACAACCAGTTCTCCCCCGGCCAGAGCCAGCGCATGAGCGACATGTGGACGGCCTACCGGGCCTGATCACCTGATCACCCAGTGGCCACTCCGGCGCGAAGGCACCGGGGTGGCTACTGGTCCGCCCTGTCCAGCAGGCCGCGGTCGTAGGCCACCGCCACCGCCTCGGCGCGGCGGCTCGCGCCCAGCTTGGCCATGATCCGGCTCAAGTGGACACTCACCGTCTTCTCGCTGATGAACAGCTCATCGCCCACCTGCCGGTTGGTGCGCCCCTGCGCCACCAGCGCCAGCACCGCCCGCTCCCTCGGGGTGAACAGGTCGATCCGGTCCCGCGGCGTCGCGTCCGGGTCCAGCGGAATCCGTGCGCGGCGGGCGATGCGGCGCAGGGCTTCCCGCAACGGCTTGGCGCCCAGGGAGTTCGCCGTCGCGTCGGCGAGGCGCAGTTCGGTGGCGGCGGCGGCGCGGTCGTCGGCCGCCAGCAGGGCCTCGGCCAGCCGCCAGCGGCACAGGGCCTGCTCGTACACCGCGCCATAGGAGAACGCCGACACCGCGCGTTCCCACAGGGCCGGGTCGGACTCCCCGCCCAGGCGGGAGTGCTCGGCCTCGGCGCGGGCCAGCCAGGCCTGCCCCTCGGGCCCCAGGGCGCCGGTGCGCGGGGCGCCGTCCACGGCGGTGGTGCGGGCCAGCTTCAGCAGGCGCGCGCCCTCGGCGCGGGCGACGCGGGTGGCGTCCTCGTCGCGGCGGGTGGCCGCGGCGTGGGCGAGGTCGGCGCCCGCGGCGATGCCGAGGGCGGCGAGGCGGATGCCGACCATGTCCCAGTGCATCCGGTCGCACCAGTCCAGGGTCGCGCGCAGGTGCTCGATGGCGCGATCGGGCCTGCCCCGCCACTGCGCCAGTTCGGTGGCCAGGATGCCCGCGACGAGCGGGGTCGGGCTCTCCCGGTGGTCTTCGGTGCGGAACTCGGCGAGGACGCGGTCGGCCTCGGCGAAGCGCCCGCGCCCCACGGCGATGAGGGCGCCCAGCATGGTCAGCCGTCCCCAGACCACGTGGGACACCCGGTGGCCGGGCTCGACGGCCGACTCGGCGAGGTCCCACTCGCCCGAGGCGTAGCGGGTGGTTAGCTGCAGGGCCCGCAGCTCCAACCCGTACGTGCTCCAGGAAAGCCCGCGCTCATAGGCCCTGGCCACGCCTTCGTCCAGGGTGAGACCGGCGTCGTGCAGGTCCCCGTGCTCGTACTGGTTCAGCGCGAGGGTGAACCGGGCGCGAACCTCCACCGTGGGCGCGCCGACGCGGGTCGCCAGGTCCATCGCCGCGCGCAGGCGCTCGCGGGACGCGGCGGTCTCGCCGCTGGTCTCGTCGAGCATCGCCAGGGTGATCAGGGCGTCGGCCTCCGGGGCGCCCGCGCCTGCCACCCGCGCCTGGGCCACGGCCTCCCGCGCGTGCGCGGCGGACTCCTCGGGGCGGCCCAGCCCGCGCAGGATCGTGGCGTAGGCGGCGTACACCCACGCCGTCACCGCCGTGCACGGCCGGTCCCTGACCAGCCCCAGCGCCTCCTCGATGACCGCCCGCGCCTCCAGCTCGCGGCCGTCGACGGCGTAGAGCGCCTGCGCGAGCCTGCGCCGGATGTGCGCGGCCTTCTCCGGGTCGGCCGCGGGGTCGACGCAGCCGACCGCCGAGCGGGCGTAGGCGATCGCCCGCTCCGGCTCCCCCGACGTGCCCGCCACCCACGACGCCCGCTCCAGCAGCGTGCTGTTGTCCGGCTCGGGCCGCTCGCCCGCCGGGACCGCCGCCCACACCTTCAGCGCCCGCTCGAGGTGCTCCAGCGCCTCCGCGGGCGCGCCGAGGCGCTCGGCCTCCGCGGCCGCCTCGACCGAGGCGCGCAGCGTCGCCGTCAGCGCGTGGCTCTCCATGCTGTGGTGGGCCAGCGCCGCCGCCGCGCCGCGCTCGCCCGCCCGGCCCGCCAGCTCCCTGGCGTACGCCGCGTGCAGCCGGACCCGTTCTCCCGGCAGCAGATCGTGGTACACCGCCTCGCGCAGCAGGGCGTGGCGGAAGGTGTAGAGGTCGCCGTCCTCCGGCACGAGCACGTAGTGCTGCACGGCCTCGCGCAGCGCCGTCTCCAGGTCGGCCTCGGCCATCTCGGCCACCGCGCGCAGCCGCGCGTCGGGCACCCGCCGACCGGCCACCGAGGCCAGGCGCACGACGTTCTGCGCGGCGGGCCCCAGCCGCTCGATGCGGGCCAGCAGGACGTCGACCAGGGTCGCGGGCAGCGCGTCGGCCCGGTCGGCGCAGTCGGTGTAGGCGGCCAGCAGTTCCTCGGCGAAGAAGGCGTTGCCGTCGGAGCGGTCGGCCAGCTCGCGCACCGCGGCCTCGCCCAGCCCGCCCTCGGCCAGCGCGCCGACGAAGGCGCGCGCGTCCGCCCGGCTGAACGCGGCCATGTCCAGGCGCTCGACGGCGGGCAGGCGCAGCAGCTCGGCCAGCAGCGGCCGCAGCGGGTGGCGGCGGTGCAGGTCCTCGCCGCGGTAGGTGCCCAGCACCATCAGCGGCTGGGTGCGCAGGCGGCTCAGCAGGAAGGTCAGCAGCCGCCGGGTCGAGGCGTCGGCCCAGTGCAGGTCTTCGAGGACCAGCACCACCGGCGCCTCGGCGGCCAGCTCGGCCAGCAGCGCGTGCACGGCGTCGAACAGCTGCAACTGGCCGATGTCCTGTTCGGCGCGCGGACCGCCGACCGCCGCGCTCACCCCGGTGGACAGGCCGGCGTCGGGCAGTCCCGGCTCGACGGAGTCGCCGAACAGCCTGCCCAGCGCGACCCGGGTCGCCGCGCGCTCGCGGACCGCCCCCAGCGCCTCCACGACCGGCAGGTACGGCAGCCCGGTCTCCCCGGAGTCCAGGCACCGCCCGGTCAGCACCACGGCGCCGTCCGCGCGGGCCAGGCGGGCCAGCTCCTCGGCCATCCTGGTCTTGCCGACGCCCGCGTCGCCGGAGAGCAGGACGGCCGTGGCCTTGCCGCCCGCCGCCGCGGTGTAGGCGGCCCGCAGCGAGCGCAGTTCGCGGCCACGGGCCACCAGGGGTATTCCGGAACCGAGGCGCGGCATGGTCGGCATGGTCGCACACCTCAGTCGAGCCGCCGACCTCCCCGCGCCCGTACCCGGCCCCACCACGTCGGGCGCCCCCGCAGCTGGTCGAGGTGCTTGCGCGCGCCGCGGTCCGCGGTGCCGTAGCGGCGGTACTCGACCTCGGCCTTGATCTCGTTCATCCCGTAGTTCACGTCGGCTCCCTCGTCGGTCTCTCTGGTACCGACGACGGTGCCGCTGAGGGTGGGGCCTCGACAGTGGGGGAACACGTCGGAAACGGCGGACGACCCCTTACTCAGGTGTGCCGAGGGGTGCCTCAGCCCTGGGTAAGGGGCCGTCCGCGGTCAGTGCGCCAGCCGGTCGTCCTTCACCGCGCCGAGGAAGCCCTGCCACGGGCCCGCCGCGAGCGACAGGTGGCCGTGCGCGGCGTTCTTGGAGTCACGGATGGCGGCGCCGGACGGATCGACCAGCAACTCCACGCAGTCGTTGCCCGCTCCGCTGCGGCTGCTCTTGCGCCATTGGGCACGTGCCATATCTGCGGTCACGCCCCACTCCTTTCGGTTTCGGATCACGGGGCAAACCGGTCGGCTGCCCGCCGGACGAGGTCGACGGTGTCGTCGGGTTTGAGCGCCGCGGCCCGCAGATGGTCGAACATCAGCGTGTAGCGGTGCACGTCGGTGGCCTGTTCCAGGTAAACACCCGAGCTGGTGCTCTCCACGTAGACCACGTCCGGGTCCGCGGGCTCGGGGAAGCCCAGGATCAGGAACGGGGCTTCCATGCCCGCGTGCGCGCCGGTGGCGAAGGGCACCACTTGCAGCGTCACGTGCGGCAGGGCCGCCGCCTCGGCCAGGCGCAGCAGCTGGGCGCGCATGACCTCCGGGCCGCCGACCGCGCGGTGCAGCACCGCCTCGTCGACGACCGCCCAGTACTCCGGCGGGTGGGGGTCGGTGAGCAGCCGCTGGCGGGCCAGCCGCCCGCGCACCCGCTTGTCGATCTCGGCATCGCCCGCGTCGGGCCGTATCGCCCTGATGACCGCGCGGGTGTACTCCTCGGTCTGCAGCAGGCCGGGCACGAGCAGGGCCTGGTGGGCGCGCAGCGACGCGGCCTCGGCCTCCAGCCCGACGAACGAGCCGGTGAAGACCTCGGTGTAGGTGTGCCACCAGCCCTTCTGGCGGGCCTCGCGGGCCAGCTGCACCAGGGCCTCGCGGCGGTCCTCGTCGATGCCGTACAGCTCGGACATGTCCCGCACGTCGCGGGGGGTGACACCGACGTGGCCGGTCTCGATGCGACTGATCTTCGAGGCCGAGCACTCCAGCTTCTCGCCGACCTCGTCGATGGTCAGGTTGGCCGCCTCGCGGAACCGCCGCAGCTCGCTGGCCAACCTGCGCCTGCGCACGGTGGGGCTGTGACCACGCGCCACGTTCGTCACCTCGTTTCTGCCCGCCTAACGACCAAGGCGCACAAAGGGGTGCGCGGGTTGCCTTCGGTCGCCAGTCTCGACTGTGATCCGGACACACACAAGGGACGCTCCTCCGGCTCCCGGGCATAGTCGGTGAGAAGTTCACGTCACCGCTACGGTTGTCACCCAATCGAGTGGTGCAACTTGCAGAATGCCGGTGGCAGAGCGCAGGCTGCTCATTGTTCCCCGGACCGAGCAGGAGCACCGGTGCCGAACACCCCGACCAGCAGTGTCATCGGCAGTCCGGGGTGTCCACTTGAGCCCCGTCGAACCGGCGTCCACAACGGGCAGGAGGAGTCGGCGGTGCGCGAAACGCTGTTCGGACATCTGGAAGCGTCACTGCACGGCCACCTCAGCGACCTCGACCGCCGCGCCGCCACCGGCGACCCCACCCTGGCCAGGGTGGAACTGCCCAGGGTCGTCGCCGCCCTGCGCGCCCTGCTCGACGACCACCGCCCCGACCTCGACGGCCGCTGCCCCACCTGCCGCACCCGGCTGTTCACCCGCGCCCCCGCGCCCTGCCGGGCCTACCTGACCGCCCACCTGTGCCTGCTGGCCACCGAGGACACCACGGACTCCGCCGACTTCGAGGGCATCCGCACCCAGCCGTTCGACACCTTCCAGCCGTACCGCACCTGAAAAGCCCGGGGCTCGGGCCACTCCCACCCCCCTCCCGCCCGTGCCCCGCGTCGGACGATCGAGCACTCAGGTGCCCGCGCCCGACACACGAACAGGGCCGGAACCACCCCGACGGTTCCGGCCCTGTTTCGTATTGCCCTCATAGGGTTTCGTATTGCCCTTATAGGACGGTGTCAGTCCCGACCGGTCATTCAGGACCCGGTCATTTCAGTACCCCGATCACTCAGGACCCGATTCGGAGAGGACGCGGACCATTCCCTCCTGGACGACGGTGGCGATCAGCTCGCCCGTGCGGGAGAAGAACCGGCCGGTGGCCAGGCCGCGCCCGCCCGACGCGCTCGGCGAGGCGCAGTCGTAGAGCACCCACTCGTCGGCGCGGAACGGGCGGTGGAACCACATGGCGTGGTCCAGGCTGGCGCCCAGGACGTTGTCCACGCCCCAGTAGACGCCGTGGCGGGCGAGGACGGCGTCGAGCAGCGTCATGTCCGAGGCGTAGGCGAGCACGCAGACGTGGGTCAGCGGGTTGTCGGGCAGCAGGCCGTCGGCGCGCATCCACACCTGGTTGCGGGCGTCGCGCGGGCCGTTCTCCCGGGACACCCAGGCGGGCTCGGACACGTAGCGCACGTCGATGGGCCGGGGCCGCTGCGCCCACGGGCCGAACTTCTCCCGCAGCTCGGGGCTCATCAGCTCGTGGTAGGTCGGCAGCGACTCGGGGTCGGGCACCTCCGGCATCGCCTCGGCGTGCTCCAGCCCCGCCTCCACCCGCTGGAACGACGCCGACAGTGCGAAGATCGGCTTGCCGTGCTGGACCGCGACCACCCGCCGGGTGGTGAACGAGCGCCCGTCGCGGATGCGGTCCACCTGGTAGACGATCGGCACCGTCGGGTCGCCGCCGCGGATGAAATACGCGTGCAGCGAGTGCACCGGGCGCTCCGGCGGGACCGTGCGCCCGGCGGCCACCAGCGCCTGCCCGGCCACCTGCCCGCCGAAGACCCGCACCGGGGAGTCCTTCGGGCTCACGCCGCGGTAGATGTCCTCCTCGACGCGCTCCAGGTCCAGGAGCTGGACCAGCCGGTCGAGAACGGTCGGGGTCTCCGCCACGTCGGTCATTCATTCCTCCCTGCGCCCGAGGCGCGGGAGGGACCTACGCGTGGTCGTCTTCGCCGAGCCGGTGGACGCGGATGAGGTTAGTCGAGCCGACCGTGCCCGGCGGCGATCCCGCGACGACCACCACGACGTCGCCGTCCTGGTAGCGCCCGATGGACAGCATCGAGGTGTCCACCTGGCGGACCATGGCGTCGGTGGAGTCCACCCTCGGCACCAGGAACGTCTCGGTGCCCCAGGTCAGCGAGAGCTGGCTGCGCACGCTGGGCTCGGGGGTGAAGGCCAGCAGCGGCAGGTGGGTGTGCAGGCGGGCGAGCCTGCGCACGGTGTCGCCGGACTGGGTGAAGGCGACCAGCGCCTTGGCGTTGAGGCGCTCGCCGATGTCGCGGGCGGCGTAGGAGATGACGCCGCGCTTGGTGCGCGGGACGTGGCTCAGAGGCGGCACGACCAGGGTCTCGGACTCCACCGCCTCGACGATGCGGCTCATGGTGCGCACCGTCTCGATCGGGTAGCGGCCCACGCTGGTCTCGCCGGAGAGCATCACCGCGTCGGCGCCGTCGAGCACGGCGTTGGCCACGTCGGAGGCCTCCGCGCGGGTCGGGCGCGAGTTGCTGATCATGGAGTCGAGCATCTGGGTGGCCACGATGACCGGCTTGGCGTTCTCGCGGGCGATCTGGATGGCCCGCTTCTGCACCAGGGGGACCTGCTCCAGGGGCAGCTCGACGCCCAGGTCGCCGCGGGCGACCATGACCCCGTCGAAGGCCAGCACGATGGCTTCGAGGTTGTCGACGGCCTCGGGCTTCTCCAGCTTGGCGATCACCGGCAGCCTGCCCCGGCCCGCGCGGTCCATGACCTGGTGGACCAGGTCGATGTCGGCGGGCGAGCGGACGAAGGACAGCGCGATGAAGTCGACGCCGAGCGACAGCGCGAACTCCAGGTCCTCGATGTCCTTCTCCGAGAGGGCGGGGACGGAGACGTCCATGCCCGGCAGCGACAGGCCCTTGTTGTTGCTGACCGTGCCGCCCTCGGTGACCTCGCAGACCACGTCCTGGCCCTCGACGGCGGTGACCGTGAGGCCGACCTTGCCGTCGTCGACCAGCAGCCGGTCACCGGCCCTGGCGTCGGTCGCCAGGCCCTTGTAGGTGGTGGAGACCCGGTCGTGGGTGCCCGCGACGTCCTCGACGGTGATGCGCACGACGTCCCCGGTGCGCCACTCGACAGGTCCGTTGGCGAAGGTGCCCAGTCGGATCTTGGGGCCCTGCAGGTCGGCGAGCACGCCCACCGCCCGGCCCGCCGTGTCGGCGGCGTGGCGGACCATGTCGTAGATCTGCTTGTGGTCACCGTGGCTGCCGTGGCTGAAGTTCATCCTCGCCACGTCCATGCCTGCCGCGACCAGCTCCGCCACTCGCTCCGGAGTGCCGGTGGCAGGGCCCATCGTACAAACGATCTTCGCGCGTCGGCTCACGGTGTCAGAGCCTAATACGTCGTGCTGTACCGATCCTGATGTACTCGTCGGTAAGTTCGGTTTCGATTCAGAAAGTTCCGCCGCTGGTCACTTGCTGTCTGTGTGCGCTCCCACACGGTGACGTGCCCACTCGTTGAAGGGCTTGAGCTGACGCCACGCCTTGCGCACCCGCGTGAGCGCGCCGCGTTCGTGCAGCGTGTCGTCCGGTTCCCAGACCCTGGCGGCGTAGATCGAGCGGTACTGGAGGAGTTCCAGCCGGGGGTGGTCCTTGGAATAGCCCCGGGGAGCGGTGCGCATCCGGTCGCCCTCGATGGAGAAGCCCTGCTTGCGCAGCGTCGCCAGGATCGCGTTCAGCTCGTCGCCGCCCGCGTCCACCGCGTCGCGGTAGCGGCTGAGCTGGTCGGGGGCGAGGTGGAAGCAGCCGCCGCCCACCCGCAGGCCGTCCGGGCTGACCTCGACGTAGTACGCGCCGCCGCCGCGCCCGGACTCCATGACGCCGCCGCAGTGGTTCTTGTAGGGCCTCTTGTCCTTGGCGAAGCGGACGTCGCGGTAGGGGCGGAAGATCTTGCCCGGTCCGAGGCCGGGGGCGAACTCGGCCTCCAGCTCGGTGAGCAGGGCCTGCATGGGGGCCCGGACGTCGTTCTCGTAGGTGGCCTTGTTGGCCTCCCAGTACGACTTGGAGTTGTCCGCGACGAGGCCGTCGTAGAAGTCGATGGCGTACTCGCCGAAGCCCTGGAAGCTCACACCCGCTCCTGGGGGACGAGGTCGTGCGCCTTGCCCAGCAGCGCGGCGGTGCCCTCGTCCTCGGCGTACTCGGTCTCGTCGACGCGGGTGATGGGGCGCACGGGGCGCAGCGAGTTGCAGGCGAACGCGGCCTGGAACTCGGCCAGCTCGGCGACGGCGACGGGCCGGGTCTCGTGCTTGTGGCCCAGCCGCGTGAGGCCGTTCTGGATCAGCGCCATCGCCACGCCGGGCAGCGCGGGGGCGCTCGGCCAGACGATGGTCCCCGCGGCGTCGAGGAAGCAGACGTTCCAGGTGGCGCCCTCGGAGACCTCGTCGTCGGGGGCGAACAGGACGTCGTCGAAGCCCGCCATGCGGGCGAGCCTGCGCTGGTAGTACAGCCCGAAGGTGCCGACGTGCTTGACCTGCGGCAGGTCGCGCCGGTACCCGGCGGTGCGCACGGCGAGCCCGGGCTCGGCCGCGGCAGGCGCGGACGTGGTCACGACGATGCTGACCTCGTCGGGGGTCCTCGGGTCGCGGGGGTCGAAGCCGGGGGCGAAGACCTGCACCTTGGCGACTACCGGCCCGTCGGTCCCGCTGATGGCCGCCCGCACGGCCGCGCGCACGTCCGCCTCGGCCACCCCTTGGCCGAACACCACCCAGGAGTCCCGGTTCAGCCGCTCCAGGTGCCGGGCCAGGCCGCGCACCCGCCCGCCGTCGACCAGCATCGCCGTGTAGTGCCCGTAGTTGACCAACGCGAGGGCTTCCAGATCGCTCACCCGGGGCAGCCTACGACCCCGCTCAGCAGAGGTCGCCGCGGAGGTCGACACCGCCGTCGACACAGGGGACGTAGCCCTCGCGGCGCAGGATGTTCTTGGCCGCGTCGGTCTCCATGTGCTTGAGCAGCAGGTCGACCAGGCCGCCGGGCTCGGGGGTGCCGTAGCTGTAGAAGTACTCGACGGTCCAGAAGGGATAGTCGGTGCGGACGACGGAGTCGATGTCGGGCTCGCGGCCGTCCAGGCGCACGCGGGCGACGTGGGGGTGCTCGGCGGTGGCGGTGGTGTCGGCGTAGCCGATGGCGCCGGGGATGCGCTCGACCTCGCCGAGCAGCGCCGCGGTGGAGTCGCGCTCGCAGCGCAGCACGCGCGCGGCGCCCGCCAGCGGGGCGCGGGAGGCGCAGTCGGCCGAGGAGACGGCCGGTTCCTGGGTCTTGAGGACCTTGTTCTCGAAGGCCTGGCGGGTGCCGGAGCCGGAGTTGCGGCTGACAATGCTGATCGGCAGGTCCGGGCCGCCCAACTGGGACCAGTCGGTGATGGTGCCGTCGAAGATCTGGCGGAGCTGGGCCTGGCTGAGCTCGGTCACGCCCGCGGTCTTGTTCACCACGACGGAGAACGCCACCACGCCGATGGGGTAGGGCTTGAGGTTCGGGAACCCGGGCAGCGGGTCGTCGGACATGGCCAGGCGGCGCTCGCGCTGGGCCGGGTCGCCGCGCCCCTGGGTGTCCAGCTCGCGGACACCGTCGAGGCTGCCCCGGCCCTCCACGCGCACGGACGCCTCGGGGCACTGGGCGGTGTAGGCGGCGACGATGTCGCCGACCACGGGGGCGAACGCGCTGGACCCGCTGATCACGACGGCACCCTCGGCGCACTGCACGGCCGTCGCGTCGGAGCCGCTGAGCGGGCTGAGCAGCAGGACGAGGGACGCGCCGACCATCGTCATGGCGATCCCGCCGAGGACCAGGCTGCGCCTGCTGGGCCCGTTGCCCCTGGTGGTGTCCCGCACGATCCGGCCGTCGCTGACGAACCCGTCACAGGTCACCCCGGCGCGCGTCCCGGCCACCTCGGGCTTGCCGGAGAGCAGCACCAGCACCTTCATCCGGTGCCGCCGGTTGAGCGGGATCACCGGCAGCACCAGCTCGGTCCCCCCGCAGGCGGGCCAGTCCGGCTCGATCATCGGCCGCACCCCGTCGGCCACCTCGACGATCTGCGCGTCGACCACCGTGCGCCCCGCGAAGCGCAGGGTCAGCGGGGCCTGGCGGGGGAAGTCGGCGGACTTGATCCCGGTGCTGCCGGTGTTCATGATCCGGACGAGCGCCAGGCTGGGCTGCTCGACCGGCGCGTCCTTGTTGCTCAGCTTGACGTCGATCATGTCGGTCACCTGAGGGGTGAGCCCGATCGAGGTGTCAAGGTGAACCCGGTAGGTGATCCGCTTGCGCCGCAGCCACAGGGAGAACAGATACCCACTGACGCTGAGCACCAACGTGGCCATGCCAACGGACGCTTCGAGGTTGTCCCCAACCCACTTGGATAACACAAGCCCACGGTAGGGATCCGCGGTACATCCAGGTGGCGCGCTTCATCGGACGTTCGCCTGCCGTTCGCCCAACTCCCCACCCGCACCGGCCGCGCGGTCACACCACCGAGAGGGGCAGGGCGGTGGGGTGGACTGGGGAGGGGAGTTCCGAGGAGCCAGTCAGGTGGGCGTCCACCGCGTGGGCGACGGAGCGGCCCTCGGCGATGGCCCAGACCACCAGGGAGGCGCCTCGGTGGGCGTCGCCGCAGACGAAGACGCCGGGGGTGGGGGTCTGCCAGTCGCTGCCGCACGAGAGGGTGCCTCGGGGGGTGCGGGTCAGGGACAGGTCGGCCAGCAGGGGCATGGGTTCCACGCCGGTGAAGCCGACGGCGAGCAGGACCAGGTCGGCGGGGAGTTCGTGGACCGCGTCGTTGACCGGGACGACCTCGCGGACGCCGGTGACCGGGTCCTTGCGGACCCGGACCTCGCGCAGCCGCACCGCCGACACGGCGCCGGAGACGCCCGCGAACTCGTCCACCGCCACCGCGAAGCGGCGTTCCCCGCCCTCCTCGTGCGCCGGGTAGGTGCGCAGGACCCACGGCCACGTCGGCCACGGGGAGCGGGAGTCGTCGCGGCTCGCCGGGGGCTGGGGGTACTGGTCGAGCTGGGTCACCGAGAGCGCGCCTTGGCGGACGGCGGTTCCGTAGCAGTCGGCGCCGGTGTCGCCGCCGCCGATGATCACCACGTGCTTGCCTGCCGCGTCGATCGCCGGGGGGCCGTCGCCCTCGCAGGCGCGGTTGGCCGCGACCAGGTGCTCCATCGCCAGGTGCACGCCCGACAGCGCGCGGCCGGGGACCTCGGGCACGTCCCGCGCCGCCAGGGCCCCGACGGCCAGCACCACGGCGTCGTGCGAGGCGCGCAGTTCCGACACCGGCAGGGCGGGGCCGCCCACCTCGCAGCCGGTCACGAACTTCGTCCCCTCCGCCCGCAGCTGGCCCAACCGGCGGTCCAGCAGCCGCTTCTCCATCTTGAACTCGGGAATCCCGTACCGCAGCAGGCCGCCGAGGCGGTCGTCGCGCTCGTAGACGGTGACCTCGTGCCCGGCCCTGGTGAGCTGCTGGGCGGCTGCCAGGCCCGCGGGGCCCGAGCCGACCACGGCGACCCGACGACCCGAGGACACAGTGGACACCCGGGCGTGCACGAGGTCGCGCTCCCACGACATGTCCGCGATCGCGTTCTCCACCCGCTTGATCGCCACCGGGGTGTCCGAAATGGACAGGACGCACGCGGCCTCGCACGGCGCCGGGCAGAGGCGGCCGGTGAACTCGGGGAAGTTGTTGGTGGCGTGCAGGCGGTGGCCTGCCGCGCCCCAGTCCCCCCGGCGGACCAGGTCATTCCACTCCGGGATGAGGTTGCCCAGCGGGCAGCCCGCCGAGCCGGAGTGGCAGAACGGGATGCCGCAGTCCATGCAGCGAGTGGCTTGCACGCGCACCGCGCCGGGGTCGTCGGGCCGGTAGACCTCGTGCCAGTCCCCGGCGCGCTCGTCGGCCGGGCGCTTGGGGATGTCGGCGCGGGAGTGGCGCAGGAAGCCCTCGGGGTCAGCCACGGGATGCCTCCATGATCGCGGTGTCCACGTCGCGGCCCTCGGCGCGGGCCAGGCGCATCGCGGCGAGGACGCGCTGGTAGTCGCGGGGCATGACCTTGGTGAAGCCCGCCGAGCGGCGCGTCCAGTCCCCGAGCAGGGACGCCGCGACCGGGGAGCCGGTCAGCTCGCCGTGGCGGGCGACGACGGCCCGCAGGACGCGCAGGTCCTCGGCGCCGGGGCGCTGCAGCTCGACCATGTCGGGGTTGACCGCGCGCGGGTCCAGGTCCAGGACGTACGCCACGCCGCCGGACATGCCCGCGGCCAGGTTGCGCCCGGTCGCGCCGAGCACGACGGCCACGCCGCCGGTCATGTACTCGAACGCGTGGTCGCCCACCCCCTCGGCGACGATGGTCGCCCCGGAGTTGCGCACCCCGAAGCGCTCCCCCACGCACCCGCGCAGGAAGACCTCGCCCGCGGTCGCCCCGTAGGCGATCACGTTGCCCGCGATGACCTGCCGCTCGGCGGCGAAGGTCGCCGAGGGGTCGGGGCGGACCACGATCCGCCCGCCGGAGAGACCCTTGCCGACGTAGTCGTTCGCGTCGCCCACCAGGTCCAGGGTGATCCCGCGCGGCAGGAACGCGCCCAGCGACTGCCCCGCCGACCCGGTCAGGGTCACGTGGATGGTGCCCTCGGGCAGCCCGTCGCCGCCGAAGCGCCGCGTGACCTCGGCGCCCAGCAGCGTCCCCACGGTCCGGTTGACGTTGCGCACCGGCAGGTCCAGCCGCACCGGGTGCGCGTCCTCCAGCGCCGCCTCGGACAGCTGCACCAGCGTCCGGTCAAGCGCTTGCGCCAGCCCGTGGTCCTGCGCGCGCGTGCGCCGCCTCGACGTCCCGTACGGCGCGGGCGGCACGGCGAAGACCGGGGCCAGGTTCAGCCCGGCCGCCTTCCAGTGCGCCACCGCCTCGTCGGTGTCGAGCAGCTCGGCGTGGCCGACGGCCTCGTCCAGCGTCCGCATCCCCAGCGACGCCAACAGCTCCCGGACTTCCTCGGCGATGAACCGGAAGTAGTTCACCACGTGCTCGGCCTGCCCGGTGTAGCGCTCGCGCAGGGCCGGGTTCTGCGTGGCCACCCCGACCGGGCAGGTGTCCAGGTGGCACACCCGCATCATCACGCAGCCCGCGACGACCAGCGGCGCGGTGGCGAAGCCGTACTCCTCGGCGCCGAGCAGGGCCGCGACCACCACGTCCCGGCCCGTCTTCAGCGCGCCGTCGACCTGCACGGTGATGCGGTCGCGCAGGCCGTTGAGCATCAGCGTCTGCTGCGTCTCAGCCAGGCCCACCTCCCACGGCGTGCCCGCGTGCTTGAGCGAGTTCAGCGGTGAGGCGCCGGTGCCGCCGTCGTGCCCGGAGATCAGCACCACGTCGGCGTGCGCCTTGGACACCCCGGCCGCGACCGTCCCCACGCCCAGCTCCGAGACCAGCTTCACGTGCACGCGGGCGTTCTCGTTGGCGTTCTTGAGGTCGTGGATCAGCTGGGCCAGGTCCTCGATCGAGTAGATGTCATGGTGCGGCGGCGGGGAGATCAGCCCGACACCGGGCGTGGAGTGCCGGGTGCGCGCGATCCACGGGTACACCTTGTTCGGCGGCAGCTGGCCGCCCTCGCCGGGCTTGGCGCCCTGGGCCATCTTGATCTGGATGTCGTCGGCGTTGACCAGGTACTCGCTGGTCACGCCGAACCGGCCGGAGGCCACCTGCTTGATCGCCGAGCGCCGCGCCGGGTCGTAGAGCCGCTCGACGTCCTCGCCGCCCTCGCCGGTGTTGGAGCGCCCGCCGATCTCGTTCATCGCGATGGCCAGCGTCTCGTGCGCCTCGGCCGAGATCGAGCCGTAGGACATCGCGCCGGTGTTGAAGCGCGCGAGGATCGCCTCGACCGGCTCGACCTCGGCCACCGGGACGGGGGCGCGGTCGGGCGTGAAGCGGAACAGCCCGCGCAGCGCGCCGCCCTCGCGGTTGAGGCGCTCGACCTCGGCGACGTATTGGCGGTACACGTCCTCGCGCCCGGTCCTGGTGGCGTGCTGGAGCAGGAACACCGTCTCCGGGGTGAACAGGTGCAGCTCGCCCTCGCGGCGGTAGGCGTACTCCCCGCCCGTCTCCAGCGTGCGGTGCTCGCGGTCGGTCGGGTTGTCCGGGTGCGCGCGGCGGTGCCTGGCCCGCACCTCGGCGGCCACCACGTCCAGGCTCACACCGTCGAGTTTGGACACCGTGCCGGTGAAGTACTCGTCGAGGGTGTCCTGGGACAGCCCGAACGCCTCGAACACCTGGGCGGCGGTGTAGGCGCCGACGGTGGAGATGCCCATCTTGCTCATGATCTTGAGCACGCCCTTGACCAGGGCGCTGACGTAGTTGCGGATCGCGGTCCGCGGCTCGACGCCGGTCACCGCGCCCTGGGCGATCAGGTCCTCGATCGTCTCGAACGCCAGGTACGGGTTCACCGCGGCGGCGCCGTAGCCCAGCAGCAGCGCGATGTGGTGCACCTCGCGGGCGTCACCGCTCTCCACCACCAGCGCCACCCGCAGCCGCTCCTTGGTGCGCACCAGGTGGTGGTGCACGGCCGAGACCAGCAGCAGCGACGGGATCGGCGCCATCCGGTGGTCGGAGTCGCGGTCGGAGAGCACCAGCGTGCGCGCGCCCGCGGCGATGGCCTCCGACGCCTCCCTGCGCACCCGCGCGACGGCGTCGGCCAGCGCGACACCACCACCGTCCACCTCGTACAGTCCGGAAAGGACGGTGCAGGCGTGGCCGGGCAGGTCGCCGTCGTCGTTGACGTGGATGAGCTTGGCCAGCTCGTCGTTGTCGATGACCGGGTACGGCAGCTGGATGTGCCTGCACGACGCCGGACCGGGGTCGAGCAGGTTCTGCTCGGGCCCCATGATCCGCTGCACGCTGGTGACGATCTCCTCGCGGATCGCGTCCAGCGGCGGGTTGGTCACCTGGGCGAAGTTCTGCTTGAAGTAGTCATAGAGCAGCCGCGAGCGCTGCGAGAGCGCCGCGGGCGGGGTGTCGGTGCCCATCGAGCCGATCGGCTCGCCGCCGCTGACCGCCATCGGGGCCAGGAGGATCTTGAGCTCCTCCTCGGTGTAGCCGAAGGTCTGCTGGCGGCGCACCACCGACTCGTGGCTCTGCACCACGTGCTCGCGGTCGGGCAGGTCGGCGATGGTCAGCAGGCCCGCGTGCAGCCACTCCTCGTAGGGCAGCTCGGCGGCGAGCCCGGCCTTGACCTCGTCGTCGTCGACGATCTTGCCCGCGGCGGTGTCCACAAGGAACATGCGCCCCGGCCGCAGCCGCCCCTTGGCCACGACCTGCGACGGCGGCACGTCCAGCACGCCGGTCTCGCTGGCCAGCACGACCCGGTCATCGGCGAGGTGCCACCAGCGGGCCGGGCGCAGGCCGTTGCGGTCGAGCACCGCGCCGACCAGGGCGCCGTCGGTGAAGGTGACGCAGGCCGGGCCGTCCCACGGCTCCATCAGGCTGGCGTGGAACTGGTAGAAGGCGCGGCGGCCCGCGTCCATCGTGGCGTGGTTCTCCCACGCCTCCGGGATCATCATGAGCACCGCGTGCGGCAGCGACCGGCCGCCGAGGTGCAGCAGCTCCAGCACTTCATCGAAGGAGGCCGAGTCCGAGCCGTGCGGGTCGACCACCGGGAACAGCCTGGTCAGGTCGCCGGGCAGCAGGTCGCTGGCCAGCAGCGCCTCGCGGGCGCGCATGCGGTTGCGGTTGCCCCGGATGGTGTTGATCTCGCCGTTGTGCGCGACGTAGCGGAACGGGTGGGCCAGCGGCCACGACGGGAAGGTGTTGGTGGAGAAGCGGGAGTGCACCAGGGCGATGGCGGTGACCAGCCGCGGGTCGACCAGGTCGGGGAAGAAGCGCGGCACCTGGGCGGTGGTCAGCATTCCCTTGTAGACCAGGGTCCGGCTCGACAGCGACGGGAAGTACGTGCCGCAGCCCGCCACCGCGCTCTCCCGCTCGACCCGCTTGCGCAGGACGTAGGCCAGCCGGTCCAGCGCGACGCCCTCGGCGCCGGGGGCGCTCAGGAACGGCATGGCGACGTGCGGCATGACCCCGCGCGCGGTCGGCCCGACCTCGGCGCCGTCGGGGTCGACGGGCACGTCCCGCCAGCCGAGCAGGGTCAGCCCCTCCTCCTCGGCGACGCGCTCGACGAGCTCGACGGCCTTGGTCCGCTGGGGCGCGTCGACGGGCAGGAACGCCAGGCCCGCGGCGTAGCGGCCGGGTCCGGGGAGGTCGAAGGGGACATCGGCGCGGAAGAGCTCGTCGGGCAGCTGCACGAGGATGCCCGCGCCGTCCCCGCTGGTCGGCTCGGCCCCGGCGGCGCCGCGGTGCTCCAGGTTCGCCAGCGCCGTCAGCGCGTCGACCACGATCCCGTGCGACCGGCGGCCCCGCACGTCGGCGACCATGGCCACACCGCAGGAGTCGTGCTCGTGCGCCGGGTCGTAGAGGCCCTGCGGGCGCGGTCGGGCGGAGAAGGTCATCGCGTGGTGCCCCCTTGGCGTCTCGCGCTCAGGAACGTGATTCCGGCTGTGTCACGGCTGGGCACGGGACGGCGGTGGCCCGCGTGTCACCCGAGCCTAACAGCACGGAAACGTGCGAGACACCAGGAGAACTCGCGCGAGCTGTAACGAACTCGCCGCCGGGAGCGATATAGCGCCGCACGCGCGGTCCGCGCGGTCGATGGCCCGGCTAGACGCGGGCGACGACCAGGGGGAAGGCGAAGGTGCGCCCGGCGTCGGCGTCGAGCATGTCGACGGTCTGGGTGGACATCTTGCGGACGAAGTCGCTCTCGCCGTGCTCGGCGCAGGCCGCCGACCAGGTGCGCCAGTTGGCGACGGCTTCGCGGGCGGTCCTGGCCGAGGTGACGGTGACCTGCCCGGGGCGCGACCAGTGGGTTCGCCACCAGTCGGCGGTGTGGAAGACGGCGAAATCGTACTCCCAGTACGGCAGCAGCCACTCCGGCGGGGTGACGACCTCCTCGCGCACGCCGGGGACCGCGATCCCGACGTGGCCGCCCTTGCGGACGAACGGCGTCAGGTAGGGCAGGTACAGGTCGTCGGTGCCGAAGTACTGGTAGGCGTCGACGCTGATGGCGGCGTCGAAGAAGCCCTTGGCGAACTTGAGGTCGTGCGCGTCGGCGTGGATCGGGAAGACCCGGTCGGCCACGCCCGCCTCGATGAACCGCTTGTAGTTCTCCGTCGGCTTGACCCACAGGTCCGCGGCGAACACCGTGACGCCGTACTCGCGGGCCAGGAACACCGAGGTCAGGCCGCGGCCGCAGCCCAGGTCGAGCACCCGGTCGCCGGGGCGCAGGGGCAGGTCGGCGAGCAGGTCCTCCAGGAGCCACAGCGGGTTGGGACCCATGCAGCCCCTGATCATCCAGGTGGGGTCGTACTGGGCGGAGCGCGGGTAATCGGGCAGGCGCAGGGCGTCGAGGACGGTCATGGCTGGTGCCTGTCGGGGGTTCGGGTGCGGCGCATCGAGGAGGGTCAGTCGCGCTTCTCGGTGCTCGCCGACGCCTCCGCGGGCGCGTCGCCCTCGTCCTTGGCGGTCACGTCCCCGGGCTTCACGCCATCGGGCGTGTCGTCGCCCGCCTGCTCCTCGCTCCTGTCCTTGACGGGCTCACCGTCGGCGGAGTCGGGGCCAGCGGAGTCGGGGTCGGTGGACTCGGGGTCGTGCTCCGCCCTGATGGCGGCCAGGTCCTCCCGCTCGCCGCGCTTGCGGGCGATGACGAAGTACGCGAGGCCGCCGAGGAACAGCACGACCGAGGTCCAGACGTTGACGCGAACCCCGAACACCAGGGTGGCCTCGTCGGTGCGCATCAGCTCGATCCAGCCGCGGCCCAGGGAATACCCGGCGACGTAGAGCGCGAACGCCCGGCCGTGGCCGAGCCGCAGCTTGCGGTCCGCCCACACGACGAACGCGGCGACCAGCAGGTTCCACAGCAGCTCGTAGAGGAACGTCGGGTGCACGGGGCTGCCGTCGATCAGCGTGTGGTCGATGGCCACGCCGTTGAGCGGGTCCTCGACGCCGAACTCGTTGACCCTGCGGTACAGCTCCAGGCCCCACGGCAGGTCGGTCGGGCCGCCGTAGAGCTCCTGGTTGAAGTAGTTGCCCAGCCGCCCGATCGCCTGCGCGACGACGATGCCGGGCGCGACGGCGTCGGCGAACGCGGACAGCGGCACACCCCGGCGCCTGCACCCGATCCACGCGCCGACACCGCCGAGGGCGATGGCGCCCCAGATGCCGAGCCCGCCCTCCCAGATGCGCAGGGCGTCGAGGGGGTTCTTGCCCTCGCCGAAGTACCGGTGGTAGTCGGTGGCCACGTGGTACAGCCGCCCGCCGACGAGCCCGAACGGCACCGCGAACACCGCGACATCCAGTACGGTCCCCGGCGCCCCGCCCCGCGCCACGAACCGCTTCTCGCCCCACCAGATCGCCACGATGATGCCCGCGATGATGCACAGCGCGTACGCGCGCAGCGGGAAGCTGATGAAGCCCAGGTCGATCTCCCACACCCCGCGGTCGGGGCTGGGAATGGACGCCAGGACCAGGCTGGATGCGCTCGTCACGGCCCCACCGTAACGGCCTGGCGTCTCGTGGCTGTGAGGAGGTGGCCTCAGTCGAGCTTGACGGCGACCTCGAACGGCTCGGTCAGCGCGAACATCCCCAACATGGGTTCCCCCACCGGCTCGTACCTGCCCTGCGACAGGCGGAGCACGTCGGTCCGCACAGGCGTGACCGTCGGGTCGACCACCACGTAGTGCTCGATCCCCGCCTCGGCGTAGAGGACGCGCTTCCGGGTCCGGTCGTAGGTGCGCGAGGACGGCGACACGATCTCCACGACCAGGAGGACTTCCCCCGGCTCGAAGAACAGCGCGTTCCTCCCCGGGGTGCCCACGACCGTGATGTCGGGAATCAGCATCCTGGAGAGGTTCAGGACGACATTGACCCCGCTGAGAACCTCCATGGTCGCGGGCAGCACCGAGTCGAACCCCACGAGGACGCGGCGCTCGACCCGCTGGTGCGGGATGCTCGGCGCCGGGCTCACGACGAGCTCGCCGTCGACGAGCTCGACCCGCTCACCCTCGTCATCGGGGAGCATGAACACCTCGCCCAGCGTCCACTTGTGGGGGCGCCGGAAGTAGGAGTCGTAATCGATGGGCATGGCCACTCTGGGGCACCTCCGAGGTCAACCGGTGCCAAACCAGTCTGGCACGCCGAATGCGGGAGCACGAACTGCATGCGGCGAGTATCGGGACGGCCACCGACAGGAACGGGGCCAGGTCAGCGGCCCCGCGCCCGAGTTCACCCGATCGTGGATGGTGCCCGTCGTACCCCGGCGGCCAGTTCCTCGGTCAGGGCCCGCACCCCGGCGACCCCGTCGGCGGCGTGGGTGACGTAGGCCGAGCCGACGATGACGGCGTCGGCGAAACCGGCCACCTCGGCGGCCTGCGCCCCGGACCGCACGCCGAGGCCCACGCCGATCGGCAGGTCGGTGTGCTCGCGGGTGCGGGCCACCAGGCCCTCGGCGGCCGACCCGACGGCGTCGCGCGCCCCGGTCACGCCCATGACCGCGGTGGCGTAGACGAACCCGGAGGACGCCGCGACGGTCGTCGCGATGCGCTCCGGGGACGACGAGGGCGCCACCAGGAAGATCCGGTCCAGCTCGTGCGCGGCGGAGGCGGCCATCCAGTCCTCGGCCTCGTCCGGCACCAGGTCGGGCGTGATGATGCCCAGGCCCCCGGCGGCGGCGAGGTCGCGGGCGAACGCGTCCACCCCGTAGCGCAGCACCGGGTTCCAGTACGTCATCACCACAGCCCGCCCACCGGCGGAGGCGACGGCCTCCACCACGGAGAACAGCTGGCGCAGCCGGAAGCCCGCCGACAGCGCCGTCTCGGCCGCCGCCTGGATCGTCGGGCCGTCCATGACCGGGTCGGAGTACGGGACGCCGACCTCGATCAGGTCGCAGCCCGCGTCGACCATGCCGGTCAGCAGCTCGACGGACCCGTCCACGGTCGGGAACCCCGCGGGCAGGTACCCGACGAGCGCGGCCCGCCCCTCGGCGCGCACAGCGGAGAACAGCGGGTCGAGCCTGCCCATCAGGACTCCTCCGAGAAGCCGAAGTACTTCGCCGCGGTGTCCATGTCCTTGTCCCCGCGCCCGGACAGGTTCACCAGCACGAGCCCGGAGGGGCCCAGCTCGCGGCCCAGCACCATCGCCCCGGCCAGGGCGTGCGCGGACTCGATCGCCGGGATGATGCCCTCGGTGCGGGCCAGCAGCTTGAACGCGGCCATCGCCTCGTCGTCGGTGGCCGAGCGGTACTCGGCGCGGCCGGTGTCCTTGAGCCAGGAGTGCTCGGGGCCGACGCCGGGGTAGTCCAGGCCCGCCGAGATGGAGTACGCCTCGATGGTCTGGCCGTCCTCGTCCTGCAGCAGGTACGACATCGCCCCGTGCAGCACCCCCGGGCTGCCCTCGGACAGCGTCGCGCCGTGCTCGCCGGAGGCGATCCCGTGCCCGCCGGGCTCGATGCCGACCAGCCGCACGTCCGCGTCGTCGACGAAGCCGTGGAAGATGCCGATGGCGTTGGACCCGCCGCCGACGCACGCGGTGACCACGTCGGGCAGCCTGCCCGCCAGGTCGAGGATCTGCGCGCGCGCCTCGGCGCCGATGATGCGGTGGAAGTTGCGCACCATCAGGGGGAACGGGTGCGCGCCCGCCGCCGTGCCGAGCAGGTAGTGGGTGCTGTCCACATTGGTCACCCAGTCGCGCAGCGCCTCGTTGATGGCGTCCTTGAGCGTCCGGGAGCCGGAGGTCACCGGGATGACCTCGGCGCCGAGCAGCCGCATCCTGGCCACGTTCAGCGCCTGGCGCTGGGTGTCGACCTCGCCCATGTAGACCACGCAGTCGAGGCCGAGCAGCGCGCACGCGGTGGCCGTGGCCACTCCGTGCTGGCCCGCGCCGGTCTCGGCGATGACCCGCTCCTTGCCCATCCGCTTGGTGAGCAGCGCCTGGCCCAGCACATTGTTGATCTTGTGAGAGCCGGTGTGGTTGAGGTCCTCGCGCTTGAGGAACACCCGGGCGCCGCCCGCGTGCTCGGCGAAGCGCGGGGCCTCGGTCAGCAGCGACGGCCTGCCCGCGTAGTCGCGCAGGAGGCGGTTGAACTCGGCGATGAACTCCGGGTCCAGCCGGGCCTTGTCGTACTCGGCGGCCAGCTCGTCCAGCGCGCCGATGAGCGCCTCGGGCATGTACCGGCCGCCGAAGACGCCGAAGTGGCCGCGCTGGTCGGGGTCGTGCCCGCTCTGGGCGTGGGCGTCGAAGTCCCGCGCCGTCCCCCGCTCGTCGTCGCTCATCGGCTCGGCCTCGGGCAGGCGGGGTGCGAGCCCGCGGTGACCAGCTGCTGCAGCGCGGCCTTCGGGTCGCCGCTGGTGACCAGGCCCTCGCCGACGAGCACGGCGTCCGCGCCCGCCCCGGCGTAGGTCATCAGGTCGCTCGGCCCGCGCACGCCCGACTCGGCGATCTTCACCGTCTCGAACGGCAGCCCCGGTGCCAGCCGCCCGAAGACGTCCCGGTCGACCTTCAGGGTGTGCAGGTCGCGGGCGTTGACGCCGATGACCGACGCGCCCGCCTCCAGGGCCCGGTCGGCCTCCTCGGCGGTGTGCACCTCGACCAGCGCGGTCATCCCGAGGGACTCCACGCGGTCCAGCAGCGACGCCAGCACCGGCTGCTCCAGCGCCGCCACGATGAGCAGCACCATGTCCGCGCCGTGCGCGCGCGCCTCGTGCACCTGGTAGGGCGCGACCACGAAGTCCTTGCGCAACAGGGGGATGTCGACCTTGGCGCGCACGGCGTCGAAGTCGGCGAGCGACCCGCCGAAGCGGCGGCCCTCGGTGAGCACGCTGATGACCCTGGCGCCCGCGTCGGCGTAGTCCTTCGCCAGCGACGCCGGGTCGGCGATCGGGGCGAGGTCGCCCTTGGACGGGCTGCGCCGCTTCACCTCGGCGATCACCCCGACGTCGGAGGCCCGCAGCGCGGCGTGCGCGTCCCTGGGGGGCGCGGCCTTGAGGGCCAGCTGTTTGATGGCGTCGAAGGGAATCATGGCCTCGCGCGCCGCGAGGTCCTCCCGGACACCGTTGACGATCGACTCCAGGATGCTCATGTTCATGCGGCACCCTCGTTCGTTGACCTGCTCGTGTATTGCCTCACAAGCGCTGCCCCTTCCCGCCGGTTCGATGCTAGCTCCGGCCCTGCGGAGCCCCCCGAACCGGGTCGGCGGTTCACCGCGGCAAGTCGGTGGGATCATCGCCATCGGTGAGGGACTGCCACAAGTCCGGTTGCGTCTTCCTGCCGGAAGCTGGCGCGGAGTAGCGCGCTCCCATACGGGGCATCGCCTGGCCCCGCAGGAAGATCACCGCGCCCGCGGCGGCGAGCAGGACCCCGCCCAGCACGGCGAGGCCGGAGCCCCAGGTCAGCGCGGGGGCGTTCAGCCCGGCCCAGACCGGGTACACCCCCGCGGCGGCCAGCAGCGGGCCGACGGCCCTGCGCCAGGCGCCCGACAGCGCGAGCACCCCGGCGATGCCCGCCAGGCCCAGCAGGGCCAGCGGGACCAGGGCGGGCGCGACCTCCGAGCCGGGCACGTCCACCGCGAGCGGGACGTCGGTGCCGGGCCGCGGCCGGGTCCGCCCGCCCCAAGCCAGCGTCGAGGCGGCGGAGAGCGCCCCGGCGGCGCACAGCAGCGTCAGCACCGCCGTCCAGAGTGGACGCTTACCCATCCGTGGGCGCGGCCGGGCGCATGGTCTCGGCCGTGGCGATGGCGGCCAGCACGGCCCCGGCCTTGTTGACGCACTCGGTGTCCTCGGCCTGCGGGTTGGAGTCGGCCACGATGCCCGCCCCGGCCTGCACGTACGCCACGCCGCCGCGGATGAGCGCGGTGCGGATGGCGATGGCGGTGTCGGCGTCGCCCGCGAAGTCCAGGTAGCCCACGACGCCGCCGTAGAGGCCCCTGCGGGTCGGCTCCAGCTCCTCGATCAGCTCCATCGCCCTCGGCTTGGGCGCGCCGGACAGCGTGCCCGCGGGGAAGCAGGCCGCGACGGCGTCGAAGGCGGTCTTGCCCGGGGCCAGCTCGCCGGTGACGGTGGAGACGATGTGCATGACGTGGCTGTAGCGCTCGACGCGGAAGAAGTCGAGCACCCGCACGGTGCCCGGCGAGCACACCCGGCCCAGGTCGTTGCGGCCGAGGTCGACGAGCATGACGTGCTCCGCGCGCTCCTTCTCGTCGGCGAGCAGGTCCTTCTCCAGGATCTGGTCCTCGTCCGGGTCGACCCCGCGCCACCGCGTCCCGGCGATGGGGTGCGTCGTGGCCCGCCCGTCGCGCACGGTGACCAGGGCCTCGGGGCTGGAGCCGACGATGTCGAAGCCGTCGAGGCGCAGCAGGTACATGTACGGGCTGGGGTTGGTGGTGCGCAGCACGCGGTAGACGTCGAGCGGGTCGGCGTCGGTGTCGACCTCGAAGCGCTGGGAGAGCACCACCTGGAAGGCCTCGCCCGCGCGGATGGCCTCCTTGGCGGTGCGCACGGCGGACTGGAAGTCCTCCGGGGTGCGCTTGCGGCGGTAGTCGGGCTGCGGGCGGGTGAAGACCGTGGCCGACGGCGGGGCCGGGGTCTGCAGGGCGACGGTCATGGCGTCGAGGCGGGCGACGGCGTCGTCGTAGGCGGCCTCGACCCCCTCGGGGGCGTCGTCCCAGTTCACCGCGTTGGCGATGAGGGTGATGGTGCCCTCGTGGTGGTCGAGCGCGGCGAGGTCGGTGGCCAGCAGCATGACCAGCTCGGGGAGCTTGAGGTCGTCCTCGGTCAGCTCGGGCAGGCGCTCGAGGCGGCGCACCGAGTCGTAGCCGACGAACCCGACCATGCCCCCGGTCAGCGGCGGCAGGCCGGGCAGCGGGTCGCTGTGCAGCACGCGGACGGTCTCGCGCAGCGCGTCGAGCGGGTCGCCGCCGTCGGGCAGCCCGACCGGCGGGGTGCCGGTCCAGTGCGCCTCGCCCCCGGTGGCGGTGAGCGCGGCGGGGCTGCGCACCCCGACGAAGGACCAGCGCGACCACGACCGCCCGTTCTCGGCGGACTCGAACAGGAACGTCCCCGGCCTGCCGCCCGCGAGCTTGCGGTACACCCCGACCGGGGTCTCGGCGTCGGCCAGCACCCTGCGGACCACGGGGATGACCCGCCGGTCGGCGGCGAGGGTGTGGAACTCCTCCCGGGACGGGCTCACATCGCCCATGCCCGCCGGAGCCGGGTACCGCGGCTGGACGCCGATCGCACTCACCATGGGCGTCATTCTGCCGTGCCCGGCCGGTCCGCCGGTTCCGGGTTTAATTCAACGTGCGTTGAGCGCCAGCGGCGGTAGGCCATGATGGAGGGGTGACTGCCGAGCCGGAACGCCGCCGCGGCCGCCGCCCCGGCGGCGCCGACACCCGTGCCGCCCTGCTGTCCGCCGCCCGCGAGGTGTTCGGCGAGAACGGCTACGAGGGGGCCACCGTCCGCGCCATCGCCGGGCGGGCCGGGGTGGACGCGGCGATGGTGAACCACTGGTTCGGCAGCAAGGAGGCCCTGTTCGCCCAGGCGGTGCTGAACCTGCCGTTCAACCCGAAGGCGCTGATCGCCGAGATCCTCAAGGGCGACCGCGACATGCTGGGCGAGCGGATCATCCGGACCTTCCTGACCGCCTGGGACGGGCAGGCAGGCGGGGTCTTCACCGCGATGATCAGGAGCGTGTCCTCCCACGACCAAGTGGCCAACGCGCTGCGGGAGTACTTCGTCCACCAGGTGTTCGGCGAGATGCTCAACGCCCTCGGCGACACCGAGACCGGCCTGCTGCGCGCCAACCTCGTGGCCAGCCAGATGATCGGCCTGGGCATGGTGCGCTACGTCGCGCACTTCGAGCCGATCTCGACCCAGGACGTGGACACCCTCGTCGCCGCGATCGGCCCGACGATCCAGCGGTACCTGACCGGCGAGATCCAGGTCTGAAACACGGCCTGCTCAGAGCAGGGTGTCGGCGTCGAAGCAGGTGCGGGCGCCGGTGTGGCAGGCGGCGCCCCGCTGGTCGACGACCAGCAGGACCGTGTCGCCGTCGCAGTCGAGGCGGACGTCGTGGACCTCCTGGGTGTGGCCGGAGGTCTCGCCCTTGACCCACAGCCGTCCCCGGCTGCGCGAGAAGTACGTCGCCCGGCGCGTGGTCAGGGTGCGGTGCAGTGCCTCGTCGTCCATCCAGGCGACCATCAGCACCTCCCCCGTGCCCCGCTGCTGCGCCACCGCGCACACCAGCCCGTCCGGGTTCCGCTTGAGCCGGGCGGCGATCCCCGGGTCCAGCTCACTCATCGAACACCCCTCCGAAGTACTCCCGCGCGGGCTTGGTCAGGAGCAGCACGACCACGTACACGTACCCCGCGGCGAGCACCCCCGAGAGCACCCGGAATCCCCAGTGGACCGGGCCCAGCACGACCAGGGTGTGCGCCACGGCCAGCAGCGCGGCCACCACGAACGCCACCCCCCTGGCCGGGTGCCACCGCGTCACCAGGCCCGCCGCGGTCAGGCCCGAGACGATCGCGGCCAGCAGCGGGAACGCGACCGCGTCGCGCAGGATGCCCGCGCCGACGAACGCGACCGCGCCGACGGCGAAGATCAGAATGACTGCCCGCACCTCGATGGGACGGGTCATCGGACCTCCACCCCCGCCGCGCGCAGGGCGTCCTTGACCTCGCCGATGCGCAGCTGTCCGAAGTGGAACACGCTGGCGGCGAGCACGGCGTCGGCGCCCTCGGCGACCGCGGGCGGGAAGTGCTCCAGCGCGCCCGCCCCGCCGCTGGCGATCAGCGGCACGTCCACGACGGCGCGCACCAGCCGGATCAGCTCGAGGTCGAAGCCCGCCTTGGTGCCGTCGGCGTCCATGGAGTTCAGCAGGATCTCCCCCACGCCCAGCTCCTGCCCGCGCGCGGCCCACTCCACCGCGTCGATGCCGGTGCCCCGCCTGCCGCCGTGGGTGGTGACCTCGAAGCCGGAGGGGGTGGTCCCGGCCCGCCGGGCGTCGACCGACAGGACGATGCACTGGGCGCCGTAGCGGTGCGACGCCTCGCGGAGGAACTCCGGGCGGGCGATGGCGGCGGTGTTGACGCTGACCTTGTCCGCGCCCGCGCGCAGCAGCCGGTCCACGTCGCCGACCTCGCGGATGCCGCCGCCGACGGTCAGCGGGATGAAGACCTGCTCCGCGGTGCGCCGGACGACGTCGTAGGTGGTCTCGCGCTCTCCCGAGGAGGCGGTGACGTCGAGGAAGGTCAGCTCGTCGGCGCCCTCGGCGTCGTAGGCGGCGGCCAGTTCGACCGGGTCGCCCGCGTCGACCAGGTCGGTGAAGTTGACGCCCTTCACCACCCGGCCCGCGTCGACGTCGAGACAGGGGATCACGCGCACCGCCACAGCCATGCGCGCAGCCTACGACGGCGGCGTTCACCCCCGGCGACCGGTGAGGCAGGCTCACCGGCCCAGCCATCCCGGCCCAATCATCCCGGCCCAGTCATCCAGGCCAGCTGATCCGGCCCGGCCAATCCGGCCCGACCAATCGGCCAGCTGACCCGACCCAGCCAATCGGCCCAGCTGATCCGACCCGGCCAATCCGGTCAGTGCATCCGGCCCAGTTGATCCGGTCAGCCGATCCAGCCAGTTGATCCGGTCCAGCTATCGCTGGCCGGTCATGCGGGCCGGGTCTCCCGGCGCACCTGGTCGACCAGTTCGCGGAGGTCGGCCACCAGGTCCTTCACGGCCACCCGGACCTCCTCCAGCTTGAGGTCGCGGTCCACTTGGGCCGACTCGCGGCCCTGCTGGCCGCGCCAGCGGCTCTGCGTCCGCCTGCCGAGCACGGCCGCCTTGCGCAGCAGGGCGACGACGGGGTTGTTCGCCCTCACCAGCTCGCGGCGGACCGGGACCAGGCCGGCCTGCAGCCGGTGCGACGGCGTGCCCACCCCGAGGCGCACCATGTCCTCGGCCGTCTGGGTGTCCTTGACGAGGTCCTCGTCCGCGGTGAACAGCCCGCCCACGGTCCCCAGGTGCGCCGAGCCGTCGGCGCCGCCGTCGATCGCGACCAGCGTCGCCTCCCAGGCGTCGATGCCCTCCTGCACCAGGGCGACGAACCCGGCGAGGGCCGGGTCGGTCCGCAGGGTCCTTCGGGCCTCCCCCAGGCCGTCCAGCAGTGTGGACAGTGCGGTGGCAGCGGACATCAGACCTCCGTGATCAGGCGGGCCAAAAATAGCGACCCTGGCGCGCCGCGCATACCTCTTGTCGGAGGAACCCTCCCCCGGTAAATGATCCGATCACCGGCCGACTCGACGGTGTCGAGCACCGCGCGCGGGAGGGCGGCACGGGCCGCCAAGTGCCTTGACCACCGAGATGGCAATGGCGGTAGCCGAATGGCGGCTGCCTCGGCCGCACCGCCCGTGCCTACCGTCAGAGGTGACGCCGTCCTTGGAGGTCTCGTGATCGCCGCCGCCGTGCTCGCGCTGCTGATCCCCCTCGCGCCGCTCGTCGGGGGTGACTCCTTCATCTACAACGGCATGCGGTGCGTCGTCGGCTACAACGCCAAGACCATGGCCGGGGAGCACCGCATCCTGGTCGGCGGCCGGTGCACCGGCTCGGCCTGGCAGACCAGCGTGCTCACGCCACCCGCGGGGGCGACGTCGACGCCGCTGGTCCGCGGTCCCAACGGCACGACGATCACCGTGGTCGGGGCCCAGTCCGCGCCGGTCGGCGCGAGCGTGTGCCGCAGCGGGCCGACGACCGGCTGGCGCTGCGGCACCGTGCAGGCCAAGAACGTCACCGTGTACTACTCCGGCGGCGTCATCTACGGCCTGACCCGCACCTCGCTCTGCTCGGAGCCCGGCGACGAGGGCGGCCCGATCATGTGGAACGGCCACGCGCAGGGGCTCGTCGTGGGCGCGTCGGGCAACTGCTCCAGCGGGGGCACGACGTACTTCCAGCCGGTGCAGCAGGTGCTGTCGGCGCACGGGCTCACCCTCCACACCGGGCTGGCCCCCGCCCGGCATGGAGGGTGAGCGCTCACCCGGCGATCTTCTGGGTGCCGCTGAGGGTGGCCAGCGACTTGCCGTGGCGCACGCCCGACGTCGGGCTGAGCCGGTCCACGTAGTACCAGTCGACCTGCACGCGGGCCCGGTCCACGTCGACCACGGAGTAGCCGTGGGAGTCCAGCTCGACGTACTTGAGGTGCCAGTTGCGCGCCATCAGCGCGCTCTCGGCGACCGGGGAGACCGTGCGCGGGGCGACGTTGAGGATGTCGTCGATGTTGTCGCTGGTCACCGAGGGGGTGACGAACTCGACGGCGGCGCTGTTGCCGTTCCACCAGTAGCTCGACCGGTCCAGCGGCACGTTGGCGCCCCACGAGGTGTGGATGTCGCCGGTGAGGAAGACGGTGTTGGTGATCCGGTTGTCCTTGAGGTGGCCGAGCAGTTCCTGGCGGTCGGCGGTGTAGCCGTCCCAGGCGTCGGCGTTGGCCGCGACCCCGCCGATCGGCAGGCCCAGCAGCTGGCCGAGGGCTTCGAGGAAGCGGGATTCGACGTTGGACAGCGAGATCGGGGTGGCCATCACCGAGTTGCCGACCAGCTTCCACCGGGCGTCGGTCAGCAGGCCGGACTTGAGCCAGGCCATCTGCGGGTCGCCGGTGATCGTGCGGGCCGGGTCGTCCGGATTGCCGCTGGAGGGCGTGGTCTGCTTGGAGCGGTAGCTGCGCAGGTCCAATAGGGACAGTTCGGCCAGGCGGCCCCAGCGCAGGCGGCGGTAGATCTCGCCCTGGGGCCCTTGGCGCACCGGCATCCACTCGAAGTACGCCTGGCGGGCGGCGGCCTTGCGGGTGCTCCACGGGCCCTCGCCCGGCTGGTGGTTCTCGGCGCCGTCGGACCAGGTGTCGTTGGCGTACTCATGATCATCCCAGGTGATGAACCAGGGCTTGGCCGCGTGCAGGGCCTGCAGGTCCGGGTCGGTCTTGTAGTGGGCGTGGCGCCTGCGGTAGTCGGCGATGGTCACCATCTCGTTGGCGGGCACGTGCGGGCGGACGGTGACGCCGCGGGCGCCGAAGCCGCCGACGGGGTACTCGTAGAGGTAGTCGCCGACGTGCAGGACGCCGTCGAGGTCGGCGCGGGCGGCGAGGTGGCGGTAGGCGGAGAAGTAGCCCGCCTGCCAGTTGGAGCAGGAGACCAGGCCGAGGCGCAGGCTCGCGACATCGGCGTCGGCCGCGGGCGCGGTGGCGGTGCGGCCGGTGGCGGAGGCGATCCCGTCGAGGAGGAACCGGTAGTGGTACGCGGTGGCGGGGGCGAGTCCGGCCGCGTCCACCTTGACGGTGTGGTCGCGCTCCGGCCCGGTGGTGAGCGCGCCGCTGGCCACCACGGCGCTGAACGCCGCGTCGGTCGCCACCTCCCAGCGCACCTCGACGCTGGGGCCCTGGCCGGACCCGGGCGTCGACTCGGGGGTGGGGGTGACCCGGGTCCACAGCAGGACCCGGTCGGGCAGCGGATCGCCGGAGGCGACGCCGTGCGCGAATTGCGGCACGGCCGCCGCGGCGGCCTTGGCGGCGAGCGCGGCCGGGATCAGCAGCACGCCCCCGGCGACAGCGGAACTGCGGAGGAAGGCGCGGCGGTCGAACGGCGTAATGGTCACGCCTTTCAGTGGTACACCTCGATGAGGAGTGTCACACCCACTGCCCGGGTGAACTTCCGTCGAATTCCCGCCGGTCGCCCGATCCCCTACGGTGGCCCCATGACCTCCGACGTCCTCGCGCGCCTCGGTTCGGGCAAGTACCTGCTCGTCACCACCTACCGCCGCGACGGCCGCGCCGTCCCCACCCCGGTCTGGGTGGCCCGCGACGGCGCCGCACTCCTCATCTGGACCGTCACCGACTCCGGCAAGGTCAAGCGGATGCGCAACAACCCCCGCGTCGAACTCGCCGAGTGCGACATCAAGGGCAACCCCAAGGGCACCCCGGTCCCGGCCACCGCCCGCCTCCTCGACGCCGACGGCACCGAACGCGCCCGCACCCTGATCCGCGGCAAGTACGGCATCGCGGGCTTCCTCGTCATCGCGGGCAGCAAACTCCGCCGCGGCGGCAAGGGCACCATCGGCATCGCCCTGACAGTGGACCCGGCCTGACCGGGCGCGCCCGGGTCAGCGCACGGCGGCGAGGGCGTCCGGGAGGGTGAAGTTGCCGTTGTACAAGGCTTTCCCGATGATCGTGCCCTCGACGCCGTCGTCGGCGAGGGTCGCGAGGGCGCGGAGGTCGTCGAGGCTGGAGACGCCGCCGGAGGCGATGACCGGGGCGGTGGTGCGGGCGCAGACCTGGCGCAGCAGGTCGAGGTTGGGGCCGGTGAGGGTGCCGTCGCGGCTGACGTCGGTGACGACGTAGCGGCTGCAGCCGTCGGCGTCGAGGCGGGCCAGGGTCTCCCACAGGTCGCCGCCGTCGGTGGTCCAGCCGCGGCCCGCGACGCGGATGCCGTCGTCGCCGATGCGCACGTCCAGGCCGACGGCGACCTTCTCGCCGTACTCGGCGATGGCCGCGGCGCACCATTGCGGGTTCTCGATCGCGGCGGTGCCGAGGTTGACGCGCGCGCAGCCGGTGGCCAGGGCGGCGGCGAGGGTCTCGTCGTCGCGCAGGCCGCCGGAGAGCTCGACCTTGATGTCGAGCCTGCCGACGACCTCGGCGATCAGCTCGCGGTTGTCGCCGCGGCCGAAGGCGGCGTCGAGGTCGACCAGGTGCAGCCACCGCGCCCCGTCGGCCTGCCAGGCGGCGGCCGCGTCCCACGGGGTGCCGTACTCGGTCTCGGTGCCCGCCTCGCCCCTGGTGAGGCGGACGGCCTTGCCGTCGACGACGTCGACGGCGGGCAGCAGCTGGAAGCTCACCGCGTCAGCCTACGGGGCGCTATTTCAGCGCGATGAGCCAGTTGCGCAGGAGCTGCGCCCCGGCGTCGCCGGACTTCTCCGGGTGGAACTGGGTGGCCGAGAGCGGGCCGTTCTCGGCGGCGGCGACGAAGTCCCCGCCGTGGGTGGCCCAGGTCACCAGCGGCGGGATCATCGGCGGCTCGGCGACGAGGTCCCAGGTGCGCGCGGCGTAGGAGTGCACGAAGTAGAAGCGGGCGTCGTCCAAGCCCTCGAACAGGACCGACTTCTCCGGCGGGCGCACGGTGTTCCAGCCCATGTGCGGGACGATCTCGGCCTCCAGGCGGTCGACCGTGCCGGGCCACTGCCCGCAGCCCTCGCTCTCCACGCCGTGCTCGATGCCGCGGTCGAAGAGGATCTGCATGCCCACGCAGATGCCCAGCACCGGGCGGCTCCCGGCCAGCCTGCGCTCGATGAGCCGGTCGCCGCGCACGCCCTTGAGCCCGGCCATGCACGCGGCGAACGCGCCCACCCCGGGGACGACCAGGCCGTCGCAGTCGAGCGCGGCGCGGAAGTCGGCGGTCACCTCGACGTCGGCGCCGACGCGGCGCAGGGCGCGCTCGGCGGAGCGGAGGTTCCCTGAGCCGTAATCCAGTACGACGACACGTGCCACGCTCACAGCGTAGTCGCCCCTCGCCGTGACCCGACCGTGACCTTAACTGGTGGTTGGGATGTCGCGGAAGTGGGTACACCCGTCGTGGGTGGTGATGGCGATGGGTGATCAACTTGTGCGGTGGGCCCTGGCGGCGGTGCTCGTCTCCGCCGCGCTGGTGGACGGCTATCTGGCGGCCAGCGAGGGCGTCCTCTGGCCGGTCGCGCTCGCCCTGCTGTGGGTGGGTCTCGCCGCGGCCCTGCTGACGGCCGAGACCCGGGAGCCCGTCATTCCGCCCGCGGCACGGCGGGCCAAGGAACCGGCGGCCTACAGCAGCTGACCCCGGGCCGTCCGGAGTGGACCGGTAATCCCGTTGCGCCGCCCTGCTCTACTTGACCACGAGATGAACGACATGATCCGCCGCTCCAAGCGGCTCGCCCACCTCCTGCGGCACGACCCCACCGGCGTCACCATGGACGCCGCGGGCTGGGTCCCCGTCCCCGAGGTGCTGGCCCACCTGCGGATGACCCGCGCGGAACTCGACGAGGTGGTCGCCGACAACAGCAAGTCGCGCTTCGCCTACGACCCGACCGGCGCCCTGATCCGGGCCAGCCAGGGCCACTCGGTCCCGGTCGACCTCGGCCTGCGCCCCGCCGACCCCCCGGACGTCCTCTACCACGGCACCGTGGCCCCCGCCCTGGCGGCGATCCGCGCCGAGGGCCTGCGCCCCATGCGCCGGACCCACGTCCACCTCTCCGCCGACGTCGAGACCGCCACCCGGGTCGGCTCCCGGCACGGCCGTCCCGTCATCCTGCGGGTCGCGGCCGCCCGGATGGCCGCCGACGGCCTGGACTTCTTCCTCAGCGCCAACGGCGTGTGGCTGGCGGCCCACGTGCCGCCGAAGTACCTCGACCTACATTGAGGAACGGCGGGTACGCTCGGGCCGGTGTCCACCCTGCCTGACCACCTGACCATCGGTGAGGTAGCCGACCGCAGCGGCATCCCGCACACCGCGCTGCGGTTCTACGAGGAGCGCGGCCTCATCGCCTCGCTGCGCACCGCGGGCAACCAGCGCCGCTACCCCAGGGCCGTCCTCCGCCGCCTGGCCTTCGTCCGCACGGCCCAGCGCGTCGGCCTGTCCCTGGAGGAGATCCGCGACGCCCTGGCCACCCTGCCGGACGGGCGCACGCCCACCAAGGCGGACTGGGCCCGGCTGTCGAAGATGTGGCAGGCGGAGATCGACACCCGCATCGACGCCCTGCACCGGCTCCGCGACAACCTGACCGGCTGCATCGGCTGCGGCTGCCTGTCCCTGAAGTCCTGCACCCTGATCAACACCAACGACCACCTGGCCGCCTTCGGCCCCGGCGCCCCCCGGCTGAAGGCGGGCACCGAGGGCGGCATCGGCTGACAAGCGCTAGGACAGGTACCAGGCGACGGCCCCGCCCGCGGCGAGCAGGGCCAGGACGCCCAGGACCACGGCCATCAGCCTGGCGGTCTTCCACGTCGTGTAGGCGCCCCCGACGAGGATGCCCGCCAGGGCGAGCAGGCCGATGGTGGCCAGTGGCTGCACAACTGCTCCTTCTACAGGACGCCCTTGGTCGACGGGATGCCGCCGATCCGGGGGTCGGGTTCGCAGGCGGCCCGCAGGGCCCTGGCGAAGGCCTTGTACTCCGCCTCGGTGATGTGGTGCGGGTCGCGGCCGTGGATCACGCGCAGGTGCAGGGCGATCTGGGCGTGGAAGGCGATGGACTCGAAGACGTGGCGGTTGAGGACCGTGGGGTAGTTGTTGCCCACCGTGAAGGCGACCATCGACTCCGGTTCCCCGGTGTGCACGCAGTACGGCCTGCCCGAGACGTCGACGGCGGCGTGCGCCAGCGTCTCGTCCATGGGAATCCAGGCGTCGCCGAAGCGGCGGATGGCGGACTTGTCGCCCAAAGCCTCGCGCAGCGCCTGGCCCAGGACGATGGCCACGTCCTCCACCGTGTGGTGGGCGTCGATGTGGGTGTCGCCCGAGGCGGAGACGGTCAGGTCGAAGGCGGCGTGCGCGCCGAACGCCGTCAGCATGTGGTCGTAGAAGGGAACGCCGGTGTCGACCTCGACTTTGCCCGTGCCGTCGAGGTCGACCTCGACCACGACGGAGGACTCCTTGGTGACCCGCTCGACGCGGCCGGTGCGGTTGGCCATCACACGATCTCCTTGCTGGCGGCCAGGAACGCGTCGTTCTCGGCGGGGGTGCCGATGGTGACGCGGAGGTGGCCATCGATGCCGACGTCGCGAACCAGGACGCCCCTGTCCAAATAGGACTGCCAGGTGCCCGCGCGGTCGGGGAACGGTCCGAAGAGCAGGAAGTTGGCGTCGCTGTCGACGACGGCGGCGCCCAGCTCGGTCAGCACCCCGACGACGCGGTCGCGTTCGGCGGCCAGGGCGTGCACGGAGGCCAGGGTCGCCGGGGCGTGCCGCAGCGCGGCCAGCGCCCCCGCCTGGGTCAGCGCCGAGAGGTGGTACGGCAGGCGCACCAGCAGCAGGGCCGAGACCACCGCGGGGGCGGCGGCCAGGTAGCCCAGGCGCCCGCCCGCGAAGGCGAACGCCTTGCTCATCGTGCGGGTGACGATCACCCGGGTCGGGAACTCCTCGATGAGGCGCACCGCGCTCTCCCGGGAGGAGAACTCCGCGTACGCCTCGTCCACCACGACCACACCCCGGCAGGCCGCCACCAGCGAGCGCAGCTCCGAGAGCGGGATCGACTGGCCGGTCGGGTTGTTCGGGCTGGTCACGAAGACCACGTCCGGGGACCGCTCCGCCACGACCGCGCACGCCGCCTCGACGTCGAGGGAGAAGTCCGCGCGCCGGGGCGCAGGCACCCACTCCGTGCGCGTCCCGGCGGCGATGATCGGGTGCATCGAGTACGACGGCTCGAACCCCATGGCGCTCCGCCCCGGGCCGCCGAAGGCCTGCAGGATCTGCTGCAGGATCTCGTTGGACCCGTTGGCCGCCCACAGGTTCGCCACCGTCAGCCCGACCCCGGTCGAGCCGCCCAGGTATGCGGCCAGCTCCGTGCGCAGCGCCACGGCGTCGCGGTCGGGGTAGCGGTTCAGCGTGCCCGCGATCTCCCCCACCGCCGCCACGATGTCGGCGACCAGCTCCGGCGGCGGCGGGTAGGGGTTCTCGTTGGTGTTGAGCCGGACCGGCACGTCCAGCTGCGGCGCGCCGTAGGGAGTGCGGCCGCGCAGGTCCTCGCGCAGCGGCAGGTCGGCCAGGTCGACCGAGGAGCCGGGCGCGCTCATGGGCGGGCCCCGAACCGCGCGGTGACGGCCTCGCCGTGCGCGGGCAGGTCCTCGGCGTTGGCCAGTGCGACCACGTGGCCTGCCACCGAGCGCAGGGCGTCCTCTGTGTACTCCACGACGTGGATGCCGCGCAGGAAGGTCTGCACCGACAGCCCCGAGGAGTGCCGCGCGCAGCCGCCGGTCGGCAGCACGTGGTTGGAGCCCGCGCAGTAGTCGCCCAGCGACACCGGCGACCACGGCCCGACGAACACCGCCCCGGCGTTGCGGACCCTGGCCGCCACCGCGGCGGCGTCGGCGGTCTGGATCTCCAGGTGCTCGGCGGCATAGGCGTCCACGACCCGCAGACCGTCGTCCACAGAGGACACGAGCACGCAGCCCGACTGCGGCCCGGACAGCGCCTCGGCGACCCGCTCGCTGTGCTTGGTCGCGGGCACCCGCGCGGCCAGCTCGGCGTCGACGGCGTCGGCGAGGGCGGGCGAGTCGGTGACCAGCACGCTGGCGGCCAGCGGGTCGTGCTCGGCCTGACTGATCAGGTCGGCGGCCACGTGCGCCGGGTCGGCGCCGGAGTCGGCCAGCACGGCGATCTCGGTCGGCCCCGCCTCGGAGTCGATCCCGATGAACCCGCGCAGCATCCGCTTGGCCGCGGTGACGTAGATGTTGCCCGGCCCGGTGACCATGTCCACCGGGTCCAGCGGCGAGCCGTCGGTGTCCACGCCGCCGTAGGCCAGCAGCGCCATCGCCTGGGCCCCGCCGAGCGCCCACACCTCGGTGACCCCCAGCAGGGCGGCCGCGGCCAGGACCGCGGGGTGCGGCAGCCCGCCGAACTCCGCCTGCCCCGGCGAGCAGACCACCAGCGACTCCACGCCCGCGGTCTGCGCGGGCACCACGTTCATGACCACGCTCGACGGGTACACCGCCAGCCCGCCGGGCGCGTACAGCCCGACGCGCGCGACCGGCACCCAGCGCTCGGTGACCGTCCCGCCCGGCACGACCCTGGTCGTGGCGTCCACCCGCCGCTGGTCGGCGTGCACGCGCCGGGCCCGCGAGATCGACTCCTCCAGCGCCGCCCTGACCGCGGGGTCCAGCGACGCCAGCGCCCGGCCCAGCTCGGCCTCGGGCACCCGGACGGTGTCCGGCCGCGTCCCGTCGAAGCGCTCGCTGTACTCCAGCGCGGCCTCGGCGCCGCGGTCCCGCACCGCCTCGACGATCGGCCGCACCCGATGCAGCACGGCGTCCACGTCGACCTGCGCCCGGGGCAGCGTGGTGCGCAGCTCGGCGGACGACGGGACAGCGGATCGCAGGTCGATTCGGGTGAGCATGGTGTCCTTTCAGCCGACCCTCACCAGGGTAGTGCGCCCCTGGGCGTGCCCGGCGCGCCGGTAGGCGCAGCTCACATGGCCGCGACCAGCGCGACCGCCTGGTCGATCTGCTCGTCGCTGACGAAGTAGTGCGGCGAGGCCCGCACGATCGTGTCGAGCCCGCGGCGCGTCATGTCGTAGCGGGTGGAGTCGCGGCCGGTGACCGTGACCGTCACCCCCAGTGGCCGCAGCCGGTCGCGGACCTCCGCCGCCGACACCCCGGCCTTGCCGAAGGTGACGATCCCGCAGCGCCGCCTGCCCAGGTCGTGCACCGTCACCCCGGCCACCTCGGCCAGCCCGGCCCGCAGCCGCCCAGCCCGCGCGGCCACCTCGGCGGCGACGGTGTCCACGCCCAGGTCCAGCATGTAGCGCGCGGCGGCGTAGAGCCCCAGCCGGTCGGCGACGCCGCTCTCCCACAGCTCGAAGACCCGCGCGTCGTCGCGGACCTTGACCTGGTCGATGTCGGTCCACTCGCCGCCGTGCAGGTCGGGCAGCCGGGGCCGCAGCCGGGCCTGCACGCCCGCGCGGACCACCAGGAACCCGGTCCCCCTCGGCCCGCGCAGCCACTTGCGGCCGGTGCCGGTGATGATGTCGGCGCCGGTGGCCGCGGCCGACACCGGCACCTGGCCCGCGGACTGGCAGGCGTCCAGGAGCACCAGCGCGCCGACGCCGTGGGCGGCCTCGACGACCTCGGCGACCGGGTTGACCAGCCCGCCGTTGGTGGGCACGTGCACCAGCGAGACCAGCTTGACCCGCTCGTCGAGCATCGAGCGCAGCGCGTCGACGTCGACCTCGCCGTCGGGGGTGGACGGCACCGGCTCGACGCTGACCCCGGTGCGGGCGGCGGTGTGCAGCATCGGGATGGCGTTGCCGCCGTACTCCACCTCGGTGACCAGCACCCGGTCGCCCTCGCCGAGCGGGATCGCGTCGAAGGCCGCCAGCCAGGAGCGGGTCGCGCTGTCGGTGAAGGCGACCTCGTCCGGCGCGCAGCCCAGCAGCTCGGCGAACAGCGGGTAGCCCTGGTCGAGGTCGGCCTCGTCGGCGGCGAGGTAGCCGCCGATCTCGGCCTCGCGCCGCAGGTGGCCGACCACGGCGTCCACGACCGGCCGCGGCGGCAGCGACGAGCCCGCGCTGTCGAGGAACACGTGGTCGAGGCAGCTGGGGGTGTCAGCTCGGACGGCGTCGAGATCGAAGGACACGGAAACCCTCCCGGTGGCGTGGCGGACGCCTCCACTCAATCACCCGGTGGGGAGTCCAGTCAGCGGGGAGTCCAGTCAGCCACATTCCACCAAGCCCCCCACGTGTGGTCGGGCGCGGGCGCGTCCGGGACGGGCCGGTGCCCCGCCCAGGCGTCGCGGTGGACGTAGGTGTGGTCGGCCTGGGCCAGCACGACCGCGGCCGGGGTGGTCCGGTTGGCGCGCTGGGCGGAGCGCAGGGCCACGGTCGTCTCGACGGGGTCGCCCGCCGCCCTGGCCTTGTCCAGGGCCGTCGCCGCCGCCCCGCCCGCCGGGTAGAGCAGCGCCCTCAGCGCGGCGGCGGGGTCCACCGGGTCGCCGACCGCCCGGTACTGGGCCCCGCCCTTGCCGCCGGGGGCCGCGGTGACCTCGACGCCCACGGCCGCGGCTGCCCTGGCGAACGCCGCGACGAGGTCGGCCGCCTCCTCGTCGCCATCGGGGTGGCCGACGGCGAAGGCCGCCCGCACCCCGTCGCGGGCCCTGATCCCGTCGGTCCCCGCGACCCAGCCCGCCGAGGTCAGCGCGGTGGCGGCGCTCACCGGCTCGTGGGCGAAGGCCGCGGCGGGTTCGACGAACTCCGCCTGCACGTCCGGCACCGGCACCGACACCGGCGCCCCGACGCCCGCGAGCACCGAGTCCACCACCGCCTGCCGGTCGAGCGCGAGGTTGAGCGCCAGCCGCACGGCCGGGTCGCCGGTGACCGGGTGCCCGCCGGGCAGCGTGACCGCCCGCAGGTCGGCGGCCCGGTGGGTCAGGGTGCTCAGCCCGTCGGCGCCGTCGAACTCCGCGGCCAGCCGCGCGGGCAGCGGCGCGCCGTCGACGGTGCCCGCGCGCAGCCGGGCGGCGCGCTCGTCGGGGTCGGGGACGAACTCGACGGTGATCTCGGTGATGGCGGGCCGGTCGCCGAAGTAGCTGGGGTTGGCGGTCATGACGAGCCTGCGGCCCGGCTCCCACGCGGCCAGCCGGTAGGGCCCGGTGCCGACTGCCTGCTCGCCGGCCGCGGACTCGCTGGGCTTGATCCCGAGGGTCAGCAGGGCGGCGAAGTCCGGGACGGGCTGGGTGAGGCGGAAGGCGACCGTGCTCGCGTTGACCGGCTGGACGCCCGCGAGCATCCAGAACCGCTCCTTGGGCGCCTGCCGGTAGGTGCTGACCACGTCGGTGGCGTCCAGGCCGGTGCCGTCGTGGAAGGAGACGTCCGTGCGCAGCCGGACGGTCCAGGTCAACCCGTCGGCCGAGGGTTCGGGGAGGGTGGCGGCCAACGCGGCGCGCACGCCGGTGGGGGTCAGCTCGGTGAGCCCGTCGTAGAGGTGCGCGGCGCCGTGGGGGGCGTACCCCTTGGTCGGGTCCAGGCTCTTCGGCGCGGCGCCCACCGCGATCACCAGGGAGCGCCCGTCGCCGTCGCCGGAGGCGGGCGGGGGCGGGGTGTCCGTGCAGGCGGTCGCCAGCAGGGCGAGGGCGAGCACCATTGACGGCCTTGACAACCTGGGAACCACGCACCCGACACTATCGGCCCGCAGTGGGCCCCCGTCCCCAAGGGAGCAGACGTGCGCGTGGCGCTGTGCCAGATCACCAGCACCGACGATCCAGCCGCCAACCTCGACCTCGTCCGGTCGTGGACGGCACGAGCCGCGGCGGGGGGTGCGGCCGTGGCGGTGTTCCCGGAGGCCGCCCAGTGCCGCTTCGGGGTGCCGCTGGGCCCGGTGGCCGAGGCGGTGGACGGGCCGTGGGCCTCGGCCGTCCGCGAGACCGCGGACGCGCACGGGATCGTGGTGGTGGCGGGGATGTTCACCCCCGACCCGTCCGGCAGGGTGCGCAACACGCTGCTGATCACCGGGCGCGGGACGCACCGGGGCTACGACAAGATCCACCTGTTCGACGCGTTCGGCTTCACCGAGTCCCAGACGGTGGCGGCGGGCTCGGAGCTGGTCACCTTCACCGTCGACGACGTCGTGTTCGGCGTCGCCACCTGCTACGACATCCGGTTTCCCGAGCTGTTCCGGGGGCTGGCCGACCAGGGCGCGATGGTGATGCTGGTGGCGGCGTCCTGGGGTTCCGGGGAGGGCAAGCGCGAGCAGTGGGAGCTGCTGGCCAGGGCGCGCGCCCTGGACTCGACCTCCTGGGTGCTGGCCTGCGGGCAGGCCGACCCGGCCGCGTCCGGCATTGCGCTCTCCGGCGCCGCGCCCACCGGCATCGGCTACAGCACCGCGGCAGGCCCGATGGGCCGGATCGTGGCGCAAGCGGGCCCCGCCCCGGACATCCTGTTCGTCGACGTCGACCCGGCGATGGCGGCCCTGGCCCGCGAGGCCATCCCGGTGCTGGCCAACCGCAGGCTCTGATCAGCGCTCGCGCAGGACGATCCGCGCGCCCTTGGCCGGGACCAGGGTGACGTTGCGGGAGCGGACCTGCTCCGGCGGGCCCACGGGGGCGATGTCGTAGCGGGTGAGGATCTCCTGGAGCACGGTCGCGGCCTCTTGGAGGGAGAAACCCGCCCCGATGCACCGCCGCACCCCGCCGCCGAAGGGAATCCAGGTGCCCGTCTCCGGGCCCGCGCCGACGAAGCGCTCCGGGCGGAACTCCCGGGGCTCGGCGTGGTGCTCGGGATCGCTCTGCACCAGGCCGATGCTGGGCGTGACGACCGTGCCCGCCGGGAGCACCAGCCCGGCGACCTCGGTGGGCTCGGTCAGCCTGCGGGCGACGCTGTAGATCACCGGGCGCAGCCGCATGGCCTCCTTGGCCACCGCGTGCAGGTAGTCCTCGTCGCCGGTGTCGGCGGCGGCCTGGGCGCGGCGCAGCACCTCGGGGTTGCGGGCCAGTTCGTGCAGGGCCCACGCCAGGGCGGTGGCCGTGGTCTCGTGCCCGGCCAGCAGCAGGGTGATCATGTGGTCGCGCAGCTGCGCGTCCGGGGTCGCCGGGTCGGCGGCCAGCAGCCGCGAGAGCACGTCGTCGCGGCCTGCCAGGTCCTCGGTGCGCCGCTCGGCTATCTCGGCGTGGAGCAGCTCGTTCACCGCGGCGAGGTCGTCCCCCATCCGGCGCCACGGCTGGAAGCGCTGGAGCCTCGGGTACGTCCAGCCGAGGATCTCCAGCGGCCCGATGTCGGTCACCTTGCCGATCAGCGGCCGCAGCCGGGCCAGCCGCTCCCCCTCGGCCATCCCGAACACCACCCGCAGGATGATCTCCAGGGTCACCGCGTTCATCGGCGCGTGCACGGGGAACGCCCTGCCGACCGGCAGCCGCGCGGCCGCCTCCGCCGCCAGCTCCCGCATCATCCCGGCGTACCCGCGCAGGGCCGCGCCGTTGAAGGCGGGCATCAGCCGCTTGCGGCTGCGCAGGTGCTCGTCCTCGTCCAGCAGCAGCACCGAGTCCCGGCCCATCACCGGGGCCAGGATGTCGTTGCCCTCCCCCGCGTGGAACACGCTCGGCGCCCCGGCGAACACCGCGCGGATGTCCTCCGGCCTGGTGATCACCACCACCGTGCGGCCCATGGCCAGGCGCAGGGTGAACACCGGGCCGTACCGCTCGCGCCAGCGCGGCGCGAAGCGGTGGCGCGAGCGCATGAACAGCACGGTCTGCAGCGGCCGCGGCAGGCGGGGGCCCGCGGGCAGCTCACCGGTGTCCGCCATGCCCATCCGCCCTCCAGGTTCGGCTCGCCCCGCTCAGGCCGGCCTTGACGAGAGGTCCATGCCCAGGTCCAGCGCCGGGGACGAGTGGGTCAGGGCCCCGACGGAAAGGTAGCCGACGCCGGTCTCGGCGTAGGCGCGGGCGACGTCGATGGTCAGGCCGCCGGAGGCTTCCAGGCCGGTCCCGGTGCCGCGGGCGCGGCGGACGGCCTCGGCGCACTGGGCGGGGGTGAAGTTGTCCAGCAGCACCAGTTCCGCCCGCGCGGCCAGCGCCTCGTCGAGCTGGTCGAGGGTGTCGACCTCCACCTCGCACGACAGGTGCGGGGCGTGCGCGCGGGCCGCGGCGATCGCCTTGGCGACCGAGCCCGCGGCGACGACGTGGTTGTCCTTGATGAGGATGGCGTCGCCGAGTCCGAGGCGGTGGTTGAGCCCGCCTCCGCAGCGCACGGCGTACTTCTCCAGCAGCCGCAGGCCGGGCAGGGTCTTGCGGGAGTCCCGCACGGCCGCGCCGGTGCCTTCCAGTGCCGCCACCCAGGCCGCGGTCGCGGTGGCGATGCCGGAGAGGTGGCACACCAGGTTCAGCGCGGTCCGCTCGGCGGTGAGCAGGGCGCGGGTGCTGCCGCGGACGACGAGCGCGGGCTCGCCGGGGACCGCGCGCGTCCCGTCCTCCGCACTGGACAGCACGCGCAGGTCGGGGACGACCTTCTCGAACACCGCCAGCGCGACCGGGACGCCCGCGAGGACACCGGGTTTGCGCGGGGTGATCTCGGCGGTGGCGACCGCGTCGGCGGGCACGGTGGCCTCGGTGGTGGCGTCCGGGCCGTAGCGCAGGTCCTCGGCGAGCGCGGTCGACACCACCCGGTCCAGATCGGCCCGGTCCAGGCCAGCCCAGTCCGGGCCGGCCCGGTCCAGGCCAGCCCAGTCCAGGTCGGCCCGATCCAGGCTGATGCCTGCCTGCGCGCGCTTCTCGTACGCCTGGCCGTCGCGGTCGGTTTCCTCGCCGAGGCTCACGCGACTCCTCCCAAGACCATGGGGCGGGCCAGGACGGGCTGGCCGGACGGGGTGGTGCGCACGAGGAGGCTGCGGCGCCAGGCCGCGTCGTCGCGCTCGGCGAAGTCGGTGCGCACGTGGCAGCCGCGGCTCTCGGTGCGCGCCGACGCCGCGGCGATCAGCGCGCGGGCGACCAGGGTGAGGGCGGCGTCCTCGACCAGTTCCCTGGTCTCCAGCGGCCGGGCGAGGGCGGACACGTCGAGCACCGAGCCGACGACGTCGAGGCCCTCGGCGTCGCGGCCGATGCCCGCGTAGCGGCTCATCACCCGCTGCAGGGAGTCCCGGGAGGCCACCGGCGCCACCGGCAGCGGGGAGTCCAGAGTGGACCGCGGGTCGGCGAGCAGGCCCAGCGCCAGGTCGGCGGCGACGGCCTCGGCGGCCCGCGCGCCCACGACGAGCCCTTCCAGGAGGCTGTTGGACGCCAGCCGGTTCGCGCCGTGCAGGCCGGTGCTGGCGACCTCACCGGCGGCGTAGAGCCCGGTGACAGCGGTGCGGCCGTCCACTGTGGTCACCACCCCGCCGCAGGCGAAGTGCGCGGCCGGGGCCACCGGGATCGGCGAGAGCGCCGGATCGATGCCCGCGGCGACGCAGGCGGCGTGCACCGTCGGGAAGCGGGCGGAGAACCTGGCCAGGCCGGTCGCGTCGAGGTAGACGTGGTCGTCGACGCCGCCGGGGGCGGCGGCGAGGTGGCGGGTGATCGCCGCGGCCACGACGTCGCGCGGGGCGAGGTCACCCAGCGGGTGCACGCCCGCCATCACCGGCGCGCCGGTCGCGTCGAGCAGCACGGCGCCCTCGCCGCGGACGGCCTCGGTGACCAGCGGGCAGCGCCCGCGCGCGCCCGCCCCGGTGTAGAGCACGGTCGGGTGGAACTGCACGAACTCGATGTCGGCCACCGCGGCCCCGGCCCGCAGCGCGAGCGCGACACCGTCGCCGGTGGCCACCTCGGGGTTGGACGTGGCCTGGTAGAGCTGCCCGAGCCCGCCGGAGGCCAGCAGCACCGCGGGCGCGCCGAGCACGCCGGGCACCCCGGAGCGGTCGAGCACCAGCAGCCCGGCGACGGCCCCGGACGGCGTGCGCACGGCGTCGACGGCGACATGGCCCTCCAGCACCGGCACGCGCCCGTCGCGGGTCGCGGCCAGCAGCGCCCGCTCGACCTCGGCCCCGGTCGCGTCACCGCCGGAGTGCACCACGCGGAACGCGCTGTGGCCGCCCTCGCGGGTGCGCGCCAGCCGTCCGTCCGGGCCGCTGTCGAAGACCGCGCCCAGCGAGCGCAGGCGCGTCACCGCGGCCGGGCCACCGGCGACGATCGCGCGCACGGCGTCCTCGTCGCACAGGCCCGCGCCCGCGGTCAGCGTGTCGGCGACGTGGCGGGCGACCGAGTCGCCCGCGTCGTGCTCGCCGGGCAGGACGACGGCGACGCCGCCCTGCGCCCAGCGGGTGTTGCCGTCCTCGGCGTCGGCCTTGGTCACCACCAGCACCCGCAGCCCCAGCTCGTGGGCCCGCAGCGCCGCGGTCAGGCCCGCGACGCCGGTGCCGACCACGACGAGGTCGGCGCGGGCGGCCCAGCGCGCGGTCATTCGCCGCCGCCCGGTGTGCCGATCTCGATCATGCGCTGCACGGCGCCCCTGGCCCGCGCGGCCACCTCCGGCGCCACGAGCACCTCGTCCTTGTTCTCCCGCAGCCCGCGAAGCAGCGCGGCCGGGGTGATCATCTTCATGTACCGGCAGGACGCGCGGTCGTTGACCGCCTCGAAGTTCACCCCGGGGGCCGCCTTGCGCAGCTGGTGCAGCATGCCGACCTCGGTGGCCACCAGCACGGTCTTGGCCTTGGTCGCCTTGGCGTGGCCCACCATGTCGCCGGTGGAGAGGATCTTGACCTGCTCGCTGGGCACGATGCCCTCCCCGGCGAGGTAGAGCGCCGAGGTGGCGCAGCCGCACTCGGGGTGGATGTAGAGGTCGGCCTCGGGGTTCTCGGCCGCGCGCTGGGCCAGCTCGGGGCCGTTGATGCCCGCGTGCACGTGGCACTCCCCCGCCCAGATGTGCAGGTTCTCCCGGCCGGTCTCCCGCCTGACGTGCGCGCCGAGGAACTGGTCGGGCAGGAACAGCACCTCGCGGTCGGCGGGGATGGAGGCCACCACGTCGACGGCGTTGGAGGAGGTGCAGCAGATGTCGGTCTCGGCCTTCACCTCGGCGGTGGTGTTGACGTAGGACACCACCACCGCGCCGGGGTGCTCGGCCTTCCAGGCGCGCAGCTCGTCGGCGTTGATCGAGTCGGCGAGGGAGCAGCCCGCGCGGGCGTCGGGGATCAGCACGGTCTTGTCCGGGCTGAGGATCTTGGCGGTCTCGGCCATGAAGTGCACGCCGCAGAACACGATCGTCGAGGCGTCGCTCCGCGCGGCGATCCGGGACAGGGCCAGGGAGTCGCCGGTGTGGTCGGCGATGTCCTGGATCTCCGGGAGCTGGTAGTTGTGCGCCAGCAGGACCGCGTCCCGCTCCCGGGCGAGCCTGCGCACCTCGTCGCGCCAAGCGGCGTCCGCCTCAACCCCGCCGTACGGGGTCAGGTCGAGCAGTTCGGCGGTCATCGGGTCCTCCATCCGTCCGGTGCGTTTCCGTTCCCGAGGTTTTCGCCTTAGGATCGAAAACATGGCTGATGTTATCACCCCGCACAGCGCCCTGGCCCACGAAGTACTGGCCGCTGTGCTGCAGGTGAGAGACGGATCACTGCGGGTCGTGCTCTGGGAACGCGGACGGGAACCGCACGCGCACCGGTGGTCATTGCCCGGCGGGACGCTGGGCGCGCGGGAGGACGTCGAGACCTCGATCCGCCGTCAGCTCGCCGAGAAAGTCGACGTCAGGCAGGTCAGCCACGTCGAGCAGCTCGCGGTGTTCAGCGCGCCGGAGCGGGTGCCGGGTCCCCGGGTGCTCGCGACGGCGTTCCTCTGCCTCGTCCCCTCGCACCTCGATCCCGAGCTCCCGCCGGACACCGCGTGGCACGCCGTCGACGCCCTCCCCGAGACCGCCTTCGACCACGGCGCGATCGTGCTTCGAGCGCGCAACCGGCTGCGGGCGAAGATGTCCTACACCAACGTCGGCTTCGCCCTCGCCCCGCCGGAGTTCACGATCTCCGCGCTGCGCGAGCTGTACTCCGCCGCGCTCGGCTACCGGGTCTCGGCCACCAACCTGCAGCGGGTGCTCGCCCGCCGCGGCCTGCTGGAGGCCACCGGCCACACCACCAAGCCCGGCCGCAGCGGCGGCAGGCCCGCCGCGCAGTTCCGGTTCGCCGAGACCGCGATGGTGGTGACCGACCCGTTCGCGGTGCTCCGACCCCCCTCCGGCGGGCCGTCCCAGTAGCCGGTCCGAGAATCGAAGAGCGGAGCGGGCCGCTTCGTCGTAGTTTTGTCGAGTGCCTGATTCGCTTCCGCTATTCCCCCTGCAGGCGGTCCTGCTGCCGGGAGCGAGCCTGCCGCTGCACATCTTCGAGCCGCGGTACCGGCAGCTGACCGTCGACCTGGTGACCGGCACCGTGCCGGGCCGGGAGTTCGGCGTGGTCGCCATGCGGCCCGCGGGCGAGCACGAGGTGACCGATGTGTCGCAGCTGCGCGAGATCGGCTGCACGGCGGCGCTGCGGCAGGCCAAGCGACTGCCCGACGGCCGCTACGACATCATCACCACCGGTGGGCGCCGGTTCCGGCTCCTGGACCTCGACCACACGAGCGCGCCCTACCTGCTGGGCACGATCGAGTGGCTGCCGGACATCGCGCAGCCGGAGGTCGCCCCGGCGTCGGTGAACACCCTCGCCGAGACGGCCAGGGCCGCCCACCGCCGCTACTGCGAGGCGGCCTGGCAGGACGAGGACTGGTCGGAGCCCGACGCCGACCTCGACGTCTGCGAGCTGGCGCACGTGATCGCCGCGGACTGCCTGCTGACCCTGGAGGACCGCCAGCGGCTGCTGGAGGAGACGCGCCCCATCCACCGCCTGCGCATGGTGGTGCGGCTGCTCAACCGGGAGACGGGCCTGCTGACGACGCTGCGGGCGGTGCCCGCGCCGCCCTCGGAGTTCACCACCCCGATCAACCTCAACTAGGCCGTGTTCCAGGTGTGGAGCACGGCCTAGGGCCTGTCCTCAGACCCCGGTCGATGAGAGTCGGGATCGGGGTCTGGGGACAGGTCCTAGCCCAGACGGCGCCCGAGGTCGCTGTGCCCGTTCCACGCCGCCGCGATGCCGTAGGCGAGGGCCGTGCCCAGCGGCCAGGCCACGATCACCCAGGCCGACTCCAGCCGGGGCGCCAGCGCGATCACGTCCCCCAGCTCGGGGGTGGTCGTGACGGCGAAGCGCGCCTGCGCCCAGGACACCCCCACCTGGGTGGCCAGCCACGCGGCGAGCGCGGAGCCGCCGGTCGCCGCGAGCAGCATGACCGGCCCCCTGCGCTCGCGCAGCAGCCAGACGGCCGTGCCGGTGATGACGCCCGCGGCCAGCGACAGGAGCAGGAAGACGGCCAAGTCCTCGAAGCGGTGGTGGCTCTCCGCGCGCAGGGGGATGTACTCGCCGCCCTCAGCGACGGCGGAGAGCTGCCCGGGCGCCAGCCGCGACCACAGCCAGCCCACGACCATCCCCAGCAGCGCGATCGAGGACAGCACGCTGACGGCGGGCAGCAGGTCCCGCTTGACCACCACCCGCGGGGGCTCCTCGGTGAGCCAGGGGTGGGCGACGGCAGCGGCCTGGGCCTCGTCGTCCGATCGAGACTCCAACCGATGCTGCGCCACGCCAAAGCCTCCGAATGCCGACCCCACCCGACCCGAACGGAGCGTAGCCCCTACGCCGTCGGGTGCAGGTCAGCACTCGACGTGTCGCCGTGCCTGCTGCACCGGGCACTCCAGCCGACCGGGGTCACCTGCACGACCATGCGCCGGGCGCAGGAGGCGCAGTAGCGGGGCGGTTCGAGGGCGGCCCTGGGGGTGTGGCAGGCCGTGTGCGGTCCCTCGGACCCCGGCTTGCCGCAGTGGACGCAGAACATGGGGCTCCTACAGGCTGTCGCTCAGCGCCTTGATCGGCATGCGCAGGTCCGCCAGCATGTCGAGGTCGCGCTGGGCCGGGCGGCCGAGGTTGGTCAGGTAGTTGCCGACGATGATCGCGTTGACCCCGCCCAGCATCCCCTGCTCCGCGCCCAGGTCGCCCAGGGTCAGCTCGCGGCCGCCCGCGAAGCGCAGCATCGTGCGGGGCAGGGCGAGGCGGAAGGCGGCGACGACGCGCAGGGCGGCGCGGCCCTCGATGGGCTCGTAGTGCTCGTAGGGGGTGCCCGGCTGCGGGATGAGGAAGTTCATCGGCACCTCGTGCGGGTCCAGCTCGGCGAGCTGCACGGCGAACTCGGCGCGCTGCTCGTCGGTCTCGCCCATGCCGACGATGCCGCCGGAGCAGACCTCCATGCCCGCCTCGCGCACCATCCGCAGGGTGTCCCAGCGCTCTTCCCAGGTGTGCGTGGTGACCACCTGCGGGAAGTGCGAGCGCGCGGTCTCCAGGTTGTGGTTGTACCGGTGCACGCCCATGGCGACCAGCTCGTCGACCTGCTCCTGGGTGAGCATTCCCAGCGAGCAGGCGATCTGGATGTCGTTGCCGGACTCCCTGATCGCCTTGATGCCGTCGCGGACCTGGGAGAGCAGCCGCTCGTCGGGACCGCGCACGGCGGCCACGATGCAGAACTCGGTCGCGCCGGTGGCGCGGGTCTGCTCGGCGGCCTTCACCAGGCCGGGGATGTCCAGCCAGGCCGAGCGCACGGGCGTCGGGAAGCGGCCGGACTGCGAGCAGAAGTGGCAGTCCTCCGGGCAGCCGCCGGTCTTGAGCGAGATGATCCCCTCGACCTCGACCTCGGGCCCGCACCACTTCATCCTGACCTCGTGGGCCAGCGCCAGCAGCTCCTCCATGCGGTCGTCGCCGAGCCGCAGCACCGCCAACACCTGGGCCTCGTCCAGGCCCACCCCGCGCTCCAGCACCTGCTCGCGGGCCACGGCGAGCACGTCGCCGGTGTGGGTGCGCTCGGCGGTTGCCGTCACGGTGGTCCTCCTCGGTCTGGGGTTCGACGCGTCAGTCTGCCGCATCCCGCTGACACGGACGCGCGATGTTCCTCACGCCGGGAAGCGGCCCGCGAACTCCTTGGCGTCGAACTCCCCGCCGAGGGCGGGCGCCAGGCCGAGCCGGGCGACCGGGAGGAACTCCGCGGCGGGCAGCTCCCCCACCCCGGCGGGCAGCGCGCCCACGAGCGGGGCCTGGGTGACCGAGGGCAGGTCGTCGAGGTTGCAGCGCGAGGCCAGGTCGGGCTCGGCGGGCCAGGACCCGATGACCACCCCCGCGCACGCCACCCCCCGGGTGCGCAGCGCCTCGCCGGTCAGCGCGGCGGCGTTGAGCGTGCCCAGGCCCGCGGTGGCCACGACCAGCACCGGCGCGCCGAGCGACCAGGCCACGTCGGCCAGCGAGCCGCCGTCGGGGTCCAGCCGGACGAGCAGCCCGCCCGCGCCCTCCACCAGCACCAGGTCATGGGTGCGGGCCAGCTCGCCCGCGGCGGCGGCGACCTCGGAGGGCCGCACCGGCGGCATCCCCACCCGGCGCGCGGCGGTGTCGGGGGCGAGCGGGTCGGGGAAGCGGCGCAGTTCGACGGCGGTGATCTCCCCCGCCAGCGCGCGCACCACGTCGACGTCCCCGGGTTCCCCCGCGGTGACGCCGGTCTGGGCCGGTTTCAGCACCGCGACCCGCCTGCCCGCCGCCACCGCGAGCGCCGCCACGGCGGCCGTGACGACGGTCTTGCCGACCTCGGTCCCTGTCCCGCTGATCACGAGCACGCTCACGCCGGAACAGGCTAGACCTGGCAATTGGTATGGACCTAAGCCGGGCCATGGACCGGTTATGGTCGGCTGGTGAACAACGGGGAAGTGGTCCTCTACGGCGCGGACTGGTGCGGTGACTGCCGCAGGGCCAAGGCGTGGCTGCGGCGCGCGGGCATCGGGTTCACCGAGTTCGACGTCGCCAGGGACGAGCAGGCCAAGGCCCGTGCCATCGGCCTCGCGGGCGGGCGGCGCAACATCCCGGTCGTCGTGCTGCCCGACGGCAGGGTGCTGGTCGAGCCGACGAACACCGAGCTGGAGTCGGTGCTGTCGGCTACCGGCTGACCGACGCGGCGGCGAGCACCCCCGCGGTGACCGCCGCGATGTCCTCCGACGTGCTGACGTACGGCGGCATCGTGTAGATCAGGTCGCGGAAGGGGCGCAACCACACGCCCGCGTCCACCGCCGCCTTCGTCGCGGCGGCCATGTCGACCGGGCCGTCGAGCTGCACGACGCCGATCGCGCCGAGGACCCGCACATCGCGCACGTGCGGCAGGTCGCGCGCCGGGGCGAGGCCGTCGATGAGTTCGGCCTCGACGCGCTTGACGGTGCCCTGCCAGTCCGCGGACAGGAGCAGGTCGATGGAGGCCGAGGCGACGGCGGTGGCCAGCGGGTTGCCCATGAAGGTGGGGCCGTGGGCCAGGACGGGGACCTCGCCCCTGGAGATGCCCTCGGCCACCCGCGTCGTGCACATGGTCGCGGCGAGGCTGAGGTAGCCGCCGGTCAGGGCCTTGCCGACGCACATCACGTCCGGGCTGACGCCCGCGTGGTCGGCGGCGAAGAGGGCGCCGGTGCGGCCGAAGCCGGTGGCGATCTCGTCGAAGATCAGCAGGACGTCGTGGGCCAGCGTGAGCTCCCGCAGGATGTGCAGGTAGCGGGGGTCGTGGAAGCGCATCCCGCCCGCGCCCTGGACGACGGGCTCGACGATGACGGCGGCGAGGTCGTCGGCGTGCTCGGCGATCATCGCGGCGAGGTGGGCGACGTAGTCGTGCTCGACGGCCGCGGGCGGGGCGTCGGCGAAGGTCTGGACCGGCAGGACGCCGCGCCAGAGCGAGTGCATCCCGCCCTCGGGGTCGCAGACGCTCATGGGGTGGAAGGTGTCGCCGTGGTAGCCGCCGCGCCAGGTGAGGAGCCTGGTCTTGCGGGTCTCGCCGCGCGAGCGCCAGTACTGCAGGCACATCTTCACCGCGACCTCGACCGAGACCGAGCCGGAGTCGCAGAGGAAGACGTGCTGGAGCGGGTCGGGGGTGATCTCCACGAGCGTGGTGGCCAGCCGGACGGCGGGCTCGTGGGTGAGGCCGCCGAACATGACGTGGCTCATCCGGCCCAGCTGCTCGGTCACGGCGGCGTCGAGCACCGGGTGGCGGTAGCCGTGGATGGCCGCCCACCACGAGGACATCCCGTCGACGAGTTCGCGCCCGTCGGCCAGGGTCAGCCGGACCCCCCGCGCCTCGGCGACCACCAGCGGGTCCTGGGTGCCCGGCATGGGCCCGTAGGGGTGCCACACGTGGGCGCGGTCGGCGGCGATCAGCTCCTCAGGGGTCACGCCCGGGAGGCTATTCCACCCCGGCGATGACCTTGCGCCGGGCGACGAGCCTGGCGATCTCGCGCCCGTGGTCGGTCGGCACGATCCACTCCCCCGGCGGCACGGTGATCCGCACCGCGGGCCCCGGCGTGACCGTCACCCGCACCTCGCCGACCCCGGGCACCGGCAGCGTCGCCCGCCGCGCCACCATCACCTGCTCGACGGCGCCCACCCCGGACAGCGCCACCATGGGCCGCACGGTCCGGAAGCGCCCGCCCGCCAGGGAGATCCGGTCGGTGCCCACCACCAGTTCCAGCCCCCGCGCGCCGCGCGCCTGCCACGGCACCTCGACCGGGGAGTCCGCCAGCTCCGGGGTGTAGGGCTCCAGCACCACCACCCGCGCCCGGTCGGCGACCCACCACCCGACCGCGCCGAGCGCCACGGCGGCGACCGGCGCCACCAGCCAGGCGACCTGCGGCACGCTGAACCCGGCGGCGACCCCGGCGGCCACGCCGAGCACCGCGGCCCGCGACGGCCACCGGCGCGGGCGGAACCGGCTGCGCCACGCCCAGGCCATCCCCGCGGCCGCCACCAGGACCGGCGCCGCCAGCAGCGGGAGCGGTCCGCCGGAGACCGCCACCGAGGCCACCCCGACGACCGGTCCCAGCAGGGTCGCCAACGCGAGGTGAGGGCGCACCCGCCGCAGCCGTGCCGCCACCACCCCACCGGAACCCGAACGATCTCCTCGCCCCCGCATCGCCGGTACGGTACCCAAGCGCCAGGCCGATGCCGGGATGCCACACCGACAGCCGCGCCCCCGACCCCAACGGCCGGACCGCCGCGCGCCGGTCGTGGAACGAAGTCCGGCGAGCCCGGAAGGGGGCAGCCCCCTTCCGGGCATCGCGGTCACCGCAGCCGGACGGGCAGCCGTTCCAGTCCCCGCAGGATCGCGCTGTCGCGGTAGCGCAGTTCCCCGTCGGCCAGGGCCAGGTCCGGGAACCGCGCCAGCAGGGCGGCCAGCGCCGTCTCCGCCTCCATCCGCGCCAGCGGAGCGCCGACGCAGTAGTGGATTCCGTGGCCGAACCCCAGGTGCGCGGCCGGGGCCCTGGTCACGTCCAGGCGGTCCGCGTCGGGGAAGCGCTCCTGGTCGCGGTTGGCCGAGCTCAGGGCCACCATGACGAACTCGCCCTCGGGGATGGTGACCTCGCCGTAGGTCGTCGGCCGGGTGGTGTAGCGCATCGAGGCCAGGTTGACCGGGCTGTCGTAGCGGAGGAACTCCTCGACAGCGCCGGGCATCAGGGCCGGGTCGGAGCGCAGGAGGTCAAGCTGCTCCGGGTTGCGCAGCAGCGCCAGGACGCCGTTGCCGATGAGGTTGGTCGTCGTCTCGTGGCCCGCCAGCATCAGCAGGAACGCCATCGAGACCAGCTCGTCCTGGCTGAGGCGGTCGTCGTCCTCGCTGGCGTGGATCAGCGCGGTCAGCAGGTCCGCGCCCGGGTCGGCGCGCTTGGCCTCGATGAGGGCCACCAGGTAGCGCACCATCGACGCGCCCGCGGCCTGCATCTCCGCGGGGGGAGCCGAGGAGACCAGCACCGAGGTCCACGCGCGGAAGTCGTCGCGGTCGTGGTCGGGGACGCCGAGGACCTCGCAGATCACCGTCATCGGCAGCGGGAAGGCGAGGGCGGACAACAGGTCCGTCTCCGCGGGCCCGGCCGCCATCGCGTCCAGCAGCTCGGTGGTGATCTGCTCGATGCGCGGGCGCAGCGACTCCACGCCGCGCACGGTGAAGGCGCGGTTGACCAGTTTGCGCAGGCGCGTGTGGTCGGGCGGGTCGGTGTTGAGCATGTGGTGGGCCAGTTCCGGGGAGAACTCGCCCATCGGCGTCCCCGGCTCGCTGTGGCGCCGCACCAGGTCCATCGCGGCGCTGAGGTTCTTGCTCATCGTCGGGTCGGCCAGGGCCGCGCGGACGTCGGCGTAGCGGGTGATCAGCCAGGCGTTGAGCCCGCCGGACAGGAGCACGCGCCGCACCGGGGCCTCGGCCCGCAGCGCCGCGTACTCCCCGTACGGGTCCTGCACGAAGTCGTCATCCAGCCGCAGTCTATCCACTGTGGACAAAAGTGGTACCCCCTCGGGTTGGTCCCGCCAACCCCAGGCTACCGAAAGATCACATCAGGCAGCTGGGCCCGAGCAGCGCCTTCAGGTCACCCATCAGCGACGGCGACGGCGTCACCGAGAGGCCGTCGTCGAGCTTGAGCAGGGTCTGGCGGTGGCCGTTGACCAGCTTGAGGTGCACCACGGTGCGGCCGGGGTGTGCGGAGAGCACGTCCTTGAGCTGGGTGACCAGCTTCGGCGTGCACTTGGTGGCCGCCATGCTGAGCCGGAACGGCGCGTCGGTGACCGAGAGGTCCGGCACCGCGAGGTCGTTGGCGATCAGCGAGATGCGGTCCTCGCGCTTGGCCACCCGGGCCTTCACCAGGACGATCGCGTCCTCCAGCACGCTCATCCCCACCACGGCGTAGGTCTTGGGGAAGAACAGCACCTCCATGCCGCCGTGGAGGTCTTCGAGCTGCGCCGAGGCCCACGGCTCGCCGTTCTTGTTCACCCGCCGGTTGACCGAGGCGAGGATGCCGCCCACGGTGACCTGCGCGCCGTCGGCGATGCCGCCCTCCAGGATCGCGGCGATGGGGGTGTCGGACTGCGCGGCCAGGACGTGCTCGACGCCGTCGAGGGGGTGGCCGGAGACGTAGAGGCCCAGCATCTCCCGCTCCAAGGCGAGCTGGTGCTTGGACTCCCACATCTCGTCGGGCACCCGGACGTCGAAGACGCTGGTCACGTCCTTGTCCCCGTCGCCGCCCGCGCCGAAGAGGTCGAACTGGCCGACCGCCTCGGCCTTCTTCGTCTCCATCACCGCGTCGATGGCGTCGGTGTGCACCAGGAACAGGCCCTTGCGCGGGTGCTTGAGCGAGTCGAACGCGCCGGACTTGATCAGCGACTCGACGACCTTCTTGTTGCACGCCGAGGCGTCCACTTTGCGCAGGTAGTCGGAGAAGTCGGAGAAGCCGCCCTTCTCCCCGCGCGAGCGGATGACCGACTCGACGACGTTCGCGCCGACGTTGCGGATGCCGCCGAGGCCGAAGCGGATGTCGGTGCCGACCGGGGCGAAGTCGCGGGCGGACTCGTTGACGTCCGGCGGCAGGACGGTGATCCCCATCTTGCGGCACTCGGACAGGTACACCGCGGCCTTGTCCTTGTCGTCGCGGACACTGGTCAGCAGCGCGGCCATGTACTCGGCGGGGTAGTTCGCCTTGAGGAACGCCGTCCAGTAGGAGATCAGCCCGTACGCGGCGGAGTGCGCCTTGTTGAAGGCGTAGTCGGCGAAGGGGACGAGGATGTCCCACAGCGTCTTGATCGCGTCGGCGGGGTAGCCGTTCTCCTTCATGCCGCTGGAGAACTTGCCGTACTCCGCGTCCAGGACCTCCTTCTTCTTCTTGCCCATCGCCCGGCGCAGCAGGTCCGCTTGTCCGAGCGTGTACCCGGCGAGCTTCTGGGCGATGGCCATGACCTGCTCCTGGTACACGATCAGGCCGTAGGTCGTGCCGAGGACGTCCTCCAGCGGCTCGGCGAGCGCCGGGTGGATCGGGGTGATCTCCTGCTGGCCGTTCTTGCGCAGCGCGTAGTTCGTGTGCGACTTGGCGCCCATCGGGCCGGGCCGGTACAGCGCGCCGACCGCGGAGATGTCCTCGAAGTTGTCCGGGCGCATCAGGCGCAGCAGGTCGCGCATCGGCCCGCCGTCGAGCTGGAACACCCCGAGCGTCTCGCCCTTGGACAGCAGCTCGTAGGTCTCCTTGTCCTCAAGGCCGATCAGGGAGATGTCGTTGCCCTCGACCGGTTGCCCGTCGTAGGTGAGCTGCTTGCCGTTGCGCTCGATGTTCTGCAGCGCGTCATCGATGACGGTCAGGTTGCGCAGGCCGAGGAAGTCCATCTTCAGCAGGCCGAGCGCCTCGCAGGTCGGGTAGTCGAACTGCGTGATGATCGAGCCGTCCTGCGGGCGCTTCCACAGCGGGATCGACTCCATCAGCGGCTCGGCGGAGAGGATCACCGCGCAGGCGTGCACGCCCGCGTTGCGGATCAGGCCCTCCAGCCCGCGGCCGGTGTCGATGATCTCCTTGACCTGCGGGTCGTTCTTGTACAGCTCGCGGATCTCGGTGGCCTCGGCGTAGCGCTTGTGCTGCGGGTCGAACAGGCCGTTGAGCGGGATGTCCTTGGCCATCACCGCGGGCGGGTACGCCTTGGAGATCCGGTCGGCGATGGCGTAGCCGGGCTGGCCGAACAGCACCCGGGCGGAGTCCTTGATCGCCGCCTTCGCCTTGATCGTGCCGAAGGTGATGACCTGCGCGACCTTCTCCGCGCCCCACTTCTCGGTGGTGTAGCGGATGACGTCGCCGCGGCGGCGCTCGTCGAAGTCGATGTCGATGTCGGGCGGGCTGACCCGGTCGGGGTTGAGGAACCGCTCGAAGATCAGCCCGTGGGCCAGCGGGTCGAGGTCGGTGATGCCCATGGCGTAGGCGATCAGCGCGCCCGCGGCCGAGCCACGGCCGGGGCCGACCCGGATGCCGTTGTTCTTGGCCCACTGGATGAGGTCGGCGACGACGAGGAAGTACGCCGGGAACCCCATCTGCAGGATGACGCCGATCTCGAACTCCACCTGCCGGGTGTGTTCCTCATCGATGCCGTCGGGGAAGCGGCGCCGCATGCCCGCCCAGACCTGCTCGCGGAAGTACTCGTCCTCGGACATGCCCTCCGGGATGGGGAAGCGCGGCATGAGGTTGCGGAACTCGAACATCCCGGCGGGGTCGACCTTCTCGGCGACCAGCAGGGTGTTGCGGCAGCCCTCCTGCCACGGGTCGGAGGAGTCGACCGCGCGCATCTCGTCGGGGGACTTGAGGTAGTAGCCGTCGCCGTCGAAGCGGAACCGGGTCGGGTCCTGCAGGGTGCTGGCCGTCTGCACGCACAGCAGCGCGTCGTGGGAGTCGCGGTCGCTGCGGTAGGTGTAGTGCGAGTCATTGGTGACCACGAAGGGGATGTCGAGCTTGCGCCCGATCTCCACGAGCCCACCGCGGACCCGGCTCTCGATCTCGATGCCGTGGTCCATCAGCTCGACGAAGAAGTTCTCCGCGCCGTAGATGTCCCGGTAGGCCGCCGCCGCCGCCAGCGCCTCGGCGTCCTGCCCGAGGCGCAGGCGGGTCTGCACCTCGCCCGACGGGCAGCCGGTGGTGGCCATCAGCCCGTCGGCGTGCTCGGCGATCAGCTCCTGGTCCATCCGGGGCCACTTGCCGAGCTGGCCTTCCAGCGACGCGCGGCTGGACAGCTTCATCAGGTTGGTCAGGCCGGTGTTGTTGCGCGCCCAGATCGTCTGGTGGGTGTAGGCGCCGCTGCCGGAGACGTCGTCGGACTTCTGCGACGGGTCGCCCCAGCGGATGCGGTCCTTGGAGAAGCGCGAGGCGGGGGCGAGGTAGGCCTCGATGCCCAGGATCGGCTTGATCCCGGCGGCGGTCGCCTGCTTGTAGAAGTCGTAGATGCCGTTGGTGTGGCCGTGGTCGGTGATCGCGACCGACGTCATGCCCAACCGCTCACACTCGGTGAACATGTCCTTGAGCTTGGCCGCTCCGTCGAGCATTGAATACTCGGTGTGCACATGCAGGTGAGCGAAGGAGTCAGCGGCCACCCGGGCAGCCTAGTGCGCGCCCGCCCCGTGTCGAGCGGCGACACTCCGAGGAAGCGGGTGACGTGAGGTTTTCCCCTACGACACAACAGAAATTCGCCGAAGACGTCGCGGAGGCGATCGTCTCGGGTGAGCCCCGGCGGTGGGTTCGGGTGCTCGTCGACGGCGCCCCCGCCGCCGCCCCGTCGGCGCTCGCCGACGCGGTCGGCGAGCGGCTGCGGGTGCTCGGCAGGCCGGTGCTGCGGGTGCGCGCCGAGGACTTCCTGCGCCCCGCCTCGCTGCGGTTCGAGCAGGGCCGGGAGGACGCCGACGCGCGCTACGAGGGATGGCTGGACGAGGGGGCGCTGCGGCGGGAGGTGCTGGACCCGCTCGGCCGCGACGGGTCCGGCCGGGTGCTGCCGTCGCTGTGGGACGCGGCGGCCGACCGGGCCACCCGGGCGTCCTACGTGGGGCTGCCCGAGGGCGGCGTGCTGCTGGTCGACGGGGAGCTGCTGCTGGGGCGCGGCCTGCCGCACGAGCTGTCCGCGCACCTGTCCCTGAGCGCGGCGGCGCTGGCCAGGCGCGGCGCGGACCCGTGGGCACTGCCCGCGTACGCCCGCTACGACGCCGAGGTGGCGCCCCTGGCCACCGCCGACATCGCCGCCCGGGTGGACGACCCCCGCCGCCCCGCCCAGCGCCTGGACCCGCGGAGTTGACAAGGTCGCGGGTCAGCGGGGCTACGACCAGGCCCCGCGACTGGACACCGGACCGGCGGGGTCAGCGACGGGCACACCTCGGCGACCGCCAAGCCCCGCGACTGGACACTGACCGGCCAGGTCAGTGACGGGCACACCTCGGCGACCGCCATGCCCCGCGGCTGGACGCCAAGCGCGGGTCAGCGGTGGTGCGCGCCCCGGCGGCGACCGGCTCTGCGGCTGAGCGCGACGGGTTGATCACCGAGCGGGGTGAGGGGCCGTGTCGAGGCTCGGCTTCCGGCGCGCGGGCCAGGGGGACCCGGTAGCGTGCGGACCGTGGTCGGGACGGATGCGGTGGACGCTCGCCTGCTCGGCGTGGTCGCCGAGCTGGGGCGGGCGGCGGTGCACGAGGTGGCCGCCCGGCTGGGCATGGACCCGCGCGAGGTGGCGGCCCGGCTGGTGGCGCTGTCGGCCGCGGGCCTGCCGCTGCTGGTCGGCGTCGAGTGCGACCCCAACGGCCTGCGCGCCGCGCTGGCGCGGATGGCCCCGCAGCCCGGCTACGGCTACCCGCCCGCGCAGCCCCAGTACCCGTCGTCCGGTCCGGTGCCCAGCGGGCCCTACCAGGTCGGCCAGCCCAGCGGCCCGCACCAGCCCCCGGCGCCCCACCAGGTCCAGCCCCACCAGGGACAGTCCTACCAAGGGCAGTCCCACCAGGCGCAGTCCCACCAGGGGCAGCCGAGCGGTGCTCCGACGCGGCAGCCCAGCGGTCCCCACCAGGTCCAGCAGAACCCCCGGCCGATGTACCAGCCGCCCCACCAGCCCCAGGGCGGCCCCCACCAGGCAGGCCCGCCGCCGTACCCGGGCCCGCCGAGCCAGCCCTTCCCCGCCGCGGACCTGGGCGAGGCCATCAACACCTGGGGCCCGCCGCAGACCTCGTCCTGGGCCCGCGGCGACCAGCCGCCCGGCGCCGTGGACCGCACCCAGCCCGCGGCGCGCCCCCGGCGCGAGGGCAGGTCGGGCGAGTCCCTTGAGGCCGAGGGCCTGGAGGGCGAGCGGCTGGCGATCAAGCTGATCGAGGTCGTCGACCCCGCCGACTACCTGTTCACCGCGGCGGGCTACACCCTGCAGCCGGGCGAGCGCTCCGTCGTCGTCCACACGGAACTGACCAACCGCGGCCGCGTCACGTTCGCCAGCCTGCCCGACCTCTACCTGGTCCTGGTCGCCGCGGACGGCCAGGAGATCACCAAGGCCCCGGTGTCGCTGTCCTCCCGGCCCGCGCACCGCATCGGTGTGGCGTCCGGGGAGACCGCGGGCGGGCACACCGTCTACGTCGTCCCGGAGGACACCGTCGTCACCTCGGTGCGCTGGAGCCCGCGCCCCGACGAGGAGTCCCGCACGCTCACCTGGGTCGTGGAGAACTAGCCGCGCCCGAAAAGCTTTCCGAAGAAGCCGGGCTTCTTCTGCGTCCCAGCGGTCCCGCCCTGCGGCTGGGCCGGGATCGGCGAGGTCGGCGGCTCCCGGTCGTAGGCCACCTCCCGCGGGGTGACGCGCACGGTCTCGTCGGTCTCGTCAGCGGGCGGCCCGCCGATGACCGGCGGGGCGACGCCGTTGTCCAGGAAACGTCCGTGGCCGCCGGTGGCGAACGGGTCGTCGTCGGGGGTGCGATTCATGCCGGGCCTTCCGCGGGGACGGGAATTCCGTCAGCCAACCTAGCGCCTCGACCCGGAACCTTCACCATGTCTCGACATGATGAAGGCTCTGGGTCGAGGCGCTGGCCCAGGTCAGGACTCCGCGGCGAGGATCTCCAGCGCGGTGGCCAGGTCGGTGGGGTACTCGCTGGTGAACTCCACCCAGCGCCCGTCGGCGGGGTGGTGGAAGCCGAGGGCGCGGGCGTGCAGCCACTGGCGGGGGAGGGTGAGCCGCTTGGCCAGCACCGGGTCCGCGCCGTAGGTCAGGTCGCCGACGCAGGGGTGGCGCAGCGCGGAGAAGTGCACCCGGATCTGGTGGGTGCGCCCGGTCTCCAGCTTGACGTCGAGCAGCGACGCGGCGCGGAACGCCTCCAGCGTCTCGTAGTGGGTGACGCTGGGCTTGCCGCCCGCGACGACGGCCCACTTGTAGTCATGGCGGGGGTGACGGTCGATCGGCGCGTCGATCGTGCCCACGCTCGGGTCGGGGTGGCCCTGCACCAGCGCGTGGTAGCGCTTCTCCACCGTGCGCTCCTTGAAGGCGCGCTTGAGCACCGTGTAGGCGTGCTCGCTCTTGGCCACGACCATCACCCCGGTCGTGCCCACGTCCAGCCGGTGCACGACGCCCTGGCGCTCGGCGGCCCCCGAGGTCGAGACCCGCACGCCCGCCCCGGCCAGCCCGCCGATCACCGTCGGGCCGGTCCACCCGGGGCTCGGGTGCGCCGCCACGCCGACGGGCTTGTCCACCACGGCGATGTCGTCGTCCTCGTGCAGCAGCGCCATGCCCTCGACCAGGACGGCCCGCACCTCGACCGGCCGGTCGGGCTCCGGCAGGGTGATCTCCAGCCAGCTGCCCGCCATGAGCCGGTCGGACTTGCCCGCCGGGCGGCCGTCGACCAGCACGTCGCCCGCGTCGGTCAGCGTGGCGACCACGGTCCGGGACAGGCCGAGCAGCTTCGCCACCCCGGCGTCGACCCGCATACCGTCCAGTCCGTCGGGCACCGGCAGGGTGCGCGCGTCCCTCACTTCTTTGCCACCTTGCCGTCGTAGTCGCGTCCGCGCAGGGTGAGCAGGACGATCAGAATGCCGCCGATGGTGATGCCGGAATCGGCGACGTTGAACACGGGGAAGAAGTCGCCGTTGGGCGCGAACACCGAGACGAAGTCCACCACGTGGCCCTGGAACACCGAGGGGGCGCGGAAGACCCGGTCGGTCAGGTTGCCCAGCGCGCCCGCCAGCACCAGGCCGAGGCCGACGGCCCAGCCCACCGACCGCAGCTTGGGCAAGATCCAGATGATCGCCACCACGACCCCGGCGGCGACCAGCGTGAACAGCCACGTCATCCCCGATGCCATGGAGAACGCCGCGCCCGGGTTGCGCACCAGCTGGAAGTAGACGGCGCCGCCGAGCAAGCGCACCGGGGCCTCGCCCTCCAGCGTCGCCACGGCGATGACCTTGGTGATCACGTCGAGGGCGTACACCACCGCCGCCGCGGCGATCAGCCACAGCCCGCGCCAGGGGAGGACGGGCTCGGCGGCCGGTTCCGGCGGGTTGGTCTCGATGGGGTGCTCGCTGCTCACCGGCCCATTGTCCACCCCGAGGGCACCGCGCCCGTCAGCGCACCAGGAACGGGGGCAGCGGGCGCGGGTCGGGCACCGGGCTCCAGCGCCCGTCGACCACGGCGTACTCCACCCGCGGCCCGCGCGCGGCCAGCAGCCGCAGGGCCCGGACGAGCCGGTCGACGTGCTCGGGCGCGGTGCCCAGCCCGACGCTGGCCCGCACCGCCTGGCCGCCGCCGCCCGCCCGCCCCGCCATCCGGCGGACGGCGATGTGCGCGCAGAACGCGCCGTCGCGCACGCCGATGCCGTGCTCGGCCGAGAGCACCGCGGCGGTCAGCCCGGCGTCGAGGCCCGCGATGGTGAAGCTCACGACGCCCACCCGGTCGTGGCCCGGCCCGAACAGCGCCAGCTCGGCCAGGTCCGGCACCCTGGCCAGCCCGGCGCGCAGCCGGGTCAGCTGCGCCTCCTCGTGCCCGGTCACCGCGTCCCAGGAGTCCGCCAGGGTCTGGCAGGCCACGCCCAGCGCATGCGCCCCGACGACGTTGGGCGAGCCCGCCTCGTGCCGGTGCGGGACGTCCGACCAGGTCACCGCCATCCCCTCGGCGACCTCGCGGGTGGCGCCGCCGCCGATGAGGTAGGGCTCGGCGGCCTGCAGCCAGTCGGCGGGGCCGACCAGCGCGCCGACGCCGAAGGGCGCGTAGAGCTTGTGGCCGGAGAGCGCGACGTAGTCCACGCCGAGGGCCGCGGCGTCCACCGGCCGGTGCGGGGCGAGCTGGGCGGCGTCGAGGACGACCCGGGCGCCGTGGGCGTGGGCGGCCTCGGTGAGCGCGGCCACCGGCCACACCTCGCCGGTGACGTTGGACGCCCCGGTCAGCACCACCAGCCGCGGCCCGGTGGGCAGCGCGGCCAGCGCCGCCGAGAGCACCGCGACGGTCTCCGCCGCGTCGTCGGGGGTGCGCAGGTGGTGGACGCGCGGGCCGCGCCAGGGCAGCAGCGCGGCGTGGTGCTCGGTGTCGAACAGCACGACGGAGGTGTCCGGGGGCAGGCTGCGGGCCAGCAGGTTGAGGCTGTCGGTGGTGTTGCGGGTGAACACCACGGCGCCGTCGTGGTTGACGAACCGGCGAACGTCCTCGCGCGCCTGCTCGTAGACCCGGGTGGAGATCCGGGACGGGTAGCCCGCACCCCGGTGCACCCCGGCGTAGTAGGGCAGCAGGTCGTCGACGGCCGCGCGCACCGTGGTCAGGCAGGGCGCGCTGGCGGCGTGGTCGAGGTTGGCGTAGGTGACCGTGCGGCCGTCGACCAGGGGAACGGTCTGGTAGGCGCCGACCACTGTGGGCGGCCAGGGTTCTGCGGTTCGGGCGGCGTGCGCGGTCACCATGGCGTACCTCCGGGTTCCGGCATGACCTGCTACCGAAGGTAACAAGGACGCGATCACCGTCCTTGTCCCAAAAAGCTCAGGCCCGCCCGGTCTCCCCGCGCCAGCGGGCGTAGCGGCCCGCCCGGTCGACCGCGCGCAGCCTGGCCTCGGTGGCGTCGCGCACGGTCTCGGTGGCCACCACCAGGACGTGGTCGTCCTCCTGCAGGCGCGTCGTCGGGCTGGGGGTGAACGCCCCGCCCGCGCGGGCCACCAGGCTCACCGTGGCCCCGGGCGGCAGGCGCAGCTCCGCGACGTAGACGCCGTGCAGTTTGGAGCCCGGCGGGATGACGACCTGCAGCAGGCTCGCGTCGAGTTCGTCGAGGGAGGCCACGTCGACCTGCACCTCGTGGGTCTGGGCGCCGGAGTCCAGGCGGAGCAGCCGGGCCAGCGGGCGCAGCGTGCTGCCCTGCAACAGGGTCAGCACGACGACGAGGACGAACACGGCGTCGACCAGCAGTTCGGAGCCGGGTCTGTTCTGCGAGAGCGGGATGACGGCCAGCACGACCGGCACCGCGCCGCGCAGCCCGGCCCAGGACAGGAAGACCTGTTCCCGCCACGGCATCCCGAACCAGGACACCGACAGCACCACCGACAGCGGCCGGGCGAGGAACGTCACCACCGCGCCCGCGACGAGGGCGGGCACCAGGGCGTCGAGCAGCCTGCCCGGGCTGGCGAACAGGCCGAGCAGCACGAACAGCCCGATCTGGGCCAGCCAGCCCAGGCCCTCGGCGAAGGACAGGGTGTCCGCGCGGTGCGGCAGCCGGGAGTTGCCCAGCACCAGCCCGCAGAGGTACGCCGCGAGCAGCCCGGAGGCGTGCGCGGCCTGCCCGCCCGCGAAGGCGAGCACGCACACCGCGACGGTGGCCAGCGGGTACAGGCCGGTGGCGGGCAGCGCGGCCTTGCGCAGCGCCAGCGCGCCGAACCAGGCGAGCGCGCCGCCGATGACGCCGCCGACGACCAGCTCGTAGCCGAGCTTCACGGCGGCGTCCCAGCCGATCGGCGCGGTGCCCGCCAGCAGCACGACGGCGATGTAGCACGGGGCGTCGTTGGTGCCGCTCTCCAGTTCGAGCGACCCGGCGAGCCTGCGGGTGATCGGCAGGGTCCGCAGCACGCTGAACACGGCGGCGGCGTCGGTGGAGGCGAGCACGGCGCCCCAGAGCAGCGCCGTGCGCCAGTCGAGGCCCAGCAGGTAGTGCAGGACGGTCCCGGCGACGCCGATGCTGATGAGCACGCCCACAGTGGACAGCGTCAGCCCGGCCCCGACGGCGGGTTTGATGTCGCTCCAGCGGGTGGTGAGCCCGCCCTCGACCAGGATGAGCACCAGCGCGGCCAGCCCGAGCGCCTGGGTCAGCCCGGCGTCGGAGAACTCGATGCCGAGTCCCGACTCGCCGAGGATCACGCCGATCCCCAGGTACAGCAGCAGCGACGGCAGTCCCAATCGGACGGACACGCGCACGGCCAAGGCCGCCAGCAGCACCACGGCCGCGCCCACGCCCAGGGCCGCGGTCAGCTCGCTCACCACACCTCCATGCCCGCCGGGAGGACATTCTCGCATCCTCGGAAACAGAACGAAGTGGACTGGGCAGCCCCGAAGTCACGCGGCACGGCAGTCAAGCAGCCCAGGAGTCGAGCAGCTCAGGAGTCGAGCAGGCGGGCGAGCACCGGGGTGAGGTCGGCGTCGATCTCGACGACCTTGTCCCGGCCGCGTTCCCCGGTGACGATCACCACGTCCCGCCTGCGCACGCCGAACGCCTCGGCCAGCGCCTCCCGCACCGCCTCGTTGGCCTTGCCCTCCACGGCGGGCGCCGCGACCGCCACGACGAGCGCGTCGGCGCCCCACCGCCCGCCGACGGCGCTCCGCCGCGCGCCCGGCTTGACCCGCACCCCGAACCGCACGCCGAGCAGCATGGCACTGCCCCGTTCAGCCCAAGGTCCGGCGTGATCGATCACCCAGCCGGCCGTATCGGCGAGCACAGAAAGTTGTAGTACGCAAGGGACCGAATGGCGGTTTAGCATGGGCAATCCGCAGCCCGGAAGGAGGAGATCCCCTCCGGGGCCTCCTATGACCACAGAACGCTGGAGCGCCAGCCCCATCGTCCGCCCGATGTCCCCCCACCCCCTCGCCGCGCACGCCACGGTGATCGCCCGCGGCGGCCTGCTCGTCCTGGTCGCGGCGACGGCCGCGGTCCGCGTCGCCGCCCTCGACGACCCCACCCAGGCGGACGAGGCCCTCCACGTCCTGGGCGTGCACTCCCTCGACCGCCTCAGCACCGCGCCCGCTCCCGGCGGCGCGGCGTCGACGCTGGCCTGGCTGCAGCTGGGCGTGTACACGGCGGTGACGGGCGCCTTCGGCAGGCACGAGACCGGGCTGGCGGCCGTGCGCGAGCCGCTGGTGCTGGCCGCGGTGGCCGTCGGGGTGGGGATCTGGTGGCTGGCCAGGCGGGTGGGGCTGTCCCGGTGGAGCGCCGGGGCGGCCGTCGCCCTGGCCGCGTTCTCGCCGCTGGCGGTCACCGCGCAGCTGGGCGTGCGCCCGGAGAACCTGGCGGCGGCGTGGGCGATCGCGGGCCTGGTCCTGTTGTGGACGCCGCGGCGGCACCGGACCCTGGCCCCGGACCTGTGGGCGACGGCGTTCCTGGTCGTCGCGGTGCTGACCGCGCCGGTGGCGCTGGTGCTGGCCCCGACGGCGGCGTGGCTGGTGTGGCGGCGCAGGCGTCGGCGGCTGTCGCTGATGCTGGGCTGCCTGTTCGGGCTGGGCGTGGGGATCGGGTGGACGTCGGCGGACCTGCGCCCGGCGTGGACACCCGCGGTGGCGGAGTGGCTGCTGCTGGACCCGGTGTCCGCGGCGGCGGGGATCGTCGCGGCGGCGGGGGCCCTGTTCTCGCACCGGCTGCGTCCGCTGGCGGTCGGTGTGCTGGGGCTGATCGTGCTGGCGACCCTGCCCGGCGGCCCGGGCGGGTCGGCGGTGGTGCTGGCGGTGCCGCTGGCCGCGCTGCTCATCGCGGGCACGGTGGAGTGCGGCGTGACGCACCAGGCCAGGATCGGCAGGCACGCCCTGGCCCACCCGCTGCGCAAGCCGACGGTCGCCCTGGCGGGAACGGCACTCCTGGCCGCCGCGGCGGCGTGGACGGGCCTGTCGACGGTTTTGTGACCCGGGGCCTGTGACCCGAGACCTGTGACCCGAGACCTATGACCCGGGGCCTATGACTCGGGGCCTATGACTCGGGGCCTATAACCCGCCCAGGAACCGGCCCACCGTCGCCACCGCCGGGCCCGACTCCCCGGCGCCCTCCACGAGCACCGCGAAGGCCAGGTCGCCGCGGTAGCCCGCGAACCACCCGTGGGAGCCGGTGCCGTCGCCGTACTGGGCCGTGCCCGTCTTGCCCGCGACCGCGCCGTGCCTGCCCAACGACGTGGCCGTCCCCGAGGTGACCACGGCGCGCATCATGGCGCGCAGGGCGGAGACCGAGCCTGCGGACGGGCCCCGGTAGCCGCGGGTCACCTCGGTCCCCACATCGCTGTAGAGCGACGGGACCACCGCGCCGCCGCGGGCGACGGTGGCCGCCATCAGGGCGAGGCCGAACGGGCTGGCCCGCACCGTGCCCTGGCCGATGGAGTTCTCCACCTGCTCCGGCGTGCCGCCCGCGGGCTCGACCCCGCCGGTCTGGGTGGTGATGCCCGGGATGGTGAAGTCGGCGGCGAACCCGAAGCGGGCCGCGGCAGCGGGTAAGGAGTCACCGGGCAGGTCGGCGGCCAGCGCCGCGAAGGTCGTGTTGCAGGACCGCGCGAACGCCGTCCCCAGCGCCACCTCGCCCAGCGCGAAGCCGTCGTTGCGGATAGTGCGGGTGCCGATGGTCGCCTCCCCGGGGCACGGGAGCACGGTGCCCGGGTTCGCCGCGCCCGCGGAGAGGACCGCCTCCGCGGTGACGACCTTGAACGTCGATCCCGGCGGGTAGAGGCCGTTGAGCGCGTGCGTGCCCTCGGCGGTCGCATTCTGCGCCACGGCGAGGATTCCGCCACTGGCCGCGTCGATCGCGACGAGGTACGCGGGCGCGCTCACGCCGTTGACGGCCTTCTGCGCCGCCGCCTGCGCCTCGATGTCCACTGTGGACTTGTATGGCTCCTGCGCGCCGCCGGGGGCCGCGAGCAGCTCCGCTTTCTCCGCGCCCGATCCGTCGACCAGGACGACCGCCTTGGCGCCCTCGGTCCGCGACTGGGCGATCCGGGCCATGCCGGGCCCCAGGATCGGCCCGGCCGCCGGGTCGGCGGCGCCTCGGCGCACCAGCGGCCTGCCGTCGCGGTCCACCACGCCGACGTCCGGGCCACCGCGCAGCGACAGCCTTGAGCCCGCGGCCATCTTCGGGTGCACCAGGGTCGGGTTCCAGAGCACCTTCCACTGCCCGTCGGCGCGCGCCAGCGCCACCTCGACCGCGTACGTCCACGTCCGCGCGGCGGCCAGCGTCCACGTCACCTCCGCCCTGGCACCCGCGGTCTCCCCGGACTCGACCACCGGCCCGCTCAGCGCCACGGAGAACTCCGCGGGCGCCAGCGCCGTCCGGGCGTCCGCGAGCACCCGCTGGGCGGCGGCGCGATCGGTGGTCAACGCGGCGGCACCCGCGTGGTCGGCGCGCGCCCACGCGGCCACGTACCGTTCCCCGACCTGCTGGGCGGTCGGCGCGGGCGGCTCGACCGACGCCGCCATCCGTTGGGGCGGTGGGTCGGCGGGCAGGAGGACGAAGTACGCCACGGCGACGATCGCCACCACCATCAGCGCGCCAATGGACATGATCCAGCGTTTGCCATGAGACGACACGTGCGGAACCCCCCAGTTTGCCTGTGCCCCTCCACGATGCCAGAGGAGCGGCCCCCGAAACCCGGGAACCGCCCCTCCACACAGAACTCTTACGAACGCCGAACAGAACCCTTACGAACGCCGGACCGACACCCGCACCTCGACGCCGTCGCCCACCGTGCCCGTCGAGCCGCCCTCGACCGGGCCGTAGGACACCGCGCCCGCCAGGGTCTCCCCCGCCACGAACTCCTGGTGCGCCTGGGCCGCGGACGCGACCTCGGCGGGCGCGTCGACGGTCAGCGCGATCCGGTCGGACACCGCGAGCCCCGCGTCCCGCCGGGCCTGCTGCACCACCCGCACCAGGTCGCGCGCCACGCCCTCGGCGGACAGCTCGGCGGTGACCGCGGTGTCCAGCACGACCAAGCCGCCGGGCAGCTCGGCGGTGGCGCCGGGGTCGACCGCGACCAGGCGCCGCTCGTACTCGCCCTCGCGCAGCGCGATGCCCGCGGCGACCACCGCGCCGGCCTCGTCGGTGGACCACTGCCCGGCCTTGACCGCCTTGATGACCGCCTGCACGTCCTTGCCCAGACGCGGCCCGCACGCCCTGGCGTTGACCACCAGCTCGAAGCGCCCGTGCGCGGCGACGTCGGTGGTCAGCGCGACCGTCTTGACGTTGACCTCGTCGCGGATCAGGTCGGTGAACGGGGCCAGCACGGCCACGTCCTCGGCCGCGACCAGCAGCGAGGCCAGCGGCAGCCGCACCCGCAGCTTGTTCGCCTTGCGCAGCGCCAGCGCCGACGAGCACACCTGCCGCACCCGGTCCATGCCCGCGACCAGCGCGTCATCGCCGGGCAGCGTCTCGGCCGACGGCCAGTCCGCCAGGTGCACCGAGCGCTCGCCGGTCAGCCCCCGCCACACCACCTCGGTGGTCAGCGGCAGCAGCGGCGCCGTCAGCCTGCACACCGTCTCCAGCACGGTGTGCAGCGTGTCGATCGCGTTGACATCGCCCTCCCAGAAGCGGTCGCGCGAGCGGCGGACGTACCAGTTGGTCAGCACCTCCAGGAACTCGCGCACCGTCTGGCACGCGCCGGAGATGTCGTAGGTGTCCATCGCCGCGGTGACCGACTCCACCAGCTGCCGCGTCTTGGCCAGCGCGTAGCGGTCGAGCACGTGCGGGGAGTTCGTGCGCCAGGCGCCGGTGCGCCCCTCGGCGTTGGCGTACAGCGCCAGGAAGTAGTACGAGTTCCACAGCGGCAGCACCGCCTGGCGCACCGCCTCCCGGATGCCCCGCTCGGTGACGACCACGTCGCCGCCGCGCAGGATCGCCGAGGACATCAGGAACCACCGCATGGCGTCGGAGCCGTCGCGGTCGAACACCTCGTTGACGTCGGGGTAGTTGCGCAGCGACTTGGACATCTTCTGCCCGTCGTCGCCCAGCACGATGCCGTGGGCCATGCAGTTGACGAACGCGGGCCGGTCGAACAGCGCCGTGGCCAGCACGTGCATCGTGTAGAACCAGCCGCGCGTCTGGGCGTTGTACTCGACGATGAAGTCGCCGGGGTAGTGGTTCTCGAACCACTCGCGGTTCTCGAACGGGTAGTGCACCTGGGCGAAGGACATCCCGCCGGACTCGAACCAGCAGTCCAGCACCTCCGGCACCCTGCGCATGGTCGACCTGCCGGTCGGGTCGTCCGGGTTGGGCCGGGTCAGCTCGTCGATGTGGGGCCGGTGCAGGTCGGTCGGGCGCGCGCCGAAGTCGCGCTCCAGCTCGTCGAGCGAGCCGTAGACGTCCATGCGCGGGTACGCGGGGTCGTCGGAGACCCACACCGGGATCGGCGAGCCCCAGAACCGGGTGCGGGAGATGTTCCAGTCCCTGGCGTTCTCCAGCCACTTGCCGAACTGGCCGTCCCTGATGTGCCCGGGCACCCAGTTGATCTGCTTGTTCAGCTCCACCATGCGCGGGGCGAACGTGCTCACCGCGACGAACCACGACGACACCGCGCGCTGGATGAGCGCGCTGCCACAGCGCCAGCAGTGCGGGTACGGGTGGTCGTAGGTCTCGTGGCGCAGCAGCAGGCCCGCGTCCTTGAGGTCGCGGATGATCGGCTTGTTCGCCTCGAACACCTGCAGGCCCTCGTACGGCGCGACCTCGGCGGTGAAGCGCCCGTGCGCGTCGACCGGGTTGACCACCTCGATGCCCGCGCCGTCGGTGACGACCTTGTCCTCCTCACCGAAGGCGGGCGCGATGTGCACGACACCGGTGCCGTCCTCGGTGGTGACGTAGTCCGCGGCGAGCACCTGGTGGGCGTTCTCCCGGCCGGTGAAGAAGTCGAACGGCGGGCGGTAGCGGGTGCCCAGCAGGTCCGCGCCCGTGTACCGGCCCACCACGGTCGGCTCGTCGCCCAGCTCGCGGGCGTAGGCGGGCACGCGGGCCTCGGCGAGCAGGTACTTGCGGTCGGGGTGGTCGAACGCCTCCACGACGACGTAGTCCACCTCGGGGTGCACGGCGGCGGCGAGGTTGGACGGCAGCGTCCACGGGGTCGTCGTCCACACCAGGGCGTGCACGCCGTCCAGCTCCGTGCCCGGGGCGTCCAGGCGCAGGCTGACCGTCACCGCCGGGTCCTGGCGCTGGCGGTAGGTGTCGTCCATCTTCGTCTCGGTGTTGGACAGCGGCGTCTCGCAGCGCCAGCAGTACCAGAGCACGCGGAAGCCCTCGTAGATCAAGCCCTTGTCGTGCAGGGACTTGAAGGCCCACATGATGGATTCCATGTAGTCCAGGTCGAGGGTCTTGTAGTCGTTGTCGAAGTCCACCCAGCGGGCCTGGCGGGTCACGTAGTCGCGCCACGCGCCGGTGTACTGCAGCACCGAGGCGCGGCAGTGCTCGTTGAACTTCTCGACCCCGAAGTCCTCGATCTCGCTCTTGGCGCTGAAGCCCAGCTGCCGCTCGGCCTCCACCTCGGCGGGTAGGCCGTGGGTATCCCAGCCGAAGCGGCGCTCGACGTGGCGCCCGCGCATGGTCTGGTAGCGGGGGACGACGTCCTTGACGTAGCCGGTCAGCAGGTGGCCGTAGTGCGGCAGGCCGTTGGCGAAGGGCGGGCCGTCGTAGAAGACGAACTCGTTGTCGCCGTCGGCACCGGCCGGGCGGGCGTCCACAGTGGCCTGGAAGGTGCGGTCGGCGGCCCAGTAGTCGAGCACGGTGGCTTCCAACTGGGGGAAGGCGGGCTGGGCCGGGACCTCTGCGGTCTCGCCGTGGTGGGCGCGGGGGTACATCTCGTGGTGCTCCTCGTACGGATCGGTCGGACCCACACGGGGACGACCCGTGGGCCGCGGTACCACCCCGCTTGCCGCCGGAAGTCCGGCGACCTCTCGCTGGTCGGCTGTGACGGGCCGTCCCGTCCGGGTCTACTGGGGCTCGCGCCCGTTCTTCCGGAGGCTCCCCGGTGATGGCCGGATCAGCGCCGTGTGTCCCCAGGGTAGCCAATGCCCGCAACCTGGTTGGCGGCCCGGTCGGCGGCCACCCGGATCAGCAGGTAGAGCACCGCGGCGGTGATCACGTGCCAGAGGAAGTGGGTGCCGAGCGGGACGCTCTCGCAGATCGGCTCGTCGATGGTGCGCAGGGCCAGCGAGAGGGCGAACAGGCCGCCGATGGCCACGTACCAGCGGGTGTAGGCGTACATGCGCCGGAACGCGGTGATGCCCGCGAGGATGAACAGCCCGAGCAGCGCGGGCACGTACCCGCCGAAGGCGACCATGGAGTTCACCCCGATGGACAGGCCGACGAAGACGGGCACGCCGACCCACGCCCACTTCCACGGCGCGCCCATGAAGTGCCGGGTGAACGCGACGACGTAGGCGAGCATGAACAGCAGGATCGCCGTGGTGTCCAGCGACGCGGCCCAGTCGGTGGCCACCGTGTGGAAGGTGAAGCTGCCCACGCCGATGGCGACGAGGATGACCACCAGGGCGACCAGGGTCGGCGGGATGGGGCGCCGGGTGGCCACGTACCGGTAGGCCAGGACCGCGGCGATCAGGAACGCCAGGTTGGTCAGCGCGTTGACCGGCTCCGACCAGAACTCCGGCCCCGTGCGCTCGCAGTATCCGTCGACCGGCATGTGCCCACCCCTGTCCCTGGCGCGTGAACGACTGAGGGCCTATTGGACACGAAAGGCGTCGGCGCTGAACCTCCGCCACACCAAGATCGTCAACACGGCCATCGCGCCACCGGCCACCCAGAACGGCCCGGTCACCCCGAGCCAGACCGCCAGCACCCCGCTGATCGGCGCCCCGATGGCCGCCCCACCCACCACGAGCAGGTAATACACGCTCCCGACCCGCCCCCGCAGCTCGTCGGGCACCACCCGCTGCCGGATCGAGGTCGCCACCACGCCCCAGATCGCGCCGTGGACGCCGAAGGCGACGGTGACCGCGCCCGCCACCCACACGCTGGTCGCCAGCGCCAGCCCCACGTGCGTCAGCGTCTCCACGATCAGCCCGACCCGCAGCAGGGTGTGGTCGCCGAAGCGGGCCCGCAGCGGCGTGACCAGCCCGGTCCCGATGAGTCCGCCGACCGCTCCCGCGGTGATCAGCACCCCGAACCCGAGCTCCCCGAGGCCGAGGCGCTCCTTGGCGTAGAGGACGTAGATCGCGAAGGCGGCCATCAGCAGGAGGTTCATCACACCGAGGCAGACGGCCAGGGTGCGCAGGAGGCTGTGCCCCCACAGCCACCGCACGCCCGCCTTGATCTCCTGCCCGATGGCCTTCCTTGGCTCCCGCTCCACCGGCTCCGGCCGGTGCCGGATCGTGAGCATCACCACGGCGGCGACGAGGAAGGCCACCGCGTTCACCCCGAACGGCAGCGCCGCGGCCGCCACGAACAACGCCGCCCCGATCGGCGGGGCCACGAACTGGTTGCCGACGTAGAGCACCGCGGTCAGGCGCGCGTTGGCCCTCGGCAGCGCCTCGGGGCTGACGATCGCGGGCAGCAGCGCGCCCGAGGCGGTGTCGGCCACCGTCTCCCCCGTGCCGACCAGGAAGAACGCCAGGTACACCACCCACACCGTCGCCACGTCCGCCCACACCGCCACCGCGAGCGCCCCCACCACCAGCGCCCGCGCGACGTCCACCACCGCGATCAGCCTGCGCCGGTCCAGCCGGTCCACCCACGCCCCGCTGAGCAGCGCGAACAGCAGCCACGGCAGTTGCTGGGCGAACACGGCCCCGGCCACGAGCCGGGGGTCGCCGGTGAGCGAGGCGATCAGCAGCGGACCGGCCGCGAGCGCGATCCCGTCGCCGACGTTGGTCGCCGCGGCCGCCGTCCACAGCTTTCCGAAGTCCCGCCCGAGACGCGGCTTCGGGATCGTCTCCGCCCCCATTGGGCCAACCTAACCGGTGCTCCCGTTGGCGGGCACCGGGTTTCACTCTCAGCGTCGGGTCGGGGTCACCAGCGCCCGAAGTGGACGACGTCGGACGACGGTCGGCGGGGCACCCGGCGGGGTGAGGCGTCGGCCGCGATCTCCGGCTCGTCGCCGTGGCCCAGGGCGATGGCGCCGATGGGCTCGTGCCCGGCCGGGACGCCGAAGTCGGCGCGCAGGCGTTCGGCCGTGTCGTGCCCCACACCGAAGTACACCGCGCCCAGGCCCTCGTCGACCGCCGTCTGCAGGATGAGCAGGACCGCCATCCCCGTGTCGATGTACCAGAACGGCACCGGCCACAGGGACTCGTCGCGGTCGAAGCCCTTGTCGGGGCGGGCGTAGCGGTCCAGGTAGTCGTCCTTGACCGCGAACGGGATGACCACCACCGGCGCGGTGCGCACCGAGTCGATGGTGTACTGGCCGCCGCCGTGCTCCCAGAACTCCGCCAGCTCGGCCTCGCGCAGGACCAGGAACGCCTGCCCCTGGGAGAACCCGGCGGACGGGCCGCGGCTCGCGTTGCGCAGGACCCGGCCCAGGCTCTCCTCGGAGACCGGCTCCCCGGTGAACTTGCGCACCATCCGGCGGCGGCGCACCACGTCCTGGAAGTCCACGGCTACGTCCTCTGGCGTTTCGCGTCCCGGTGGCGGGTGGCCAGGGAGGCATCGGGGGTGCAGCGGGCGCACGGGGTGAAGCCCAGCTGACGGGCCTCGGCGACGGGCACACCCAGCGTGGGGCGGCCTGCCAGCCAGGCACACGCAGCCAGGTGGTAGCGCGGGCGCTCATCGACCACCCGCACCTCGACGGTCAGCGCGGCGACGACCAGCAGGTCCGCGGCGTCGGTCGACTCCTCGCCGGGCTCATCATCGGGTACGTCCGATGTGTCCGGAACATCCTCGGCGACGGCGGCGACCGGTTCGACGGCCTCGACAGGCTCCTCGGCCCAGGGGTCGTCGGCGGGCTCCGACTCCGCCCGCCACTCTTCCTGGGACGACTCCTCCTGCGACGACTCCTCCGGGGACGCGGAGACGCGACGGTTGCCCAGCCAGTCCAGGAACAGGATGGTCGCGCCCGCCAGGCTGACCACGATCGACAGCCAGGCCCACAGCGTGCTGGCCGTGGACAGCGCGGCGACCAGCAGGCCCAGCGCGGCCAGAACCAGGATCAGGACGATGTACAGCACGGTTGCGCCTCAGCGGTGACCCGGGCTGCCATCACGGCGGCCCGGGTCGACCGGTGAGAAGGATCAGCCCGCTTCGGCCCGCGGGCCGAACGAGTATCCGGTCTGCTGACCGCCCGCGCGCCCGCCCTCGGTGGACGGGGCCGCGGAGCCGCGGTCGCCGAGCTCGCGCAGGCTGGACTCCAGGAAGGTCTTCAGGCGGGTGCGGTACTCCCGCTCGAACGTGCGCAGCTCGTCGATCTTCTTCTCCAGCGTGGTGCGCTCCAGCTGCACCGCGCCGATGATCTCCGCGTGCTGGCGCTGCGCGTCGCGCTCCAGCGTGGTCGCCTTCTCGCGCGACTGCCGCTCCAGCGTCTCCGCCCGCGTGCGGGCGTCGTTGAGCATGGTCTCGGCCCGCGTGCGGGCCTCGTTGACCATCGTGTCGGCCTTGGTGCGCGCCTCGGAGAGCAGCTGCTCGGACTTGGTCCGGGCCTCCGCGAGCATCCCGTCGGCCTCGGCCTTGGCCTCGCCGGTCAGCCGGTCGGCCATCTCCTGGGCAAGACCGAGGACCTTGGCCGCCTGCACGTGGTGGTCGCCACCGCCGGGGCTGGTCTGCTCCATCGGGCTCGGCGGGGGCACCGGCTGCAGCCGCCGCGGCTCCTCACGGACAGGAGCGGCGCCGGAGCGGGCTTCGTCGAGGTCGGCGCGGGTGGACTCCAGCTGCGCGTCGAGCTGCTCGACCTGCGCGCGCAGGTCGTTGTTCTCCTCGATCAGGCGGGAGAGCTCCACCTCGACCAAGTCGAGGAAAGCGTCCACCTCGTCCTCGTTGTAGCCCCGCTTGCCAATGGGAGGCTTGCTGAACGCCACGTTGTGCACGTCAGCGGGGGTCAACGACATCTGATCACCTCACGCACTCCAGGGCTGCGATGACCCAGGTTCCCCGTCACCCGGGATAGGCCAGCCGCATCAGGATGAATACGACCAACAGCAGCACCATAATCGATAGGTCCAGGCCCACGCCTCCGATTCGGACCGTCGGGATGATCCGACGAAGCAACCGAACGGGAGGGTCCGTCACTGTGTAGATGGTCTCCAGCGTCACCGCAACTCCACCGGCGGGCCGCCACTCGCGAGCGAACGTGCGCACGAGTTCGACGACAACCCTCGCGGTGAGGACCAGCCAGAAGGCGAACAGCAGCCAGTAGGCGATGAGCAGCACCAGGTTCACAGCTCAACTCTGCCATCTCTCAGCCACGCCGGTCGAACCCACCCTCGGCAAGGCGCCTCTTGTCCTCGGCGGTGGGGTCGATATTGGGTGGTGAGATCAAGAACACCTTGTTGGTGACCTTGTCGATCGAGCCCCGCAGCGCGAAGGCCAGACCGGCGGCGAAATCGACCAGCCGCTTGGCGTCCGCGTCGTCCATCTCGGTGAGGTTCATGATCACCGGGCGGCCGTCGCGGTAGTGCTCGCCGATCGTGCGGGCCTCGTTGTAGCTGGTCGGGTGCAGTGTGATGACCCGACCGAGCGGGTAGGCGCCGGTCACGGGCAGCTCGACCGGGCGCAGCCGGACAGCGGGCTCGCGTCGGGCGTCGACGGCCAAGGCGCCGTGGGTGGCGGGCTCGGCCGCGGGAGTCCACGCGGGCCGCGCCGGGGGGCGGTCCGCGGGCTCGAAGTCATCGTCGGCATAGTCACGCTGGCCGCCGAACCACCGGCGACGGCCGGGCGGGTAGTCGTCGAAGTCCTCGTCCAGGTACTCCGGTCGCCGGTAGCCACCACGCCGGTCGTAGTCCTCCGCCTCGTAGTCGTCGAACTCGTCGGCAGGCACCATGCCGAAGTAAGCCTTCAGCTTCTGCAGTGTGCTCATGGCGTTCCTCCGCGACTCCCCGGACGTGGTTCGACGTTCGCGACCTGCGTCGATCTACCCCGTCCCAGCCCGACTCAACCACTCCCCGGGGTTCTGGCAACCGGAACTTGCTCATCCGGAGGCTAATCCTCGGCCCCCGAGCAGGGCTGTTCCGACACGCACACAGGTCGACCCATAGTCGATCGCTTCCTCGAGATCGTTACTCATGCCGCAGGAAAGCTCGCTGGCCGTGGGGAACACGGCTCGCAGCTCTCCGGCCACACTTGCAAGACGATCGAAGGCCGCCCGGGGTTCCATCCCGAGCGGTGCGACCGCCATGATTCCGCGGAGTCGAAGCTCACTCGAACGAATTACCCCGTGAGCCAGGTTCTCAATCTCCCCCAGCGGACACCCGCCGCGCGCGGGGTCGCCGTCGACGCTCGCCTGGAGCAGGACGTCCAGCGGCGCCTCCCGCTCCCCCGCCTCCCGGGCGGCGGCGACGGCCGTGGCCAGGGCGTCGGCGAGGCGCGGGGAGTCCACGGACTGGACCTCGTCGGCCCAGCGGACCACCGAGCGGACCTTGTTGCGCTGCATCCGCCCGACCATGTGCCAGCGGACCGGCGCGTGTGGCCGCAGCGCGCGGACCTCGTCGGTCTTCAGCGCCGCCTCCTGGTCGCGGTTCTCCGCCAGGTCGAGTACCCCCAGGTCGGAGAGGGTGGCGGCGTCCTGGGCCGGGAAGGTCTTGGTGACCGCGAGCAGCCGCACCCCGGCGGGGTCGCGGCCCGCCGCGGCACAGGCGGCGTCGACCCTGGCGCGCACGTCGGCGAGGTTGGCCGCGATCTCGGCGGCCCGTCCCTCGGGGTTCACGAGCCCTCGATCCAGATGAGGGCAGCCAATCGCCCAGTGGTCCCTTCCCTGCGGTGACTGAACAGGGATCGGTCCTCAAGGGTGCACCGTGGGTCCACGCCGATGCGTCCGACACCCGCGTCGGCGAGCTGGCGCCACAGGCCCGCGCGCAGGTCGACCCCGGGCGTGCCGGAGCGCGTCTGGCACCCGCTGCCGGGCAGCCGGGACTCCATGTCCTCGCGCATGGCGGCCGGGACCTCGTAGCACTCGCCGCACACCGACGGGCCCAGCAGCGCCTCGACCCGCGCCGCGTCGGCCCCCAGCGACGCCATGGCGCCCAGGGCCGCCGGGATCACCCCGATCCGCGCGCCGACGCGGCCCGCGTGCACGGCGGCGACCACGCCCGCCTCCGCGTCGGCCAGGAGGACGGGAACGCAGTCGGCGACGAGCGCGACCACGGCCAGGCCGGGTTCGGCGGTCACCAGGGCGTCGGTCACCTCGACCGGCTCTTTCCTCGGCCCGTCGACCACGGTCGCCGTCCGGCCGTGCACCTGCTCCATCCAGACGACGCGCTCGTCGGGCAGGCCCAGCTCCGCCGCCAGCCGCGCCCGGTTGGCCGTCACGGCCCCCGGGTCGTCGCCGACGTGGTCGCCGAGGTTGAACGAGTCGTAGGGGGCCTTGGAGACCCCGCCTTCACGCGTGGTCACCACGCGACGTATCCGCACGCGGGAACCCTACCGGCGCATGAAGGGCGGGACGTCGACCTCGTCGTCGGGGTCGTCGCCGACCGGGAACGCGTGGTGGGGCAGGCTGCCCTGCGAGGTCGGCCGCGCCACCGGCTGGGCGGCCTGCGACGGCGCCGGGCGCGACGGGTACGCCGTGCTCTGGTAGCCGCCCGCGTAGGTCGGCGGGGGCGGCGGGTCGGCGGGGATCGGCTGCGGGGGCGGCGGCGCGGCTTCGACGGGCTCCTGCACCTGGCCCGCCGTCGCGGTCGCGGTGGCCTGGCTCGGCTTGGCCGAGGTCAGCGCCGTCGGCTCGAGCTTCTTGTGGGTCGGCGCGCCCGCGTCGAACCCGGCGGCGATCACGGTGACCCGCACCTCGTCGCCGAGGGAGTCATCGATGACCGTGCCGAAGATGATGTTGGCCTCGGGGTGCGCGGCCTCCTGCACCAGCGAGGCGGACTCGTTGATCTCGAACAGGCCGAGGTCGGAGCCGCCCGCGATGGCCAGCAGCACGCCGTGCGCGCCGTCCATGCTGGCTTCCAGCAGCGGCGAGTTGATCGCCTTCTGCGCGGCCTGCACTGCGCGGCCCTCCCCGCGCGCGGACCCTATTCCCATGAGGGCCGACCCCGCGCCGGACATGACCGACTTGACGTCGGCGAAGTCCAGGTTGATCAGGCCGGGGGTGGTGATCAGGTCGGTGATGCCCTGGACACCGGAGAGCAGCACCTCGTCGGCGGAGCGGAAGGCGTCCATGAGCGAGACGCCCACGTCGCCGAGCTGGAGCAGCCGGTCGTTGGGGATCACGATGAGCGTGTCGCACTCGTTGCGCAGCGCGTTGATGCCGTCCTCGGCCTGCTTGGCCCTGCGCTTGCCCTCGAAGGAGAACGGCCGGGTGACCACGCCGATGGTGAGCGCGCCCAGCTTGCGGGCGATCGAGGCCACCACGGGCGCTCCGCCGGTGCCGGTGCCACCGCCTTCACCAGCGGTGACGAACACCATGTCGGCGCCCTTGATGACCTCTTCGATCTCCTCGCGGTGATCTTCGGCCGCCCTGGTTCCCACGTCGGGGTTGGCGCCCGCGCCCAGGCCGCGGGTCAGCTCGCGGCCGATGTCGAGCTTGACGTCGGCGTCGGACATCAGCAGCGCCTGCGCGTCGGTGTTCACGGCGATGAACTCGACGCCCTTGAGACCGACCTCGATCATTCGGTTGACGGCGTTCACGCCGCCGCCACCGATGCCGACGACCTTTATCACGGCGAGGTAGTTGTGCGGGGGCGTCATCGAGCCGCCTTCCTGTTCGCTGGACCTGCGGTGCCGCCCGGCGAAACCCTCGACCTCAACCAGAGAGTCAGAGCTGTGTCAACCCCGGACCTACTGTGAGGAAGGTAGGCACCGAATGACGCACGATCCAGCCGCCACGCCGTAGGGGCATCCGGATGTGTGTCACTCGGTGTGAACACGCCCGGTGGTTATTCACCGGTGGCGCCGTCGAGCAACTCGCGAATGATATCGAGGTGGCCCGCGTGCCGCGCGGTCTCCTCGATCATATGGAGCACCACCCACCGCACGCTGACCTGCCCGCGGTCCCGAAATGGCACGGTGTCGTCGAATGGCATCCGGGTCGTGACGGCCCGGCTGTTGGCGCATTCGGCGCGGTACTCGGCGATCAACTGCTCGGTCGGCAGGTCCGCGGCGGCCTCGAACTCACCGTCCGGGTTTTCCGTGCTGTAGGGCGCGCGATCGGGTTCGCCGCAGAGCACGGTGCGGAACCAATACGCCTCGACCCAGCGCAAGTGGGAGAGCAGCCCCGCGACGGTCATCAGCGGCGAGGGCAGCACCGCCTTGTGGGTCTCGTCCTCGGACAGCCCGGCCGCCTTCATGACGACGGTCTCGCGCAGGTAGTCCAGGAAACCGATGGCCTGGTCGGGCTCGGTCCCGGTGTAGGGCGGGTCGGTGCGGGTGTCAGCGGTCGTCATGGCGCGCAGTCTCGCCCACGGAACCGGCACCCCGCACCCGAGTTCCCGCTCAGCCGATCGTCGGGAACTCCGGGGCAGCGACGTCGTAGACCTTGCCGGGCTGGGTGAGCAGCGGGCCGAGGACGGCGGACTTGCGATGGGAGTCCTCCACCCCGCCCCACTTGACGAGGCGCCCGTCGGCCAGCGTGAGGCGCACGTTGTGCGGGCTCTGCGCGTCCACCAGCGTCACCTTGGGCCGCAGCTTGTCCGGCACCGAGCCCAGCACGGTCACCGCGGCCTTCACCGCCGCGGGCTCCGCCGCCTTCAGCGTCGGCAGCGCGGGCGGGCGCTTCTTCTTCACCGAGTAGTCCACGCCTTCGACGTCCACGAGGTGGAAACCGTCCTCGGCGACGATCACCGCCACCGGTGTCCGCTCCGTGATCAGGATTTCCAGCGTGCCCGGCAGCGACCGCTGCACGTCCACCCCGGCCACCCGCGGCAGCTGCGCCACCCGCTCGGCGACCTCGTCGGTGTCCAGCCGCACCAGGGGGGTCCCCGCCGCCACCGCCGCGGCGGCCCGCACCTCGTCGGCGGGCATCTCCCGCACGCCGACCACCTCGATCTGCCGCACACCCAGCACCGGCGTGAACAGCACCACGTAGACCACCGCCGTGGTGACCAGCAGCGCCCCGACCACGGTCAGACGGCGCATCAGGTACCTGCGCCTGATCGCCCGTCGTCGTGATCGGGCCGCCACCGCCCTACTCACCGGCGCGTCGGTCCAGTTCCGCGAGCAGTTCCGGTCCGAGCGAGGTCACATCGCCCGCCCCCATGGTGAGCACCAGGTCGCCGTCGCGGACGAGGTCGGCGACCTTCACGATCACCTTGTCGAACGCCGGCTCGTAGTGCACCCGCTCGCGCGGCAGCGGGACCGCGTCGGCGATCAGCGCCCCGGACACCCCCGGCATGGGCTCCTCGCGAGCCCCGAAGACGTCGAGCACCACGACCTCGTCGGCCAACGCCAGCGCGGTGGCGAACTCCGCGGAGAACGCCTTCGTCCGCGAGTACATGTGCGGCTGGAAGACCACCACGATGCGGCCGGGCCCTGCCGCGGGCCGCACAGCGCGCAGCTGGGCGTCGACCTCGGTCGGGTGGTGGGCGTAGTCGTCGTAGACCCGCACCCCGTCGACCCGGCCCTTGTACTCGAAGCGCCTGCGCACCCCGCCGAAGGACCCGATGCCCTCGGCCAGGCACTCCCTGGGCGCGCCCAGCTCCTCCCCCGCCAGCAGCGCGGCCAGGGCGTTGCCCGCCATGTGCTCGCCGGGCACGGACACACCCATGTCGAACTCGTCGGCGCCGATCCGCACCCGCGCCTGCCCGCCGCCGTCGCGCGGCTGGTAGTCCAGCAGCACCGCGTCCTGCTCGCCGGTGGCCGCGCGGCCGTAGCGGCGGACGCGGACGCCGAGGGCGGAAGCGCGCTCGGCCAGCGCCGCCGAACCGGGGTCGTCGGCGCAGGCGATCAGCACCCCGCCGGGCTCGATGCGCTCGACGAACGCGTCGAACACCGCGACGTAGGCCTCGACGGTGCCGTGGTGGTCGAGGTGGTCGGCCTCCACATTGGTCACCACCGCCACCGACGGGCTGAACACCAGGAACGAGCCGTCGGACTCGTCGGCCTCGGCGACGAACACCCCGCCGCTGCCGTGGTGGGCGTTGGAGCCGGACTCGTTGAGGTCCCCGCCGATGGCGAAGGACGGGTCGAGCCTGCAGTGCTGCAACGCCACCGTCAGCATCGACGTGGTGGAGGTCTTGCCGTGGGTGCCCGCGATGCAGGCCGCGCGCTGGCCGACCATCAGCTCGGCGAGGGCCTCCGCGCGGTGCAGGATGGGCAGTCCGCGCCTGCGCGCCTCAGCGAGTTCCGGATTGGACTCCTTGATCGCGGTGGACACGACCACCGCGGTCGGCCCGCCGTCGAGCAGGTCCAGGTTCGCCGCGGCCTGGCCGACGGCGATCTTCGCCCCCTGCGCGCGCAGCGGCAGGAACGCCCGCGCCTCCTTCGCGTCGGACCCGGACACGGCCATGCCGCGGGCGAGCAGGATGCGCGCGATGCCGCTCATCCCCGCCCCGCCGATGCCCATCAGGTGGGCCCTCTCCAGGCTCACGACCGCGCCTTGTCGACCGCGTCGAGCACCATGCGGGCCAGCACGTCGGCGGCCTCGCGGTGCCCGCTGCCCTGCGCGGCCGTGCTCATCGCCGAGAGGCGGGCCGGGTCGCGCAGCATCGGGATGACCAGCTCGGCGACCCGCTCCGGGGTCAGGTCGGCGTCGGCGATGAGCTGCGCGGCGCCCGCGGTGACGGCCGGGCCCGCGTTGAGGGCCTGCTCGCCGTTGCCGTGCGGCAGCGGGACGTAGACCGCGGGCAGGCCGACGGCGGAGACCTCGGCGACCGTCATCGCGCCGCAGCGGCACAGCACGGCGTCCGCGGCGGCGTAGGCGAGGTCCATGCGCTCCAGGTACGGCACCGACGCGTACCGGGGCGCATGGGGGACTTCCTGCACTGCCAGGGTGTTCTTGGGGCCGTGGGCGTGCAGGACGCCGATACCGGCGTCGGCCAGGGCGCGCGCGGCCCCGGACACCGCGGTGTTGATGGAGCGCGCCCCCTGGGAGCCGCCGAAGACGAGCAGGGTCGGCGCGGTGGGGTGCAGGCCGAAGAACTCGCGGGCCTGCGCGCGCAGCGCGACCCGGTCCAGCTTGATGATCGACTCGCGCAGCGGGATGCCGACGACCTCCGCGCCCGGCAGCCCCGAGTCCGGCACCGCGACGGCGACCCGGTCGGCGAAGCGGGCGCCGACCTTGTTGGCCAGGCCGACCCGGGCGTTGGAGTCGTGCACGATGATCGGCATTCGCCCGCGCGCGGCCAGGTAGGCGGGCAGGGCGACGTAGCCGCCGAAGCCGACCAGCACATCGGCGCCGACGCGGTCGAGCACCTCGCGGGTCTGCTTGATGGCCGAGCGGACCCGCAGCGGCAGCTTGAGCAGGTCGATGTTGGGCTTACGCGGCATCGGGACCGGCGGGATCATCTCCAGCTGGTAGCCGCGGGCGGGGACGATGGTCTTCTCCAGACCGCGCTCGGTGCCCAGGGCCACGACCCGGGCGTCCGGGCGCAGCCTGAGCACCGCGTCGGCCAGGGCGAGGGCAGGCTCGATATGCCCGGCCGTGCCACCTCCCGCGACGACGACGCAGGGTCCCGTGCGGGCGGCCTGACTACCAGAGCTCAACGACGTCCTCCTTTAGTGGCGCGCGGGGTCGCGCGGCTTCCCTTCTGCCGGGCCTGGGGCACCCTCTTGGGGGTGAGCCCGGTGGGCCGGTCCGCGCCGCGCGGGCGGGCGGTGGGCCGCACCGGCCTGCGCTTCTTCGGCGGCTGGTACGGGTCGGGGGCCCGCAGGCGCATGACCCGGCCGAACCGGCCCGGCCCCTGCGAGCGTAGCGCCGAGACGGCCTCGGGCTCATTCCGCGCGCAGTTGGCGAGGACGCCGAAGACGAACATGGTCACGACCACCGACGTCCCGCCGGAGGAGATCATCGGCAGGGTGATGCCGGTGACCGGGAGCAGGCCGACGACGTAGCCGACGTTGATGGACGCCTGCGCGACCAGCCACACCGTCAGCGTGCCCGCGACCATCCTGATCCACGGGTCGATGTTGCGCGTCGCTATCCGCAGCCCGACCACGGCCAGCATGGCGAACAGGCCGAGGACGAGCGAGCACCCCAGCAGGCCCAGCTCGTCGCCGATCAGCGCGAAGATGAAGTCGTTGTGGACGTTGGGCAGGAAGCTCCACTTGGACGAGCCCTGGCCGAGGCCCTGGCCGAACGCACCGCCGTCGGCGAGGGCGAGCAACGCCTGCACCGCCTGGTAGTTCTTCCCGCTCGTGTCCGCCTCAGGGGAGAAGAAGCCCAGGACCCGCTCCAGCCGGTACCCGGTGCCGACGGCCAGCAGGGCGACCCCGGCCAGCCCGCCCGCGACCAGCGCGCCGAACAGGCGCATCGGCGCGCCCGCGAACCAGAGCAGGGCGACCAGGATGACGCCGAGGGTGACCGTGCCGCCGAGGTCGGGCTGCAGCATGATCAGCGCGAACATCAGCAGCGCGACGGGCAGGACCGGGACCAGCAGGTGCCGGTAGCGGTGCAGCACCGCCTTCTTGATCACGAGCACGTGCGCGCCCCACAGCGCCAGCGCGACCTTGGCCACCTCGACCGGCTGGAACGACACCGGCCCGACGACGAACCAGCTGCTGGTGCCGTTGATGTTCGCGCCCAGCGGGGTGATGACCAGGACCAGCAGCACGATGCTGCCCATCAGCGCGGGCGGGCTCCACGCCCGGATCTTGGCCAGCGGCAGGCGCACGCCCAGCCAGAACAGGACCGAGCCGATGATCACGTAGATCAGCTGCTTGATGAACACCGTGTAGAGGCCGTCACCGGTGTCATAGGACACCACCGACGAGGCGGACAGCACCATGACGAGCCCGAGGACCGTCAGCAGGCCGAACACGGCGAGGACGAGGTGGAAGGACGCCAGCGGCCTGCCCAGCCACGCGGTCAGGGCGGTGCGGAACGCGGCGAGCTTCCCGGTGGCGCGGATGGCGCGCCGCGGCCGGGGCGCCGCCTCGACGGCCATCACCGGACCCCGGTGCCGCCGTGGTCCTCCCCGATGAGCCGCTGGACGGCTTCGACGAACGCCTCGCCGCGGTGGGCGTAGTCGCGGAACATGTCGAGGGAGGCCGCGGCGGGGGCGAGCAGGACGACGTCACCCGGGCGTGCCAGGGCGCGTGCCGCGCGGACCGCTGCGATCATGGGTTCATCGTCTCCCCCCGACACCCGCGCGATGGGGACATCCGGCGCGTGTCGCGCCACGGACGTGGCGATGACCTCGCCGTCGGCGCCCATGACCACCACCCCGCGCAGCCTGCCCGCCACTTCCCTGGCCAAGTCGTCGACGGTCGCGCCCTTGAGCAGTCCGCCCGCGATCCACACGACGGACTCGAAGGCGCGCAGGGAACCCCCGGCGGCGTGCGGGTTGGTCGCCTTGGAATCGTTGACGTAGGTGAGGCCGCTGTCCTCGGCGACGGTCTCGGCGCGGTGGGCACCGGGCGTGAAGGCGAGCAGGCCCGCCCTGACGTCCTCTGGCGTCACTCCGTATGAGCGCGCCAGGGCGGCGGCGGCAAGGGCGTTGGCGACGTTGTGCGGACCGGGCGGGCGCACGTCGGCGAGGGTGGCCAGCTCGGCGGCCTCGTTGACGGGGTCGGCGGTGAAGGCGCGGTCGACGAGCAGGTCCTCCACCACGCCGAGCCCGCCGGGCCGCGGGGTGTCCAGGCCGAAGCCGACCCGCTGGGTCTCGGCGTCCTGGGCGAGGCGGGTGGACCACTCGTCGGCGGTGTTGTACACGGCGTATCGCGTGCCTGCGTAGATCTTCGCCTTGGCCTTGGCGTACTCGTCCATCGAGCCGTGCCAGTCGAGGTGGTCCTCGGCGATGTTGAGCACGGCGGCGGCGTGCGCGCGCAGGGAGGACTGCCAGTGCAGCTGGAAGCTCGACAGCTCCACGGCCAGCACCGAGTGGCCCGCCAGCACCGCGTCGACCACGGGCAGGCCCACGTTTCCGCAGGCGACGGCGTTGAGCCCGGCGGCGCGCAGGATCGACTCCAGCATCCCGACCGTGGTCGTCTTGCCGTTGGTGCCGGTGACGGCCAGCCAGACCGGCGGCTCGGGCAGCGTCGCGCCGATCCGCCAGGCCAGCTCGACGTCGCCGATCACCTCGACCTCGGACGCGCGCAGCAGCGGGCTGTCCGGGCGCCAGCCGGGGCTGGTGACCACGAGGTCGGTTCCCGCGGGCGGCTCGGTGATCGCGTGCGCGGTGCGGACGTCGAGGCCGAGCGCGGCCAGCCGCTCGGCGTTGCCGTCGGCCACGGTGACCTCGGCGCCCAGGGCCAGCAGCGCCCTCGCCACGCCCGTTCCCGCGACTCCCGCGCCCGCGACCAGGACGTTCCGCCCGGCGAACAGGGTCACTGGGCGCCGCCGAGGCCCAGCCAGTCGGCGTAGAACAGGCCGAGGCCGAACATCGCGCAGACCCCGGCCAGCAGCCAGAATCTGATGATCACCGTGGTTTCCGCCCACCCGGCGAGTTCGAAGTGGTGGTGGAACGGCGCCATCCGGAACAGCCGCCTGCGGGTCGTGCGGAAGACCGCGATCTGCAGGACCACCGACATCATCTCGACCACGAACAGACCGCCGATGACGATCATCAGCAGCTCGGTGCGGGTGGCGATGGACAGGCCCGCGACCAGGCCGCCGAGGGCGAGCGAGCCGGTGTCGCCCATGAAGATCTTCGCCGGGGCGGCGTTCCACCAGAGGAACCCGATGCACGCGCCCATCGCGGCGGCGGCCACGACGGCGAGGTCCAGCGGGTCGCGGGTGTCGAAGCAGGCCGCCTCCTGCACCCGGGCGCAGTCGTGGCTGAACTGCCAGAACGAGATCACCACGTAGGTGCCGAGCACCATCGCCGACGAACCGCCCGCGAGGCCGTCGAGGCCGTCGGTGAAGTTCACCGCGTTCGACCAGGCCGAGACCGCCAGGTAGCAGAAGACGATGAAGCCGATGGTGCCGAAGGAGACGATGCTGATGTCGCGGACGAAGGACAGGTGGTCCGAGGCCGGGGTCAGGCCGTTCTCGTCGGGGTAGCTCAGCGCCAGGACGGCGAAGACGATCGCGACGACGAGCTGGCCGACCAGCTTGGCGGTCTTGTTGAGACCGAGGTTGCGCTGCTTGCGGATCTTGATGAAGTCGTCGAGGAAGCCGACCATGCCCAGGCCCGTGGCCAGGAACAGCACCAGCAGGCCGGACGCCGACGGCGCCTCGCTCGTCGGGGCGGTCATCGCGTTGAACACGTGCGCGGTGCCGTAGCCCACCCACATCGCGACGATGATGGCGACGCCGCCCATGGTCGGGGTGCCGCGCTTGGACTTGTGCCCCTGCGGGCCCTCCTCCCGGATCTCCTGCCCGAAGCCCTGCCGGGAGAAGACCCGGATCAGGTACGGGGTGAGCAGGATGGAGGCCATGAGCGCGATCGCCGCGGCGATCAGGATTGACTTCACCGGGCGTCCCCGTCCAGCAGCGCGTCGGCGACCCGCCACAGGGCGGCCACCTTGGAGGCCTTCACGAGCACCACGTCACCGGGGGCCAGCTCGGCGCGCAGCAGCGCGACGGCGGCGTCGACATCCCCCACCAGCACCGACTCCTCTCCCCACGAGCCCTCGAGGCTCGCCCCCTGGTGCATCGGCCGGGCCTGCTCGCCGACCACCACCAGGCGGTTGATGTCCAGTCGAACGGCGAGCCTGCCGATCTCGTCGTGCGCGGCCACCGACTCCGCGCCCAGCTCGCCCATCACTCCCAGGACGGCCCAGGAGCGGCGTCGGTTGCCCGTGCGCGCCATGGTCGCCAGGGTCTTCAGCGCCGCGCGCACGGACTCCGGGTTGGCGTTGTAGGAGTCGTTGACGATCGTGACGCCGTCCGCGCGGGTCGTGACCTCCATCCGGCGCGCCGACACCCGCCGCGCGTCGGACAGGGCGCGGGCGACCTGGTCCGGGGTGGCGCCCGCTTCCAGCGCCACGGCGGCGGCGGCCAGCGCGTTGCCGACGTGGTGGGCGCCGTGCAGGCCCAGCGCGATGTCGGCGTCGCCGTGCGGGGTGACCATCCGGAAGGACGCGCGGGCCTGCTCGTCGAGGCGGACGTCCTCGGCGCGGACGTGGGCGTTCCTGGCCTCGCCGACCAGCACGACGCGCGCCTTCGTGCGCGCGGCCATCGCCGCGACCAGTGGGTCGTCGGCGTTGAGGATGGCGACGCCGTCGGCGGGCAGCTTCTCGGCCAGCTCCCCCTTGGTGCGGGCGATGTCCTCCCGCGAGCCGAACTCGCCCAGGTGCGCCGAGCCGACGTTGAGCACGACGCCGATCCGGGGCGGGGCGGTGTCGCAGAGGGCGGCGATGTGGCCGGGGCCGCGGGCGGAGAGCTCCAGGACGAGGAACTTCGTCTGCTCGTCGGCGCGCAGCGCGGTCCACGGGTGGCCCAGTTCGTTGTTGAACGAGCCGGGCGGGGCGATCGTGGCGCCTATCGGAGCGAGCACCTGGGCGATCAGGTCTTTGGTGGAGGTCTTGCCGGAGGAGCCGGTGACGCCGACGACCGTGAGGCCATCGAGGCGGTCGACCACGGCGCGGGCCAGCGCGGCCAGGCCCGCCAGCACGGCGGCGCCGGAGCCGTCGCGGTCGCCGGCCAGGGCGACCGAGCCGCGGTGGGCCTCGGCGACCGGCGGGACGATGACCGCGGGGGCGTCGACCTCGCGGGCGGCCAGCACTGCGGTCGCGCCTCGTTCCACGGCGGCCGCCGCGTAGTCGTGGCCGTCGACGTTCTCGCCGGGCACGGCGACGAACAGCCCGCCGGGGGTGACCTTGCGGGAGTCGAACTCGACGCTGCCGGTCACGGTCTCGGTGCCGTCGGCGTTGTGCAGGCGGCCGTTGGTCGCCGTGGCGATCTCGGCGAGGGTCAGCGGGATCATGCGGTGTCTCCCAGACGGGCGCGGATCGCCGCCTCCAGTTCGTCGCGGTCGGAGAAGGGGTGGACCACCCCGGCGACCTCTTGGCCGGTCTCGTGCCCCTTGCCCGCGACGACGACGACGTCGCCGGGACGGGCGGCGGCGATGGCGGTGCGGATGGCCGCGCGGCGGTCGCCGACCTCGGTGACCTCGCCGCGCTCGGACACCGCCTCCGCGCCCGCGCGCATGGCGGCGCGGATGGCGGCCGGGTCCTCCCCTCGCGGGTTGTCGTCGGTCACCACGAGCAGGTCGGCGCGGCGGGCCGCGGCCGCGCCCATCAGCGGGCGCTTGGCGGTGTCGCGGTCGCCGCCGCAGCCCAGGACGACGATCACCCGGCCGTCGGTGCGGGCGCGCACGGCGTCCAGGGCCAGCGCGACGGCCTCGGGCTTGTGGGAGTAGTCGACGACGGCGGTGAAGTCCTGCCCGACCGCGACCCGCTCCATCCGGCCGGGGACCTGCACGGTCGCCAGCCCCGCGGCGATGGCCCCGCGCGCGATGCCCGCCGCGTCGAGGCAGGCGGCGGCGACCAGGGCGTTGGCGACGTTGAACAGCCCCGGCATGGGCAGCACGATCTCCAGCGGCGCGCCGTCGGGGGGCCGGATCGCGAAGGACTGCTCGCCGGAGCGCGAGGTCCGCACGTCGGAGGCGGTCCACTGGGCGTCGGCGCCGAGGGCGACGGTGATCGTGTCCGGGGTGACCAGGCGGGGACCCCACTCGCCGTCGACGCACACCACCTCGGTGGCGGAGCGGCCGTCGAACAGCCGCGCCTTGGCCCGGAAGTAGTCGTCCATGTCGGTGTGGAAGTCCAGGTGGTCCTGGGAGAGGTTGGTGAACGCGCCGACGGCGAACCGCGTCCCGCCCACCCGCTCCAGCTCCAGGGCGTGGCTGGAGACCTCCATCGGCACGTGCGTGACGCCGCGCTCGCGCATGACGGCCAGCAGGGCCTGCAGGTCGGGGGCCTCGGGGGTGGTGAACGCGCTGGCCAGCCGCTCGCCCGCGATGCGGGTCTCGACGGTGCCGATCAGGCCGGTGGTGTGCCCGGCCGCGACGAGCCCGGCGTCGATCATGTAGGTCGTGGTGGTCTTGCCCGAGGTGCCCGTCACCCCGATGATCTTGAGCGCGAGGGCGGGCTCGCCGTAGATCCGGGCGGCCATCGGGCCCAGCGCGGTGCGCGGGTCGTCGTGGATCAGGACGGGGACGCCCGCGGCGCGCACGGCGGGCCGGTCGGCGCCCGCGGCGTCGGTCAGGACGGCGACCGCGCCCGCGCGGATGGCGTCGCCGGCGAAATCGGCGCCGTGCGCGCGGGCGCCGGGCAAGGCGGCGAAGACGTCACCGGGCCGGACGTGCTGCGCGCGCAGCGTCGCACCGGTCACGGCCACATCGGACAACCCGGGAAGACCGGGAGCCGTGCGGACGTCGGCGCGAGCGGCCAGGTCGGCGAGCGCGACGGGCGGTATGCGGGAGGGGCGAGGCGGCGCTGTGACTGCCTTGCCGACGAGCTTGGCGGGCACGTCGGGGAGGCTACCCGCGCACGGAGTGCGACCATCCCACCCCTGGCAGGCACCGGGTGCGCGGGCATGGGGTAGAAGCCCGGCCGATCTTTACAGAACCCGAACACAACCCGAACATTTTCCCAGCTCAAGCCGGTCGCGATCCGGGTAATCTCGAACACATGAGCGAATTGATCCCGGCCCGCGTCCCACTGTCCTCTCCGGACACCGGCCCGCCACCCCGGTCACGGCACCACGAGCGGGACGACGGGGCTGGCCTCCTTCGACATCGGCAGGTTGTAACGCTGCGCGAGGAACGTGGCGACGTCATGGAAGAACGGCGCGGCCGAGTGTCCCTCCGGTGTGGAGTAGCTCGGCCGGTCGTAGACCATGCCCACCACGAAGCGCGGGTCGTCCGCGGGCATGATCCCGGCGAAGGTGATCCAGTAGTTGGAGTCGCTGTAGCGGCCGAGGGCCTTGTCGAACTGCTGCGCCGTGCCCGTCTTCCCGGCGATCTGGTAGCCGGTCACCGCCGCCTTGGGCGCGGTGCCGCTGTTCTGGCCGGGCGCCTTCTGCGCCACGGCGCGGAACATCTCCGTCGTGGTCTTCGCCGTCTCCGGGGAGACCACCCGAATCCCCTCCGGGCGCGGCTCCTCCACCCGCGTGCCGTCGGCCTTGACCACGGCCCGCACGATGCGCGGCGGCACGCGGACCCCGCCGTTGGCGATGGTCTGGTACATGCCCGCCATCTGCAGCACGGTCATGGACAGGCCCTGCCCGATCGGCAGGTTGCCGAACGTGCTGCCCGACCACTGGCTCTGCGGCAGCAACGACCCGGGGCTCTCCCCGGGCAGCCCGACGCCGGTCCGCCGGCCGATGCCGAGGCGGGTCAGCATGTCGGCGTAGCGGTCGGGGCCGATCTCGTCGGCCAGCAGCAGCGTGCCCACATTGGACGACTTACCGAAGATGCCGGTGGTGGTCATGTTGAGCCGCCCGTGCGTCCAGGCGTCCCTGATCACCCGGTCGGCGACCTTGGTCGAGCCCGGCACCGGGTGCACTTCTCCCGGCGTGGTCAGCCCGTACTCGATCGCCGCCATGGCGGTCACGACCTTGTTGACCGACCCTGGCTCGTAGGGCGTGGTCACCGCGGGGTTGGTCATCAGCTTGGGGTCCCAGCGCCCCGCGGTCGGGTCGAAGGCCCGGTCGTTGGCCAGCCCGTAGACCTCGCCGGTCTTGGCGTCGAGCACCACGACGCTGACCGACTCGGCCCCGCTGCGCTTGGCGTATTCGCCCGCCTTCTGCTGAAGGTAGAACTGCAGGTCGGCGTCGATGGTCAGTTCGACGTCGGACCCGTCCACCGCGGGCTGGCGGTTCTGCTCGCTGCCGGGCAGCACGACGTTGGACCCGCCCTGCGTCTCCACCCGCATCGACCCCGGCCGCCCGGCGAGGTCGTTGTCCCGCAGCATCTCCAGCCCGACGCGCCCGTGCAGGTTGTGGTTGGCCGGGACGGGGTCCTCCATCCACCACGTCGCCAACCCGACGACGTTGGAGGCCAGGTTTCCGCCCGGGTACTCCCGCAGCGCCCGGTACTCCTCGTTCAGCCAGGGGAACTCGGTCTTGAGGACGCGCGCCTTGCCCGGCTCGACGTTGGTGACCAGGTAGACGTAGTTCTTGTCCGACCGCAGCTTCGCCAGCACCTCGGCCTCGGACACCACCTCCCTGCCCAGGACCTGCACCATCCGCTTGGCCAGCGCCGCCGTCTCGGCGTCGAAGTCCAGCAGCTTGCGCTGCGCCTCGGGCTTCTCCATCTGCTCGGCGTTGTGCTTGTCGAACAACTCTCGCTGCGGCCGTGGCCGGAACGCCAACGCCCGCGCCTCGACGCTGAACGCCAGCTCCACCCCGTTGCGGTCCACAATCGATCCCCGCGAAGCGGGAATGGGGATCGTCTGCACCCGCTGCCTCTCCGCCTTGGCCGCCAGGGCCTCGGCCTCGAAAACCTGCACCTGCACCAACCGCACCCCGGCGGCCAGCAGCGACGCGATCAACAGGAACCGGGTCACCACCACCCGAACCCGGTGATCGGTCCCCTGCGCCCGCTTCTTGACCCGCCGCATCCGCCCGGGAGCGACCGGCCCACCGCCGCCACCCCGGCCACCGCCCGAACCAGACCCACCCCGCCCCCCGGCCTTGCCGGTTCCAGGCCCGCGCCCACTCCACCCGAGCGAGCCCGTCCCCTCGCTGCCCCGCCACTGCCTGCTACCCGCACCACGGACCCCCTGACCCCCTCGCCCACCGGCACCGCCCTCAGCCACCCCCCGAACGTGCGCCTGCCCAGCCGCCGCCCCACGCCATCCCCCCCGCCCCGCG
>NZ_JBQERA010000017.1:0-120280 GCF_053813445.1 Actinokineospora lacus
GCGGCAAAATCATGCGCCGACTCCTCCGCGACATCGCCGAAAACCGCGAAATCGGCGACACCACCACCCTCGCCGACAACACCGTCATGAGCCTGATCACCGAAGGCCTGAGCAACCAGAAATCACCAGAGGACTGACCGGACGCGGACGAGGCCCCACCAGGACGGCGGGGCCTCGTTTCGTCGCGGCTGGGCTACCGCCGGCCGCAGGTCGCTTTCGATCACCGGGCCCGTTGGCCTACCGTCTGCGGGTGACCGACCAGCCGTCTGCCTTTGCCACGGGGTTGCGCTCGGCCATTGCCGCGGCCGGGGTGACGATGGAGCGGCTGGTCGCCGACCTGCGAGAACGGGGAACGCCGGTCAGCCTGGCCGCGCTGAGCTACTGGAGTTCCGGGCGCAGCAGGCCGGAGCGGGCGGGCTCGCTGGCGGCGTTGGCCGAGCTGGAGGACCTGCTGGGGTTGCCCGCGGGCGGGCTGCGCAAGCTGCTGCCCGAGCGCAGGCCGCGGGGGTGGACGGCGCGGCGGGAGGTCGAGCCGGTGACCGGGGCGGCGCCGTGGCACCGGCCTGACCAGGTGCGCGGCGTGCTGGAGCGCCACGACCTCAGCCGGGACCAGCAGCTGAGCAGGCTCAGCGCGCACGACCAGGTGGAGATCGGGCCGGACCGGGACAAGCGGGTGCAGCACACGCGGCAGGTGCTGCGCGCCGAGCAGGACGGGGTGGACCGGCTGGTGGTCGTCTGCTGGGGCGACGGGCCGGACACGCCCTCGCCGGAGGTGGTGGCGGTGCGCAACTGCTCGATCGGTCAGGTCGACGTCGACCACGAGGCCGGGCTCACCGCCGCGGAGCTGGTGTTCGACCGCCCGCTGGCCCGGCGGGAGACGATCGTGGTCGAGCACGCGCTGCACACCGAGCCGCCGCGGCCGATCGCGGTCAGCCACCAGCGGATGAGCAGGCTCCCGGTGCGGGAGTACCTGGTGGAGGTGCGCTTCGACCCGGCGGCGCTGCCGCACCACTGCGTGCAGTTCTCCGAGGTCGACGGCGAGGAGCGGGTGCGCGCGGTGGACCTGGACTCGGAGTTCACCGCCCACGCCCTCGGGCTCGACCTGCCCGCGGGGCGGTACGGGCTCCGCTGGTCCTGGTGACCCGTACACTGTACGACATGACTGACGAGATCCTGGCCTGGTTCGCCGAGTACGACGCCCGCGCCGCCCGCGCCGACATCGAGGGACTGGCCGACCTGGCCGTGTTCCCGCTCAACGTGGTCACCGACATCCCCGGCGGCACCGCGGCCGCGAAGTCCTGGGACCGCGCCGAGTTCGTCGCCGTGATGACCGAGGTGATCGGCGAGGGCGCCACGATGCGCTCCACCCGCACCCCGCACCCGCTGGGCGACAACCTCGCCGTCGTCTTCACCGACGCCGAGGCCGTCTTCGAGGGGCAGACCGTGGCCCTGCGCTACGCCGACATCCTCGTGCGGACCCCCGACGGCTGGGCCTTCCAGACCATGGTCCAGCCGGGCCACGGCGCCGGGTGGGAGCGCTCCGAACGCGGGTGATGTGGCAGGCTTCCCCCACCCCGAGCAGAGGAGAACCGCAGGTGATCACCGTCGTTGGCGAGGCACTGGCCGACCTGATCGCCGGGCCGGATGGGCGCGCGTTCACCGCGCACCCCGGCGGCAGCCCGGCCAACGTCGCCCTCGGCCTCGCCCGGCTGGGCGCCCCGGCGCGCCTGGGCACCCGCGTGGGCGAGGACCTGTTCGGCCGCATGGTGCGCGAGCACCTCGCCGCCGACGGTGTCGAGGTGCTCGCGCTGCCCGCGCTGAGCACCCAGACCAGCGTCGCCTTCGCCGCGACCGACGCCGCGGGCGTGGCCACCTACGACTTCCGCCTCGAATGGGACGTCACCGACCTGAGCGCGCTGCCGGTGGACTCCCACCTGCACACCGGGTCGCTGGCCACCCTGCTGGAGCCCGGCGCCGCCGTCGTCGAGGACGCCATGGTCCGCGCGCGGGCGGCGGGCGCCACCGTCTCCCTTGACCCGAACGTGCGGCCCTCCCTGGCGGGCGAGCACGGCCCGGCGCTGGCCCGGGTCGAGCGCCAGGTGGGGCTGGCCGACGTGGTGAAGGTCAGCGAGGAGGACCTGCAGTGGCTCTACCCGGGCGCGGACCCGGTGGGGGTCGCCCGGCGCTGGGCAGGCCTCGGCCCCAAGCTCGTCGTCGTCACCCTGGGTGCCGAGGGCGCGCACGGGATCTCGGGGGCCGCCGACGTCCACCGCCCCGGCCCCGCGGTCACCGTCGTCGACACCGTCGGCGCGGGTGACGCCTTCACCTCCGGCCTGCTGCGGTGGCTTTCCGGCCTGCTCGGCTCCCCGTCCCGCCTCACCCTGGACGCCGCCGCGCTCACCGCCGCCCTGGACTTCGCCAACGCGGTGGCCGCCCGCACCTGCGCCCGACCGGGCGCCGACCCGCCCCGACCTGACGACCTCGACTCGGTCTGGGGGCTGCTCCCCGGCTGACCGACGACGACCCTGCGTGGGTGCGGCGGCGGCGGGACAGTGGCGTTCGGGCGATTGGCGTGCCCCAGGCGGGCGAGATCTCCGTTCGTGGACTGACTGAGGGTCGTACACTGGGTACGCTGCGTATCCAGGAACTTTTTCACGCCCCGGGGGAGCGCGTATGCACGACCGGACCGCGCACGGCGGCGTCCTCGACTTCGACCGGCCCAACCAGGCCAGGCTGGTCGACGCCCTGCTCGGCGGCCGGGACAACTACGCGGCGGACCGCGCGCTGGTCGACCGGCTGCTGAGCCTGGACCCCGGCGCCCGCCAAGTGGCCCGCGACCACCGCGCCTGGGTGCTGCGCTGCCTGCGGATGCTGGTCACCGTGCACGAGGTCGACCAGTTCGTCGACCTCGGCTCCGGCCTGCCCACGGCGGACAACACCCACCAGATCGTCCAGCGCCACAACTCCGCGGCCCGGGTGGTCTACGTCGACAACGACCCTGTGGTCCAGGCGTACGGCCGGGCGCTGCTCGAGGAGAACGAGCGCACCCACATGGCCTCGTGCGACCTGACCGAGCCGGGCGCGGCGCTCGCCGCCCCGGAACTGGCCCGCCACCTGGAGCTCGACCGGCCGATCGGGCTGATGATGTGCTCGGTGGTCCACCACATCCTCGACGACGGGGACGCCGGGAAAGTCGTCCGCGCCTGGCTGGACGTGCTGCCCGCGGGCTCCTTCCTGATGCTGACCCACAACTGGGACCCCGGCCACGGCGAGCACAGCGCCCTGGCCCGCAGGCTCGACGCCGCGTTCACGAACACGCCGCTGGCCGCTGTGCACCGGAGCAGGACCGCGATCAGCGGCTACTTCGACGGGTTGGAGATGGTGGACCCCGGTCTGGCCCTGCTGCACGAGTGGTGGCCGGACGGCCCCCGGCTGCGGCCGCTGTCGGGGATGAACCACCTCGTCCTCGGCGGCGTGGGGCGCAAGCCCTGACCAGCCCAGTCCTGATGAGTTCAGTCCTGATGAGTTCAGTCCTGATGAGTTCAGTCCTGATGAGTTTCAGTCCTGATCAGCCCGTCCTGACCAGTTCAGCGCTGCTCAGTCCGGCCCTGACCAGTCCAGTGCTCAGTTCAGTGCTCAGTTCAGGGCGCGGTGCGCGAGCAGCGTGCCGCCCGCCATCGCCGCCGGGAACACGATCAGCGCGGCCAGCGGGACGAGGCACAGCAGGTAGACCGGGACGGCGAAGCCCAGCGTGCGGGCCCGGTGGCGGCGCAGGGCCTGGCGCCGCTGCTTGAGGCCCTGGCCGCGGCGGACGAACGGGATCGCGGTCAGCTCCATGGCCAGCAGCCACGCGCCGACGAACACCGCGAGGACCGGCACGACGGTCTGGCCGAGCACGGGCACGAAGCCCAGCGCGAACAGCAGGATTCCCCAGAGGAGCACTCGCCCGATGAGCAGGACCGCGTCGCGCAGCCCGATCCAGGCCGAGCGGCCCCAGCCGATCTCCCGCGCCGACGGGACGCCGCCGAGCACGGTGTCCTCGACCTCCTCGGCGATGCTCTCGTAGAACGGGCCGCCGATGATCAGGGTCAGCGCGGCGAAGACCAGCACGGAGATCGCCACGGCGACCAGGAAGACCGAGATGCCCACACCGACGCGCAGGATTGTCTGCCAGGTCTGCGACCATCCGTCGGCGAACGGGGTCAGCCAGGTGACGAGGCCGTCGATGTTGACGGCCAGCGCCAGCAGTCCGCCGAACAGCGCCAGGCTGCTCAGCAGGGCCGGGATCGCCCCCTTGACCAGCAACGACCCCGACGACAGGACCAGCCTGAACCCCTTGGCCAACATCCCGAATCCGACCCCGAACTCACGCACCGCGTTGATCACGCGCGCAGTGTAGCGGCAGCTTGACCTCGACATTACTTGAGCTTCTACCGTTCGTACCCACCACAGCAGATGACGGAGGTCCAGGGTGGACATGCAGATGGCGGCGTGGTCGTCGCTCTACAACACGATGCGCGCGCGGTCGGGGCCGGTGCCCACGCGGCAGACCCTGAAACGGGTGCTCACCTTCGCCCGGCCATTACGCCGCAGACTCGGGGTGTTCCTCGGACTGAGCACCCTGCTGGCCGCGCTCGCCGTGGCCACGCCGGTGCTCGCCGGGCGCGTCGTCGAGGCGATCGTCGGCGGGAAGGACTCCGGCGTCATCGTCACGCTGGCGCTGGTCATCGCCGGGGTCGCCGTCGCCGAGGCGGGGCTGGGGCTGGTGAACCGGTGGCTGTCGTCGACCATCGGCGAGGGCATGATCCTCGACCTGCGCACCCGGGTGTTCGACCACGTGCAGAAGATGCCGGTCGCCTTCTTCACCAGGACCCGCACGGGCGCGCTGGTCAGCAGGCTCAACAACGACGTCATCGGCGCGCACCGCGCCTTCGGCGACACGCTGGCGGGCGTCGTGGGCAACCTGGTCACCCTGGTGCTGACGCTGATCGTCATGCTCGGCATCTCCTGGCAGGTCACCCTGCTGTCGCTGGTGCTGCTGCCGGTGTTCGTGCTGCCCGCGCGGCGCATGGGCAGCAGGCTGGCGTCGCTGCGCCGGGAGGCCGCCGACCACGACGCGCTCATGAACTCCCAGATGACCGAGCGGTTCTCCGCGCCGGGCGCCACCCTGGTCAAGCTGTTCGGCCGCCCGGACGAGGAGTCCCGCGAGTTCGCGGTGCGGGCCCGGCGGGTCCGCGACATCGGGGTGCGCAGCGCGCTGCTGCAGTGGGTGTTCGTCACCGCGCTGACGCTGGTGTCGGCGCTGGCGCTGGCCCTGGTGTACGGCCTGGGCGGCGTGCTGGCCCTGGCGGGCTCGCTCGACGCGGGCGCGGTGGTCTCCCTGGCCCTGCTGCTGACCCGGCTGTACTCGCCGCTGACCGCGCTGGCCAACGCCCGGGTGGACATCATGAGCGCGCTGGTCAGCTTCGAGCGGGTGTTCGAGGTGCTCGACCTCAAGCCGCTGATCACCGACGCGCCCGACGCCAAGGCGGTGCCCGATGGCCCGGTGTCGGTCGAGTTCGACAAGGTGCGCTTCGCCTACCCGGCCGCGGACAAGGTGTCGCTGGCTTCCCTGGAGGAGGTCGCGGTGCTCGACACCCGCGGCGGCGAGGAGGTGCTGCACGAGGTGTCCTTCACCGTCGAGCCCGGCCAGGTCGTGGCCCTGGTGGGGTCCTCAGGGGCGGGCAAGTCGACCATCGCGTCGCTGGCCCCGCGCCTCTACGACGTCGACGCGGGCACGGTGCGCCTGGCCGGGACGGACGTGCGCGAGCTGCGGGCGGACTCGCTGCGCGCCACCGTCGGCATGGTGACCCAGGACGGGCACCTGTTCCACGACACCGTCGGCGCGAACCTGCGCTTCGTCCGCCCGGAGGCCACCGACGAGGACCTGTGGGACGCCCTGCGCAGGGCCCGGCTGGCCGACCTGGTCGAGTCCCTGCCCGACGGCCTGGGGACGGTGGTCGGCGAGCGCGGCTACCGCCTCTCCGGCGGGGAGCGCCAGCGGCTGACCATCGCCCGGCTGCTGCTGGCCCGTCCCCGCGTGGTGATCCTGGACGAGGCGACCGCGCACCTGGACAACACCTCCGAGGCCGCGGTGCAGGCCGCGCTGAACGAGGCGCTGGCCGGGCGCACGGCGCTGGTCATCGCCCACCGCCTGTCCACCGTCCGCGCCGCCGACCAGATCCTGGTGGTCGAGGCGGGCCGGGTCGTGGAGCGCGGCACCCACGACGACCTGCTCGAACGCGGTGGCCGCTACGCCGAGCTGTACCGCACGCAGTTCGCCGAGCAGCCCGTCGCCGCGGTCTGAAAAAGTTTTTTCTCCGGTCCTGTCGATTCCGGCCGCCGCCGCCCGTCGGGTTGGTGACGGCCGGAACGACCGGCCACCGCACCGGAGGGAATGATCATGGGCGAGAAGTTCGAGGTCCGCTTCACCGGACTGCTGCCGGGCACTCCCGAGGAGACCTGGACGGCCATCACCGAGAACGCCGCGGCCTGGATGTGGCCGATCACCTACGAGCCGCACATCGGCGGCGCCGAGATGGGCCTGGCGGGCGGCATCGTCACCGCTTGGGAGCCCTGCAGGCAGCTGACGACCCACGTCGAGCGGGCGGGCGGCTGGTTCAACACCCTGAGCCACACCCTCAAGCGGGCCGAGGGCGGCACGCACCTGACCTTCGTCCACCAGGGTGTGCACGAGGACGACTGGGCGACCGAGCAGGCGTCGTGCGTGGCGCACACCGACATCTACTACCACACCCTCGGCGAGTACCTGGCCCACTTCCCCGGCCGCACGGCCACCTACGCCACCGCGGACGGCCCCGATGCCTCCGCCGCCCCGGGCTCCTTCACCACGCTGCTCACCGCTCTCGGCCTGAGCGCCCCGGTCTCCGTCGGCGACGCCGTCCGGGTCGAGATCCCCGGCGTCGGCCTGGTCGAGGGCGTCATCGACTACCGCACCGACTGCTTCCTCGGCTTCCGCACCGCTGACGCGATGTACCGCTTCTACGGCCGCGACGTCTGGGGCTGGCCGGTCGGCCTCGGCCACCACCTGTTCGCCGAGGGCGCCGACGCCGACGCGGCCAGCGCCGCGTGGCAGAAGTGGCTCGACGCGCTCTACGCCTAGGCGATGCCGCCCGCCGCAGGCACGCGGCACGCGCCGATCCCGGCCACGACGGCACAGCTGACGGAAACCACCGCCACGCGGTGATCAGCCCCGCGTGGCGGTGGTTCCGTCACTGGCGGCCGTGGCGCGGGACGGACCGCTCGGAGAAGGCACCGGTCCACGACGAAACGGGAAAGCAGTGAGGGGCGCCGCGTGGACCGGTGCGGCGCCCCTCACTGTCACTTACGCCCTCGCTAGCTGGTGACGAGTCGCAGGCCGTAGGCGCCCAGGATCTCGTTGACCGGCTGGAAGTAGGTCGTGCCGCCGGAGGAGCAGTTGCCCGATCCGCCGGAGGTCACGCCCTGGGCCTGGTCACCGGAGATCCAGGAGCCGCCGGAGTCGCCCGGCTCGGCGCACGCGTTGGTGCGGGTCATGCCGTAGACCGCGCCCTGGGAGTAGCGCACGGTCTGGTTCTTGGCCTGGATGGTGCCGCAGCGCCAGCCGGTGGTGGAACCGGAACGGCACACCGACGCGCCGATCGGGGCCTCCGAGGAGCCGCGCACGGCGACGGTGCCGCCGTTGTAGCGGTTCACGACGCCGCGCGGGACCCACGAGGAGTTGACCTGGACCCAGCCGTAGTCGTTGGTGGGGAAGGACGACCCGCGAACGGTGCCCTGCGCGACCCGGTTGGAGCCGCTGGTGGCGGTACCCGTGCTCCCGCAGTGGCCCGCGGTGACGAAGCCGCCCGAGACCGAGAAGCCGATCGAGCAACGGCTGCCGCCCGGGTAGTAGGCGTCGCCGCCGCGCACGTCGTACAGGGTGCGCGGGGCCTCGGTGGACTCCACGACCGTCGCGGTGCTCGCGGCGCCCGCCTTGGCGACGAACGCCTTGGCGGCGGCCGCCGTGCCGGGGGCGGCGGTGACGACGACGGCGTTGCGCTTGACGTCGACGTACCAGCCGGTGACGCCCGCGGGCGCCTTGGCGGCGTCCAGGCGCGTGACCGCGGCGTCCAGGGTGCGGGCGCTGTGCTTGACCACCCGGGCCTCGGCGCCGTCCGCGCGAACGACGCCCACGCGGGCGGCGTCGGTGACCCCGACGACCAGGACGTTGCGCTCGGCGTCGAACCAGGCGCCACCGAAGCTGGTCGGCAGGGCAGCGGCCAGCCTGCTCTCCGAGCGGGTGGCGTCGGCCTCGGCGGCCAGCCGGTCCATCGCGGCGTCGGCGCTCAGGCCGAGGTCGCGCTGCATGGCGGCGAGCAGCTCGGGGGCGACAGCGTCCTCGGCGATGGCGGCTCCGGGCGCGGCGAGCACCGTGGCGCCGGCGGCAAGGACGGCCGCGGCGACAAGACTCCGTTTCACATCAATCTCCAACAGGTGGGGTGCAGGGGGACACAATCGCGGGGGACCCGCGACCGGGATTTCGGCGACCCTCGCCGCCGAATTCCCAACCGATTCACCGACCCGCCTCACCGGGCTTGTGATGAATCAACCGCCCCTCGAATATCGTCGGCCGCCACTCCGGGTGCAAGGGTGACTTCTTCCCGGATCACAGCGAGGTACTGTGAATTGGCCCATTAGGCCATTCGTGCAGCTCAACGCCGCTACAGAAGGCCACCGACCACCTCTGTTAACTGTGAAACCGCCCCAATGCCAATACGCATGGAAGCGAACACGGGCCCACCCGCTCCGGGCGTAAGGCGGTTATTACGACGGGCCCGTGCCCGCGGCGACACAATATCGACACACGGATCGACAACGATCACCGGGGCGGTGAATGGCTCAGTGGGGCGGTGAATGGCTCAGTGGGGCGGTGAATGGCTCAGCGGGCGCGAAGCGTCAGCCTGGTCCACGCGCCGAGGTAGACGCGGTCGCCGTCGCGCAGCGGGACCGGGGTCTCCGGGCGGATGGGGGCGCTGGTGTCGTTGACGTAGGTGCCGTTGACCGAGCGCAGGTCGACGACCGACCAGCCCTGCGGGGTGGCCAGCAGCTTGGCGTGCGCGCGCCCGACCGCGCGGTCGGCGCCCAGGTCGATCTCCGGGTCGAAGCCGTTGTCGAGGTCGCGGCGGCCCACGAGCATGTCCTCGCCGCGCAGGGCGAAGCGGCGCTCCGCCCAGAACTGGGGGAACTCCAGCTCGGCGAGGTCAGGGCCGCCGAGGCCCCGCACGACGGCGAAGTAGTCGCGGTCGGCCGAGGCGGTCAGCTGCCAGCCGCCCGCGGGCTGGGCCTGCTCCTCGGCGGGGTGGTGCGAGTCGTAGCCGCAGACCTCGCAGAAGCGGGCCGAGCGCTCACCGTGCCCGCGGGGACAGGTCCAGGCGCGCGCGGGCACCAGCGCCTTGCCGCACTCACCGCAGTGGGTGGTCTCGGTCGTGGGGTGGCCGTCCGGGCAGGTCACGGCTGTCCCCGCACGCGCCGGGTGCGGCGGCTGGTCAGGGCGGCGACCTCGGCGTCGATGGCGGCCATGTCCGGGCGCACCCGCACGGTGCCGCTGTCCTGGTCGACCTCGACGATGCGGCCGAGCACGGCCAGCGTCTCGTGCCCGGTGCGCTCGGCCAGCTCCCTGGCCCGGCCCAGCAGCTTCCCCGCCTCCTCGGTCATCCCCGCCTGGCGCGCGGCGAGCCCGGCGTCGATGGCCTCGGCCAGCTCCTGCTGCCCCATCAGGTGCGCGACCTTGGCGTCGATGCGGGTGGACAGCGCCGGGTCGTCGACCCAGTGCGCCCAGACCGTGCGCTGGGCGGACTCGAGCCCGTCGACGGCCATCGACACCCGGGCGGCGGCCATCTCCTCGTCCACCTCGCCCGCGGGGACCTCGACGCAGACGTGGAAGTCGCGCGACTCCTCGCCCCAGTGCCCGGTGGGGTACTCGCGGACGCGGGCGCTGACCTCGACGGCGCTCCCGGTCAGGTCGACCAGCCTCGGGAACACCTGCTTGACGAACCGCACGGTGGCGCGGGCCGGGGTCCAGAGGCGCAGCACGACCTGGCCGAGGGACTTGCCCATCAGCTCGGCGGTGATGGCCCGGAACTCCTCGGCGAGCCCGGCGGGGTCGGTCAGCGCCATGGCCGATCCGCTGAGCGCGTCGGCGACGGCCAGCAGGGGCGTGGCCTCCCAGCCGTCGCCGACGCCGCGGCAGTCGCACACGAAGTGGCCCGCGCAGGCGGCGATGGCGGCCGCGAGCTGCTCGGGGGTCTGGTGCTCGTTGCGGCCGTCGGTGAGCAGCAGGCCGTGCTTGATCTCCTCGGTGCGGTTCTCCAGCAGCCTGCCTGCCAGCCGCAGCCAGGCGCCGATGGCGGTGCCGCCGTCGGCGCTCATCGCGCGCACGGCTTTGCGCGCCTCGGCCCTGCTCCGCCCGGACGCGGCGGCCATGCCGTGCTCCGGGTAGACCTGCCACGCGCTCTCGGTGCCCGCGACGATGGCGAACGCCGTCCCGTCGCGCAGGGTGTCGACCGCGGCGATGGCGGCGGCCTTGGCCTGGGCCAGCTTGGCGCCCCACATCGAGCCGGAGCAGTCCAGCATCAGCACCTGCGCCGCGCTCGCGGGCCTGGCCTGCCGGGGGGCGCCGCGCAGGGTGACCGACACCGCGGCGTACATGGTCCGGCCGCCGAGCGGCAGGTAGGCGTTCTGGTCGACGGCGATGTCGAACTCGGTCACCGGCCCACCGCCAGCACCGCGACGCTGACGTTGTCCCGCCCACCCGCGGCGACAGCGGCCCTGAGCAGGGTGGTGGTGGCCTCGGCCGGGTTGGCGCGCGGACCGGGGAAGGCGACGGCGCCGGTGTCGAGGTAGCAGGACAGCCCGTCGCTGCAGACGAGGACGAGCCCGGGACGGCGCGGCTCGACCAGGTGCGCGCGGGCCGGGAGCGGCGGGGCGTCGGCGCCCAGCCAGTTCTCCAGGCCGTGCGCCAACGGGTCGGACAGCCGGGGGTCGTCGGGGGGCGCGCCGTCGGCGACCAGCCTGCCCGCGGGCGAGTCGTCCACGGTGAGCGCCCGCACGCCCGCGCCGTCGATCCAGTACGCCCGGCTGTCACCGACCCAGCTGACCGCGATCTGCCCGCCGCTGACGACGACGGCGGCGTAGGTGCAGCTCGGCGGCTCCGGGTCGGCCGGGTCGCCCTCCGCGGCCGCCGCGTGGGCGGCGGCCCGCAGCGCTGCCATCCCCGCGGCCGAGACCACCTCCCCCACCTCGATGCGCTCCAGCGCGACCCGGGCGCCCGTCGCCGCGGCGACGACCGCGGCCACGTCGGAGTCGGGCACCGAGGAGACCCCGTCGCACACGACCGCGACCGCGGCCCGGCCCACCGTCCCGATGGCGACCGCGTCCTCGTTGTGCCTGCGCACGCGCCCCACGTCGGTGCCCCCGGCGACGACGCCGAGGTCCACCTCCCGGTGCCGGTCGCGCCGCCCGGACACCCGGATGCGCGGTGGCCCGACGGCCGCGGTCAGGTCCAGGCCGCAGCCCTCGCAGAACCGCCAGCCCGCCAGGGTCCCCCGCCCGCACCCGGCACACGTGCCCGCCTCGACCGCCACACCGCACCTCCTCCCGTCTGGAACCGCCGCTCTCACCACGACCACCTGTCCTGTCCCGCGCCGAGCGCGCGCCCTCACACCCAGGTCCACGGGCGCACCTCGTTCGCCTTGTCCAGCAACGCCGTCCTGGCGGCCCGGTCCGGGGTGCGGGCGGCGAGGTCGCGGTAGACGCGCTCCAGCGCGCGGCGCACCGGGGTCTCCGCCAACGGTTCTTCCAACAGGGGTTCGCGGCTGGGGACGCCGCCGTCGGCGAGCCAGCGCAGCGCGGCGGCGAGGACGGCGCCGCGCAGCCGGGTGTCGCGGGCGTCGTTGGGATGGGTGCGGGCCAGGCGGCGGGTGCGGGCCTCGGCGTCGCGCAGCGCCGCCTCGGTGCCCGCCTCGGCCAGGGCCTCGATGGCGGTGGCGCGGGCGGTGGCGTACCGGGCCGAGGTCTCGGGGACGGTGTCGAGCCAGGCGACGGCTTCGGCGCACTCGCCTCGCGCCAGGCGGACCCTGGCGATGCCGAAGGCGGCGTTGTCCGAGGTGGCGTCGGCGGCGGCGACCCTGCGGTACAGGTCCTCGGCGCGGGCGGTGTCCTCGGCCCGCTCCGCGGCGATGGCCAGGGCCAGTTTGGGCGCCCGCTCGCCGGGAAGGCGGTGGTGGACCTCGGTGAACGCCTCCCGCGCGTCCGTCCCGGTCGCCAGCGCGAGCACGCCGCGGAACCACGCCACGCGCCAGTCGTCGGCCGCCGTCGCGGCGAACTCGTCGAGGTCGGCGGCGGCCCCGGCCAGGTCGCCCGCGGCGACCCGCGCGTCGACGGAGCGCAGCAGCACCTCGGGGCTGAGCACGGGGGCCGCGGCCAGCGTGGCGGCGAGGTCGTCGGGGTCGACCGCGCCGAGGGTGGCCAGCCAGCCCGCCGCCGGGTCCGCCGGGTCGACCAGCGGCACGGGGAGCGCGCGGTCCAGCGACCCGCGCTCGGGACCGAACACGGTGGACAGGATCGGCGCGCGCCTGCCCTCCCCCATCACCTCGACCAGCACCCCGCGCACCTGCTCGCGCATCTCCTGCGCGCTGGCGAAGCGCCGGGCCGGGTCGGGGTCGGTGGCGCGCAGCACGAGCCGGTGGAAGCTCTCGTGCACCGAGTACAGGTCGCCGTCGACCGGGTCGGGCAGGCGGTGGCGGTACTCGGTGGAGAACTTGGGGAACGGCGCGCTCAGCATCGCCAGCATCCGCCCGACGCTGTAGACGTCGGAGGCGGGCGACGGCGGCAGGTGGTCCAGTTCCGGGGCGAGGTAGCCGGGGGCGCCGAACAGCGCGCCGGAGCCGCCCAGCGGCAGCACCGCCCCCAGGTCGATCAGCTTGACCTGGTCGCCGACGTGCATCACGTTGTCCGGCTTGAGGTCGCAGAACACCAGGCCCTCGCCGTGCAGGTAGCCCAGCGCGTCGAGGACCTCGGCGCCGTAGGCCAGCGCGGCGGGCAGCGGCAGCGGCGCGCGCTCGCCGCGCTCGTCGCGGTGGCGGGCGAACAGGTCCTGCAGGGTGCGCCCGCCGAGGTACTCCATGACGATGTAGTCGGCCTGCTGCCCGGTGTGCGGGTCGACGCGGCGGGCCAGGTCGAGGATGCGCACGATGTTGGGGTGGTCGACGCGCACGAGGAAGCGGCGCTCGTTGACCGCCGAGGCCAGCGCGTCCGGGTCCCGGGGATCGATCAGTCCTTTGAGGACGACCCAGTGGTCGGCGACCTCGTCGCCGAGGTGCAGGTCGCGGGCGAGGTAGATCCAGCCCAGGCCGCCGTAGGCCAGGCAGCCCAGCACCTCGTAGCGGTCCACCCGGTCACCGCGGGCCAGCTCGGGCTCGAAGGAGAACGGCGTCCCGTCGCGCGGGCAGAACCCCCGGGTCAGCCCCGGCTCGCCCCCGGACGGCTGCCCGACGAGCTCTCCGCACGGCCCTTTGCACACCCGCCGCGCCTCGGGCACCCTCGGCTCGGAGAGCACCGCGGCCTCGGGGCTGCGCACCGCGACCGGCGCCAGGTCGAGCAGCCCGCCGCCGACCCCGCTGGGCCGCGACCGCCGCGGCGCCGACGGGAGCGACCCCGACCGCAGCGGCCCTGACTGGAGTGCCCCCTGCTGGAGCGGCCCTTCCTGGAGCGGCCCTGACGACGGCGCGCCGGAATGGGGTGGCCCTGACCGAGTCTGCCCGGAGTCGGGCTGTCCCGCGTGGGGTGTCCGCGCCGCCCTCGCCCTGGGCGCCTTGAACCCGCACTCGTCGCAGGTGCCGTCGGCCAGGTACGACCCGGGGCACCCGACCCGCTCGCAGGCGCTCATCCGGCGGCCTCCCGGCGCGCCACGACCGCGCCCAGGTAGGCCGAGACGGCCTCCTCGGCCGCGCCGAGGTCACAGGGGTCCTCCCGCAGCCGCGAGGAGGCCGCCCCGTGCAGACCGGCGAGCGCGGCGTCCTCGGCGATCCGCAGCCGGACCGCCATCGCGTGGAACGCGTCGAGCCTGCCGCGCAGCTCGGCGCGCGCGTCGAGCAGGCGCGCGGCGCGGGCCCGCTCGGCCTCGGCGGCCGCCCTGGCCGCGCCCACCGCGGCGTCGAGCCCGGCCAGACCGGCCTCGGCCGACGGCCACGCGCCCGCGTCCACCGCGGCGAGCAGTTCCCCGTGCCGGGCCCGCAGCGGGTCGGCGAGCGCGGCCGGGGGCGGCGGCTGCGGCCCGGTGATCATCCGCTGGACCCGGCGCAGCAGGACCGTGAGCGTGCTCTCCGCGCGGGTCAGCTCGGCCAGCTCGCGGTCGGCGGCGTCGAGCGCGGCGCGCAGCGCGGCCACCCGGTCGGCGGCGTTGCGGGCCAGGGCGAGGTCACCGGCGCCCGCGCCGTCGTCGCGCTTGATGGGCTCGGGGCCGCCCCGGCGGCGCAGCTCTCCCCGCAGGCTCCGGTAGAGACTGTCCACGGTGAGCAGTTCGGCCTCACCGGGAATGCCGTTGCGCAACAGGTCCAGCAGCGCCCCGGTGAACAGCGTCGTGCGCGCGCCGGGCGGGGCCAGCGCGAGCGCGGTGGGCGCGGTCGCGGCCAGGGTGTACGCCCCGCGCACGTCCACCTGGTCGGCGAACCCCTCGCCCGCCATGGACCGCGCGGTGGCCCGGCCCGCGAAGCAGCAGTCCAGCACGAGCACCCGCCGCCGGGCCGGGCTGTCGCCCACCGCCTTGCGCAGCTCGGCGCAGCTCAGCGAGCTGAACGCGACGATGGTGCGCCTGCTGCGCGCGGTGGCCAGCCACAGCTCCGCGTCGGTGGCGAGCAGCCCGTGGCCCGCGTAGTAGACCAGCAGCGTGTCCTCGGCCTCGGCCGCCGCCTGCGACACCGCCGCGCCCACCTCGGCCTGGTCGTCCGGGTCCCGCACGAGCGCGCAGTGCGCGCTGGGCAGCCCGGTGCCGTGCGGGGAGGTGAGCACGGCGTGCAGGTCGGTCAGGTTGTTCTCGACGGCGGGCAGGTCCGCCAGCGCCGGGTCGGCGTAGCGGCCGACGCCGATCAGGACGGCCCGCGAGCGGGCCGGGTCGGGCAGGCGCGGCGTCATCCCTGGCTCCCCTCAGTCCCGGTACACCGGCGTCGGCGGCGTAGGCGGCGTCGGCGAGCGGAGCGTGGCCGCCAAGTGCTTGTCGTAGTACGCCTTCCAGGTGCCGTCGGCGCGCATCTCGGCGAGCACGGCGTTGACGAACCGGATCAGGCCGGTGTCGGACTCGTCCATGGCGACGCCGTAGGGCTCAGCGCCGCTGTCACCCTCCCCCAGCCGGAAGTCGAGGAGTCGCGTCGTGGGGTCCTGCACCTGGAACCCGGCGAGCACCACGTCGTCGGTGGACACCGCGTCGACCTCGCCCTGCTGCAGCAGCAGCATGCAGTCGGAGGTGTCCCGGGCCGAGACCGCCACCGCCCCCAGCTGGGCGACCCTGACCAGCGACGTGGTGCCCCGACCCGCGCACACCTCCGCGCCCTTTAGGTCGTCGGCCGAGGCGATCGACGGCCCGCCGGAGCGGACCAGGACGCCCTGGCGGGGGCGCAGGTACTCGGTGGAGAAGTCGATGTCGTGGTCGAGGCGCCGCTCGCAGGTCATGGTGAGGGTGGCGATCACCATGTCGATCTGCTGGTCCTTCAGCGCGGTGAGCCGTTGGGCGGTGTCCACGGTGCTGAACTCCATGTCGCGCTCGGCGGCGAAATCCGGCCCGAACACCTCGGCCCCGATCCGGGTGGCGATCTCGACCTCGAACCCGGACAGCCGCCCGGTGCGCGGGTCGAGGTGGCTCAGCAGCAGCGAGCTCTGACTCAGCCCCACCCGCAGCCTGCCCGCCGCCCGGATCTTGGCCACCCTCGGCACCGACGCCGGGTCCGGCACGGCCGCGGGCGGGCGCAGCGACGAGAACCGCCCGCCCTCGCAGTCGCGGTCCGCCATCGCGGGCACCGAGGTCTCCGTGGCCACCCCGGAGGGCGCGATGTCCAGCGGCGCTCCCGCCTGGCCCGCCCCCAGCGGGGGCGCGCCCGCGGCGCAGCCGGACAGCAGGGTCAACGCGCACAACAGAACCGCCGCCCTCATCGGTACTCCACCAGTCGGGGCCACATCCCGGCCGCCGCGGCGGCGATGGCGGTGGCCAGCAGCGTCAGGAAGCCCGGCAGCGCCCAGCCCAGCGCCCCGCGCGCGTCGGCGGCCGCCTCGTTGAAACGGTCGGTGGCGTGGGTGGTCGCGCTGGCGATGTGGCCGTCGAAGGTGCTCGCGGTGTCGTCGGTGACGAAGGCCAGCGCGCGGGTGTACGAGTCGCTGGCGCGCTCGTCGCGCACCGGCTTGCCCAGGTCCTCGATCCGCGGCCGGGCGGACTCCACGCTGTTCGTCGGGACCCCGCGCCAGAGCGCCGCCAGCAGCCGGGCGTCGGAGAGGGCCTCGCGGGTGGCGGGGTCGGTGATCCCCGATTCCCCGTCGAGCAACTGGTTGATGCGGTCGTCGACCACCTTGAGCGAGCGGCTGAACTCGGCCCGTTCCGGGCTGGTGTTGTCCCGGAAGATCAGCACCTGCGCCTCGTGGGAGTCCGCGGCCAACCCGTGCACGCGGGCCTCGGCGGCCAGCGTGGCCGGGTCGAGCCCGTCGCGCACGGCCCGCTCGGCGGCGCCCGCCGCGGCCAGGGTCGCCGTGAACACCCAGCCGAGCGCGAGCAGCACGAGCAGAGTGGCGGCGAACAGGCCGGGGTTGGCCCGCCGGTGCGTCCGCCGCGCCAGCGACACCTGCACCCTGGCGAGCACCGCCAGCGCGAGGACACCGACGGCCAGCGCGGTCCAGGGCACGGAACCGGCGTCGCGCTGGGCCTCGCGCAGCGCCGCGGTGTCGGCGGCCACCGCTCGCTCGACGACGGGCAGCACGTCCTTGTGCAACAGGTGCGCCGCCTGGCGCAGGTACGCGGCGCCGAGCGGCTGGCCCTGCCGGGCGTACACCCAGCCGGTCTCGACCAGCCCGGAGTACACCGGCAGCCTGCTGGCGACGTCCCCGCCCCACGCGGCGGAGAGCTGGCGCGCCACGGAGGCGATGTCGTTGCGGAAGAGCGCGCGTGATTCCGGGCTCGTTTCCGCGTTCACCAGCACCGCGGTGAAGGACAGCGCGTCGGCCTCCGACAGCGCGCGCCTGGCCTCGCCCGCGGCGCTGACGGCCGTGCCCAGCCGCGCCGTCTCCGCGTTCGCCGCCGCCCACCGGTCGGCCAACGCCACGGTGCCGACGGTCCCGGCCGCGATCAAGGCGGTGAGGACGGCGGCGAGCATCAGGGACAGCCTGCCCTCGGTGCGCCCCGCGGTGGCCCGAGCGGCGGCGACCCATGCCGGGAACGCCAAGGGCACCTCCACCGTCACGTTGAGAGATGATCACAGTACCCAACGGGACGGTGGAGGTGGGGCGCTTCCGCCGAACAGGAAACGCCGAACAGAAACGCTCAGCGGCCGACGTACTCCCGCAGGTGCTTGGCCGTCAGGGTGTCCGCCTTGGCCACCAGCTCCTCCGGGGTGCCGGTGAACACGATCCGCCCGCCGTCGTGGCCCGCGCCGGGGCCGAGGTCGATTATCCAGTCGGCGTGCGCCATGACGGCCTGGTGGTGCTCGATGACGATGACGGTGTTGCCGTCGTCGACCAGCCGGTCGAGCAGCCCCAGCAACTGGTCGACGTCGGCCAGGTGCAGGCCGGTGGTCGGCTCGTCAAGGATGTAGGTCGCGCCCTTGTCCGCCATCCGGATGGCGAGCTTGAGCCGCTGGCGCTCACCGCCGGACAGCGTCGTCAGCGGCTGGCCGAGGCCCAGGTACGACAGGCCGACCTCGACCATCCGGTCCAGGATCGCCCGCGCGCCGCCGGAGGGGAAGAACTCCTGCGCCTGCGCCACCGACATCGCCAGGACCTCGCTGATGTCCTTGCCGCGCAGCTTGTGCGTCAGCACCTCGTGAGTGAACCGCTTGCCGTCGCAGCGCTCGCACACCGAGGCGACCCCGGCCATCATCGCCAGGTCGGTGTAGACGAGCCCGATGCCCTTGCAGGTGGGGCAGGCGCCCTCGGAGTTGGCGCTGAACAGCGCCGCCTTCACCCCGTTGGCCTTGGCGAACGCGGCGCGGATCGGGTCGAGCAGCCCGGAGTAGGTCGCCGGGTTGGAGCGCCGCGACCCGCGGATCGCCGACTGGTCGACCACCACGACACCCGGGCGCCTGGCCAGCGAGCCGTGGATGAGCGAGCTCTTGCCCGACCCCGCCACGCCGGTCACCACGCTCAGCACGCCGAGTGGGATGTCCACGTCGACACCGCGCAGGTTGTGCAGGGTGGCCCCGGTGATCGGCAGCTGCCCCTTCGGGGCGCGGACCTGCTCGCGCAGCCGGGCGCGGTGGTCGAGGTGGCGGCCGGTGAGGGTGCCCGAGGCCCGCAGGCCCGCCAGGTCGCCGGTGTAGCAGATCCGGCCGCCGTTGGCGCCCGCGCCGGGGCCGAGGTCGACCACGTGGTCGGCGATCGCGATGACCTCGGGCTTGTGCTCGACGACGAGGACGGTGTTGCCCTTGTCCCGCAACAGGAGCAGCAGCTCGTTCATCCGCTGGATGTCGTGCGGGTGCAGGCCGACGGTGGGCTCGTCGAAGACGTAGGTGGCGTCGGTGAGGCTCGATCCCAGGTGGCGCACCATCTTGACCCGCTGCGCCTCGCCGCCGGAGAGGGTGCCCGACTCCCGGTCCAGGCTCAGGTACCCGAGCCCGATCCCGACCAGGGAGTCCAGCGTGCCGCGCAGGCCCGCCAGCAGCGGCGCCACCGACGGCTCGTCGAGGTCGCGGACGAACGCGGCGAGGTCGCTGATCTGCATGGCCGAGCACTCGGCGATGTTGAGCCCGTTGATCCGCGACGAGAGCGCGGCGGGGTTGAGCCGGGCGCCCTCGCACTCCCGGCAGGTGGTGAAGGTCGCGGCGCGGTCGACGAAGGCGCGGATGTGGCCCTGCATCGAGGCGCGGTCCTTGACCAGGTAGAGGCGCTGGACCTTCACCACGAGGCCCTCGTAGGTCAGGTTGGTGGTGCCCACCTTGACCTTGGTGGAGGGCTTGTGGAGGAAGTCCTCCCACTGCTGCGGGGTGTAGTCGCGCAGCTTGGTGTCCGGGTCGACGAAGCCGGACTCGGCCATCGTCCGCCAGTACCAGGTGTCGACGCCGAAGTTGGGCACGGTGATCGCGCCTTCGTTCAGCGACTTGTCCCGGTCGACCAGCTCGTCGATGTCGATGTCGGAGACCCGGCCCAGGCCCTCGCAGGCCAGGCACATGCCCTCGGCCAGGTTGAAGCTGAACGCCCCGGAGGTGCCCACGTGCGGCGTGCCGAGCCTGCTGAAGACGATCCTGAGCATGGTGTGCGCGTCGGTGGCCGTGCCGACGGTGGAGCGGGCGTTGGCCCCCATCCGCTCCTGGTCGACGACGATGGCGGCGCTGAGGTTGCGCAGCGAGTCCACGTCCGGCCTGCCCACGTTGGGCATGAAGGACTGGATGAAGGCGGTGTAGGTCTCGTTGATCAGCCGCTGGGACTCCGCGGCGATGGTGCCGAAGACCAGCGAGGACTTGCCGGAGCCGGACACCCCGGTGAACACAGTCAGCCTGCGCTTGGGGATGTCGAGGTCGACGCCGACCAGGTTGTTCTCCCGGGCGCCGCGCACCTCGATCACGTCGTGGCTGTCGGCGGTGTGGACAGTGGGCATGCTGGTCTTCCCCCATGGTTTATGCTGTAAAGAGATGTCCGGCCACGCTACTTTATGGAGTAAGGAGAGGCAAGGTGGTTGTCTACGCAGGCCAGGGCGACCCCGCCCGCTCCCTGCCGCTGCTGTGGCAGGTCCCCACGGCCTCAACCCGCCCCGGACCCCGCCAAGGGCTCACCGTGGACGGGATCGTCGCGGCGGCCATCGCCATCGCCGACGCCGACGGGCTGCCCGCGGTGTCCATGCGCGCGGTCGGTGAACGCCTGGGCCGCACGGCGATGGCGCTGTACACCTACGTTCCCGGCAAGGGCGAGCTGCTGGAGCTGATGTACGACCGCGCCCTCGCCGAGCTGCCCACGTCCTACCCGGACCCCGACTGGCGCGCCGCGCTGACCGCGTGGGCCGCCGACAGCCTCGCCTTCCACCTGCGCCACCCGTGGCTGCTGCACATCTCCCAGGCGCGCCCGGTCCTCGGGCCCAACGAGTTCACGTCCCTGGAAACCCTCGCCGCCATCCTGCACCGCACCGGCCTGACCGCGGGCGCCGCCCGCGGCGCGGTGGGCACCCTGATGAACTACGTGCGCGGCTCCGCCCAGACCGTCACCGACGCCCGCACCGCCGCCGAGGCGACCGGCCAGAGCGACGAGGACTGGTGGTACGCCCGCTCCCCCATCCTGGTCGAGACCGTGCCGGACTTCGCCGAGCGCTTCCCCATGGTGTCGTGGGTGGAGTCCGACGGGGAACAGCCGCCGGACGACTGCACGCCGTACCTGGAGTGGCACGCCATGCGCGGCTTCCACAGCGGGCTGTCGATCCTGCTCGACGGCATCGCCGCCCGTCAGCCGAGGTAGGCGTCGACGATCTCGCCGCAGAACTTGACGCAGCGCTCGCAGATGCGCACACCGGGCCCGCTCATCAGGTGGTCGACCTCCGCGGCCGGGCGGTCGCAGAACGAGCACACCAGCGGGGTCGGGAGCACGCTGGCCGCCTCCAGCGCCTCGCCGGAGTGGGTGACGCAGGCGCGGCAGATGAACACGCCCGGACCCGCGACGAGGGCGGCCGGGTCGGACTGCACGGCGCCGCAGAACGAGCAGGCCAGGGCGGCGGGCTTGCGGCGGGGCTTCCAGCCCGGGGTGCCCCCGGCCTCCTCCACCATCTGGTGCACCCGCTGGTGGCTGATCTCCAGCGCCTCCGCGATCTCCCGCAGCGAGGCGCCCGCCAGGTGCAGCCGCCGCACCGCGTGGTGGTAGTCCGCGCGGACGGCTTCCGCCCGCTCCTGGGCCTCGGCCAGGCGCAGGGCGGCGGCGCGGGCCTGGCGCAGCAGGTCGTCGTTGATGGCCATGCGTCTAGGCTAGCTAGACGCATGGCCAGATGTCTAGGAGTGCTAGACGTCAGTCGCGTTCGATCAGGTGACCGACCATGTCCGGGCCGGGGTGGGCCGAGCCGCTGCCGTCGCGGCGGAGGTCGGGATCGGGCAGTTCGACGGCCGACCCGGTGCGGCTGATACCCGCCGGGCGGGGACCGATCCAGGCCAGGGTGACCGCCACCTCCCCCTTGAGGAAGCGGTGCGCGCGGACGCCGCCGGTGGCCCGGCCCTTGGTGGGGAACTGCGCCAGCGGCGTGACCTTGATCGTGCTGCCGGTCGCGGTGACCACCATCGGCTCGCCGTGGTCGGGGTCGTCGGTGCGGACCGCGCCGAAGAAGACCGCGCTGGCCCCCGCGGGCAGGCTGACCCCCGCCATGCCGCCGCCCTTGGGGCCCTGCGGGCGGACCAGGGACGCCGGGTAGTGCAGCAGCGACGCCTCCGAGGTGACGAACGCCAGCGTCTCGGCGCCGTCGGCCAGCCAGCTCGCGCCGATGAGCTGGTCACCGTCGCGCAGGGAGATGACCTCGAACTCGTCCGAGCGCACCGGCCAGTCCGGCGCGCACACCTTCACCACGCCCAGGCGCGTGCCCAGCGCCAGGCCGGGCGAGCCCTCGACCGGCTCCCCCAGCGGCGCGATGCCGACGACCCGCTCGTCCTTCTCCAGCGGGACCAGCTCGCCCGCCGACATCCCCCCGGACAGCGAGACCGTCCCGCTCTGCTCGGGCAGCACCGGCAGCGGCAGGACGTCCACCTTGAACGCCCGCCCGCGGGAGGACACCAGCAGCACCTGGCCGCGGGCGGTGGTGTGCACGGAGGCGGAGACGGCGTCGTGCTTGACCCGGCCGTTGCGCCTGCGGGCCTCGCTGGACTCCTCGGACTCCGCCGCGGTGCGGGCGATCAGGCCGGTGGCCGAGAGCAGCACCTGGCACGGGTCGTCGGCGACCTCCAGCGGCCCCGCGGGCTTGCTGGCCGCCAGCACCTCCTTGAGGTCGCCGTCGATCAGCGCGGTGCGGCGCTCCTCGGCGAGGTCCTTGGTGACCTTGGCCAGCTCGGTGGAGACGACCTTGCGCAGCACCTTCTCGTCGTCGAGGATCTCCGAGAGTTCGGCGATCTCCTTGCGCAGCTTGTCCTGCTCGGCTTCCAGCTCGATGCGGTCGAACCTGGTCAGGCGGCGCAGCGGGGTGTCGAGGATGTAGGTCGCCTGGATGTCGGAGAGCTCGAAGCGCGTGATCAGCCCGGCCTTCGCCGCGGCGGCGTCGTCGCTCGAGCGGATCAGGGCGATGACCTTGTCGATGTCGAGCAGCGCCTTGAGCAGGCCCTCGACCAGGTGCAGCCGGTCCTCGCGCTTCTTGCGCCGGAACCGCGTGCGGCGGGTGACCACCTCGAAGCGGTGGCGGAGGTAGACCTCCAGCAGCGCCTTGAGCCCGAGCGTGCGCGGGTGGCCGTCGACGAGGACGAGGTTGTTGATGCCGAAGGACTGCTCCATCGGGGTGAGCCGGTAGAGGTCGGCCAGCAGCGCCTGCGGGTTCACCCCGACCTTGCACTCGATGACCAGCCGGGTCCCGTTCTCCCGGTCGGTGAGGTCCTTGACGTCGGCGATCCCGGAGAGCCGCTTGGTCTTGGTCACCTCATCGGTGATCTTCTCGATGATCTTCTCGGCGCCGACCTGGTAGGGCAGCTCGGTGACGGTGATCGCCTGCCTGCCCCGGCTCCCCTCCAGCGGCCCGATCTCGGTGCGCGCCCGCATCCGCACGACCCCGCGCCCGGTCTCGTACGCCTTGCGGACCTCGTCGAGCCCGAGCAGCATCCCGCCGGTGGGCAGGTCGGGCCCGGGGATGAACTCCATCAGCTTGTCGAGATCGGCCTCGGGGTGGTTCACCAGCCACCGCGCCGCCGCGACGACCTCGCCGAGGTTGTGCGGGATCATGTTGGTCGCCATCCCGACGGCGATCCCCGACGAGCCGTTGACGAGCAGGTTCGGGAACGCCGCCGGAAGCACGGACGGCTCCTGCAGCGAGCCGTCGTAGTTGGGCCGGAAGTCGACGGTGTCCTCGTCAAGCTCGCCGACGAGCAGCATCGCCTCGGCCGACATCCGGGCTTCGGTGTTGTGGTTGACGAAGCCGCCCGCGAGGAAGGAGTGGTCTTCGGAGACGACCCGTACCGAGTAAACCTCGGCCGCCTCGTCCGGAACGACCTCGCTGACGGTCTCGAACCGGTAGCCGGAATCCATCACCGGCAGAATCGTGGCCAGCACCTCGGGGTCCTTGAACCGGTCGATGATCCGCAGCCGTTCGGTCTCCCAGCGCTCGACGCGGTCGAAGTTGTGCCGGGAAAGCCACTTGCGACCACCGCCACGGCCTTCGGGCAGCGCGCCGCGGACGTAGTCCGCGACGAACGGCACGCTGTCCCCGCTGAGCCTGTGCGGCCTCAGCGGCGACCGCCGCAGCAGCTCGACCACCTTGTCCTGCTTGGTCTTCATGAAGCCGACGCGCTCGACGAACGCCCGGACGTTGCGCAGGCCCGAGATGATGAGCCGGTACTCCACAGCACCGCTGGCACGGGTGTAGCGGTGCTGCCGCGCCAGCACGCCGAACTCGGCCAGCAACTCCTGCAGCTCAGCGGCCAGCGTCTGACTATAGGTCGAGTAATGGACGGTGAACCCGTCCTTCGCGACCCGCGGGCCACCGTCGCCCTCGAACGCGGCCATGAGGAAGGCGCGCTTCACGCCCCACCCTCCGAGCCACACGCATTCCGGGACCGTCTTCTGGCTCGCCCGCACACCGATCATCTCCGCGAGCGGACCGTTCCGGAACGCGTCCATCCCGCCCCGGTATTCCTGGACATCGAGTTCGTGGATGGTCCGGCGGTCCACGCGGGTCTGCCGCGTGGAGACGTACCGTTGGCCGCCGACCATGTTGTCGTAGGCGTGCAGGACCTCGTTGAAGTAGTGCTCGTCGGTGTTGTTGAAGCCCGCGCGGTCGGCGCTCGCCCACCCCTCGGACACCCATGCGCCTGCCAGCACCCCGAGCATGTACTCGCGAGCAGTGGGCACGACGTTCATCCAGGCGTTGCGGGCGACGCAGACGACCATGCCCGGCGTCAGCTCGTCCAGCCTCCGCCATTGGAACAGCGGCACCCCCATCGGCGCCTCGAGGCACAGGACCAGGTGGTTCTCGCTGCCGCGAAGCCGGTACCCGGACTGGGTCCGCATGCGGATCGTGGGGTGCACGCCCGAGTTGAACACCCGGTCCACGCGGACGGCCTTGCCGTCCTTGTCCAAGACCTCGAAGTCGACCACCGCCTCGCTGTCCGGGGCTAGCGGGACGAGATCGGCGATCCGCGGACTGGTGCCGTCGGCCAGCCGGATGCGAGTGTCACCGACAAGGCAGTACCTGCTCGCCGCCGGGCCGTCGTCCGGGCTGCCGAAGTTGCCGTGCCCGTCGACCAGTGGGGCGTTCAGGGAGAAGTCCTGCGCCATCCGCACCATGGCGTCATAGATCGCCATGTCCCCGTGCGGGTGGTATTTGCCCATGCAGTCGCCGACGACGCGGGAGGACTTCACGTAGGCGTGGGTGGGGCGGTAGCCCTGTTCGTTCATCGAGAACAGGATGCGGCGGTGGACGGGCTTGAGGCCGTCTCGCGCGTCCGGGAGGGCTCGGGCGTGGATGACCGAGTAGGCGTACTCCAGGTAGGAGTCCTCGATCTCGGTCTTCAGCGGGTTGTCGAAGACCTGTGCGCCCGCCCGGTCGAAGGCGGCGGGGTCGACCTTGGTCGAGACGGCCTTGCGGCGTGCCATGTGTTCGGGCTTCCTCGTGTGGCGGGGACTCAGATGTCGATGGCGTCTTGGTCGACGCGCGCGGCGGAGTCGACCAGCCAGGCGCGGCGGGGTTCCACCTTCTCGCCCATCAGCAGGTCGAGGGCGGCCTCGGCGGCCTCGGCGTCGTCCATGGTGATGCGGCGGACGCTGCGGGTGGCCGGGTTCATGGTGGTGTCCCACAGCTCGTCGGCGTCCATCTCGCCGAGGCCCTTGAAGCGGGGGACGGGGGTGATGATCTGCTTGCCCGCTTTGGTCAGCTGGGCGACCTTGCTCTCCATCTCCCGCTGGGTGAAGGTGAAGAAGGTCTGCGAGTTGCGGCCCTTCGTCTGCACCTTGTGCAGTGGCGGCATGGCCGCGTACAGCCTGCCGTCCTCGATGACCGGGCGCATGTACTTGGCGAACAGGGTGATCAGCAGCGTCCGGATGTGCGAGCCGTCGACGTCGGCGTCGGCCATGATGATCACGCGGCCGTAGCGCATGGCGGGCAGGTCGAAGGTGCGGCCGGTGCCCGAGCCCAGGACCTGGACGATCGCGGCGATCTCGGCGTTGCGCAGGGTGTCGGCGAGGCTGGCCTTCTGCACGTTGAGGATCTTGCCGCGCAGCGGCAGCAGCGCCTGGTACTCCGACACGCGCGCCATCCGCGCCGACCCGAGCGCGCTGTCGCCCTCGACGAGGAACAGCTCGCTGCGCGCGACCCCGGTGGTCCGGCAGTCGACCAGCTTGGCGGGCATCGCCGCGCCTTCGAGGGCGGTCTTGCGCCGGGCGGCGTCCTTCTGGTGCTTCTGCGCGATCCGCACCCGGCCCGCGTCGACGATCTTCTGCAGGACGACCTTGGCCTCGGACTTGGTGCGCCGGTCGTCGCTCCAGGCGCGGATGTGCTTGTCCACCACGCCCTGGATGACCTTGGTGATGCCCGCTGTGGACAGCTCGTCCTTGGTCTGGGAGGTGAACTGCGGCTCGGGGATGCGCACGTGCACGACGGCGGTCATGCCCTCCAGCACGTCCTCCAGCGTGGGCATGTCCTCCTTGGGCTTCAGCAGCCCGCGCGTGCGGGAGATCGCCTCCTGCAGCGCCTTGACCGCGCCGCGCTCGAAGCCTTTGCGGTGGGTGCCGCCGTGCACGTTGCGGATGGTGTTGGTGAAGCACTCGACCGTGCGCTCGTAGCCGGTGCCCCAGCGCAGCGCGACCTCGACCTCGGCCCGGCGCTCCACTTTGGACCGCATGACGCCGTTCTCGTCGGCGGCGTTCTCGAAGTAGACGCCCTCGCCGTTGATCAGCAGCGGGGCGCAGACCTCGCGCTCGCTGTCCGGGGCCAGGAAGGTGACCATGTCGGCGAGGCCGCCGGGGTAGTGGAAGTGCTCATCGCCGATCGCGCCCTCGGTCGCGTCGCGCAGCACGTAGGTCACGCCGGGCACCAGGAACGCGGTGTTGCGCAGCTTGGTGCGGACGGTCTCGATGTCGAGCGCGGCGCCGTTCTCGAAGTAGCGGGTGTCGTGCCAGTACCGGATGGAGGTGCCGGTGGGCTCCGCGCGCTTCGTCTTGCCGGTGACGCGCAGCCCGGACTGGTGGGTGAACTTCGCCTTCGGCCCGGGCCCGTCGAAGACGCCGGGCACGCCGTGGGCGAAGGACATCTCGTGCACCTTGCCCTCGCGCTTGACGGTGACGTCGAAGCGCAGGGACAGGGCGTTGACCGCGGAGGCGCCGACGCCGTGCAGGCCGCCGGAGGTCTTGTACCCCGAGCCGCCGAACTTGCCGCCCGCGTGCAGGCGGGTGAGCACCAGCTCGACCCCGGACAGCCCGGACTTGGCGTGCACGCCGGTGGGGATGCCGCGGCCGTCGTCGTCGACCTGGACGCTGCCGTCGGCGTGCAGGGTGACCACGACCCTGCTCGCGTGCCCGGCCACGCCCTCGTCGGTGGAGTTGTCCACGACCTCGGTGAACAGGTGGTTCACGCCGCGGCTGTCGGTGGAGCCGATGTACATGCCGGGACGCTTGCGGACCGCCTCGAGGCCCTCGAGGTGCGTGAGGTCGTCGGCGCCGTAGAGGGTCTCGGCAGTCACTTCGTCGCTCCCCGGGAATGGCTTCTCAAGTCGAACAGGTGTCCCAACGTACCGGAGGCTATCCGGCGTGCCCGACAGCCGCGCCGTCCCCCGCGTCCACCTGCTGTGATGCCGGGTCGCCGACTGGGAAATTTCCCTCAGCGACCGGAGCACCCGGCTGGTCTTGACGGGTGATCGGAGCGCTGGTTATGGTCTAGACCAAAGCTCAACTTCCACATCGGGTTGCAGGCCGTCCCACTGCTTGCCCGTTTCGTCCCCTGCGCCGGAGCCTTCCGGCGGAAACGCAGTCCGCCCCCGTGGAGGAGCAGACAATGAAACTCAAGCGCAAGTTCGCCGTCATGGCGGCCGGTGTCGGGATCAGCCCGCTGATGCTGCTGGCCCTGCCCGCCTCCCCCGCCGCCGCGCACGGCTACATCTCCTCACCGCCCAGCAGGCAGGCGCAGTGTGCCGCGGGCACCGTCAGCAACTGCGGCTCGATCGTCTACGAGCCGCAGAGCGTGGAAGGCCCCAAGGGCCAGCGCAACTGCCATGGCGGGCTGTCCCAGTTCGCCGTGCTCAACGACGACTCGCGACCGTGGCGGGCCACCTCGGTGGGCTCGTCGGTGTCGTTCAACTGGGTCCTCACCGCGCGGCACTCGACCTCCACCTGGGAGTACTACATCGGCGGCACCCGCGTCGCGCTGTTCAACGACGGCGGCCGCCAGCCCGGCGCGACGGTGACCCACCAGGTCAACCTCGGCGGGTTCAGCGGCAGGCAGAAGGTGCTGGCCATCTGGAACATCGCCGACACCCCGATGGCCTTCTACAACTGCGTGGACGTGCAGATCGGCGGTGGCGGCACCCCGCCGACCACCACCACCCCGCCGACCACCACCCGCCCGCCGACCACCACGCGCCCGCCCACGACGACGCCGCCCGCCAGCGGCACGTGGTCCCCGGGCACGGCGTACTCGGTCGGCTCGACGGTGACCTACAACGGCTCCTCCTACCGGTGCATCCAGGCGCACACCGCCCTGGCCGGCTGGGAGCCGCCCACCACCCCCGCCCTCTGGGCGCGGGTCTGACCTGACCGACCCAGCCGGTGGAGCCCGCGACGCGGCGGGCTCCACCGGCGCCCCGGCATCCAGGAGTCCCCATGCGGCGCTTGGCGCTGTCCGCCCTGGCGCTGGCCGTGCCCGCGCTGGCCATGCTGGCGGCCTGCTCGGGCCCCCTGCCCGCCGAGTTCGCCTCGTCGGCGGCCCCCGCCCACGGCCACGCGCCCGCCGCCCAGTCGGCAGGCACTTCCCCGTCGGCGGGCCCCGCCTCGACGGCGCCGCCCTCCGAGGGCGCTCCCCCGGTGGGCGACTACAACCTGGCCGACGTGATGTACCTGCAGATGGCGATCGCCAACCACGAGCAGGGCATCGAACTGGTCGCCCTCGCCACCTCGCGCCCGGTCCGCCCGGAGGTCGCCGAGCTGGCCGCCGCGATCGGGTCCACCCAGAACTCCGAGGTGCCCCAGATGCGCGCGTGGCTGCGCGCCTGGGGCCACCCGGCCACCGTCGACACCAACCCCGACGCGCACGCCCACCACGGCGGCATGCCCCTCACCGACCCCGCGGCGATCGCCGAGCTGGGGCGGGCCCCGGAGGGCGAGTTCGAACGCGAGTTCGTGACGGTGCTGACCGGCCACCAGCACAACGCGGTGGAGATGGCCCGCCAAGAACTCGCCGACGGGGTGAGCCCGGACGTCAAGGCGTTCGCGGACAAGGTCGTGCGGTCGCGGACCGGGCAGATCAGCGCCCTGCTGAACTTCGGCGCGGGCTGAGGGTTTCCGCGATCAGCGCGGGCGCGCGGTGATCTGGTCGTAGGTCGGGAAGCGGTGGGCGATGGAGTCGGGCAGGAAGTCGGCCACCCAGCCGTCCTCGTCGTGGAAGAAGCGGATCGAGACGTAGTCCGGCGTGGTGCCCATGTCGAACCAGTGGGTGGTCTTCGCGGGCACGCTCAGCAGGTCGCCCGCCTCGCACAGGACGGCGTGGACCTTGCCCCGCGCGTGCAGGTAGAAGATGCCCGACCCGCGCGCGAAGTACCGGTCCTCGTCGTCGTCGTGGGTGTGCTCGGAGAGGAACTTCGACCGCGCGGCCGCGGCCTTCTCCCGCCACAGCGGGGTGTCCTCCGGCGACATCGACACCGCGTCGACGTGGCAGTAGCCCTCGGCGGCGATCACCGCGTCGACCTCGGCCCGGTAGGCGGCCAGGACCTCCTCCGAGGACGGCGAGGCGGGCAGCTCGACCACGTCCCACCGGGAGAACCGCACCCCCAGCGCCGCCAGCGCCGCGCCGATCTCCGCGGCGTCGGAGGTCCGCACGACCTCGACCGCCGGGTCGGTGTCCGCCCACACAGTCAGCAGGGTCACCGTGTCACCTCCGTCGCGAACCGCAGCATCCACTCCAGGCACTCGGCCCGGTGCCGGGCCGAGACCAGGTCGTCCCCCCACACGTACACCCCGTGCCGGGCGACGACAAGGGCGGGCGTCGACGGGTCGAACCCGGCTTCGAAGGCGTCGCCGAGCACGCGCATGTCCTGGCTGTTGGGCACCACCGGGATGGTGACCTCGTCGTCCTCGGCCGCGCGCCCGAAGCCCTTGAGCATCTCCAGGTCCCGCAGCACGATCCCGCCCGGCCACAGCTCGGCGGCCACCACCGGCGCCAGCATGTGCAGGTGGACGACGGCCCCGGCGCCCGACACCAGGGCGATCCGCGCGTGCAGACCGGCCTCGGCCGACGGGCGCAGCGCCGAGGGCGACACCGCCTCCCCGCGGGCGTCGACGACGACGTGGTCGGTGGCCGAGAGTTCCCCCTTGTCCAGTCCGGACGCGGTCACCGCCAGCCGCAGGGGGTCCCGGGACAGGGTCACCGAGAGGTTGCCCGACGTGCCCCGCATCCAGCCCAGCGCGGTGTAGCGGGCGGCTTCGGCCGCCAGGGCGGCCCCGGCGTCAAGCATGGACGACCTCGATCTCCGCGAGCGACTTGGCCACCTGGTGCGCGCCGAAGTCGGCGTCGGCGTAGGGCTCGCCGGGGCGGGCGAGGCCGCGGGTGCGCCACCCCGCCTCGGCGGCGGCGTCCAGCTCGGCGGGGACGTCGGACAGGAACAGGATGCGGTCGGGGGCCGGGCCGCCCAGACCCTCGGCGATCGCGGCGTAGGAGGCGGCCTCGCGCTTGGGGCCCGCGTTGACGGTGTCGAAGTGGTGGCGGAACAGCCCGGTCAGGTCGCCCTCGGTGGTGCTGGAGAAGGAGGCGATCTGCCCCGCGACCGAGCCGGAGGAGAACACCGCCATCGGGACGCCGTCGGCGTGCCAGGCGCGCAGCCGGGGCACGACGTCGGGGAAGTACTCCGAGACCAGCTCGCCCCGGGCGTAGCCGTCCTGCCAGATCAGGCCCTGCAGGGTCTTGAGCGGGGTGGCCTTGCGGTCGGCGGCCATCCAGCCGTGCAGGACCTCGACGATCTCCGCGGTGCCCGCGGTGGCGGGCAGCCCGGCCTCGGCGCGGATCTCGGCGACGGCGCCCGCGACCTGCGGGTCGGTCGGGTTCGCGTCGATCCACGGGCCCAGGCGGGGGCGGGCGTGGTCGTAGAGCACGACGTGCACGCCGCTGGTGGGCATGATCGTGCCCTCGATGTCGAGCACGACCCAGTCGACGGAGACGGTCACGGGGTTCCTTCCCAGTAGCGGTTCAGCGCGTCGGGCGGCAGCGGTCCGCGGTCGGTGACCACGGTGGTGACGTAGCGCGGCGGGGTCACGTCGAAGGCCGGGTAGTGGCCGCGGACGCGGGTGCTCGCGGTGCGGGCGCCCAGGGTGTGCAGCACGTCCTCGCCGTCGCGGTGTTCGATCGGGATGTCCCCGGCGCTCCTGGCGGTGCGGTCGGGGGCCTGGACCTGGGCCAGGTACGGCACCCCGAAGGCGTGGGCGGCCACGGCGAGGCCGAGGGTGCCGACCTTGTTGACGACGTGGCCGTCCATGGCGACCCGGTCGGCGGCGGTGAGCAGCACGTCGACCATGCCCGTGGACAGCACGGCGGCGCCCATGCCGTCGGTGATGAGCGTGGTCTCCACCCCCATCTCGGCGAGGGTCTCGGCGGTGAGGCGGGCGCCCTGCAGGTAGGGGCGGGTCTCGGTGCACACGAAGGACAGCGCCTTGCCCGCGCGCTGGGCGGCGGCGACGGTCTCGGTGAGGTACAGGTCGGCCCAGCAGTGGGTGAGCACGCGGGCGCCGTCGGGCAGCAGCGCGGCGGTGTGCTCGCCGAGGGCGCGGCTGCGCTCCCGGTACTCCGCGTCCCCCGCCTCGGCGCCGCGGACGGCGTCGGCCACCAGGTCGGCGCCCGGTCCGACCGCGGCCAGGACGTGGGAGACGGCCTTGGCGAGGTGGTCGTTGGTGGGCCGGGCGGCCACGATCAGCGCCGCGGCGTCGGCCATCGCGGCGCGGGCGGCCTCGGGCGGCAGGGGGGCGGCGGCGCGGGCGGCGAGCACCATCCCCCACAGCGCCGCGAAGTACGGCCCCGAGGACTGGGTGACCATGTCGGCGATCGCCTTGGCCACCTCCGCGGCGCTCTCGCAGCGCAGCCAGACCCGCTCGAACGGGAAGCGGCGGCGGTCGAGGATGTGCACGCCCGCCTCATCGATGCGCACGCTGTGCGCGAGCGTCGGCTCCATCAGCTGTAGCCCGTGACCGGGGGCAGTTCCCCGGTGAGCAGGTGCCTGCCCACCTCGGCGGCCTTGTAGACGGCGGGGTCGTGCAGGGTGAGCGTCCGGGCGTTGCGCCAGAAGCGGTCCAGGCCGTGGCGGCTGGCGGTGGCGCGGGCGCCGGTCAGCTCGAACACCCTGCTGGTGACGTCGGTGGCCAGCTCGGAGGCGACGGCCTTGGCCGCGGCGATGGCCAGGCCGGTCGCGCCGCGCTGCTCGGGGGTCAGCGCCGCGCCCGCGGCGTCGGCGTCGGCGAACGCCGCCGCGGCGCGGTCGACGAGCAGGTCGGCGGCGTCGGTGCGGGCGAGCAGGGTGCCGTAGGCGGCCAGCGTGTGCGGGTCGTCCACGGCCCGCTCGACGCCGGAGGCGGGCCAGGCGCGGGTGAACTGGCGGGTGTGGTCGGCGGCGGTGGCCAGCGCGCCGCGGGCGGTGGCGGTCAGGACGCGGCTGAGCACGAGCTGGAAGCCCAGCGCGGGCAGGTTCGCCCGGCTGTACCCCGGGGCGGCGGGCGCGGGCTGGGCGCCGAGGACGTCGGACTCGGGGACGAAGACCTCGGTGAACTCCACGCCGCCGCTGGCCGAGAGCCGCTGGCCGAGGTTGTCCCAGTCGCCGAGGGGGCGCAGGCCGGGGGCGTCGGCGGGGCAGACGAAGGTCACCTTCGCCGGGCCGCGCGCGGCGCTGACCACGAGGCGGTCGGCCACGCTGGCCCCGGTGGCGAACATCTTGCGCCCGCTGACCAGGTGTCCACCATCCACATCGGACATGACGAGGGCGTCGTCGCGCGGGTTGGCCACCCCTGCCCAGAACCAGCCGTGCTCGACGGTGGCGCGCTCGCACTCGGCGGCGAACTCCGGGCGGTCGAACAGGCGCAGCCGCCACACGTGCAGGTAGTGGTAGCCGAGCAGGTGCCCGACGGAGGCGTCCGCTGCGGCGATCTCGGCGAGCACCCGGTGCGCGGTGGCCCAGTCGGCGCCGTGGCCGCCCTGGTCGGCGGGCACCAGCAACGGCAGCAGGCCGTGCGCGCGCAGCAGGCCGACCTCGGCCAGCGGCTCACCGCCCTTGGCCTCGCGCTCGACGGCGTCGGCGGCCAGCGCCCTGGCCACCCTCCGCGCGGCGTCCACCCACTGCGTGCTCATCGGCTTCCCTCCCGGCGTGCTCCGGAGGGGAAGTATGCCCCGCGAGGGTTGCGCCGCACCCCTCCCCTCACCATCCGGGACGGAAGGGCGTGACCGGCATCACCTGTCCACTTCGGACTTGCGGAAGCCGTAGGCGCGTTCGACCTTGGCGACGCGGATCTCGTAGGCGGCGTACCACTGCGCGCGGCCGCGCTCGCGGGTCGCGACGTGCTCGGGGTGCTCGCGCCAGGCGGCGATGGCCGCTTCGTCGCGGAAGTAGGCCACGGTGATGCCGACGCCTTCCCGGGCGTGGTCGGCGCCGAGGTAGCCCGGGGTGGTGGTGACCAGGTCGAACATGTGCGCGCCCGCGTCGGCGTAGCCCTCGGAGTCCGGCGACAGCACGGAGGAGAAGATCACCGCGTAGTAGGGCGGTTCCGGTGTCTCGGCGAGTCGGTCCCCAGTGTTCACGCGGGTATCGAAACCGTGAGCGGGGCCGGGCGCAAGGGAGTATCGGCTTCTACTCCGAATGGCCCACCGCGGCCATCGGGTCCCGTGCCGACATTTCCGCGCGCAGGGCGGCGACCACGGCGTCGATCTGGGAGTACAGGAAGAAGTGGTCGCCGTCGAAGGCGTGCGCGCTGAACCGGCCCGCGGTGTAGCCCGCCCACTCCCGGCCGAGTTCCGGCGGCGCGAGCGGGTCGCCGATGGCGTTCCAGGCGACCAGGTCCGCGCCGACCGGCGCCGCGGCGGGGTCCGGGTGGTAGTCGGCGATGAGGCGCAGGTCGGCGCGCAGGGCGGGCAGGAACAGCGCGCGCAGCGGGCTGGTGGCCAGGCTCGGGTTGGCCGCGCCGAGGCGGCACAGGGCGGCGAGGAGTTCGTCGTCGTCGCCGCCGAGCAGGGGGGCGAAGACCGCGGCTGAGGACCGGTGCGGCGGGCGGGCCCCGGCCAGCACGACGAACCTCGGGCCGGGCAGGTCGGGGCGGGTGTCGAGGTGCCGGGCGGCCTCGAAGGCGAGCAGGCCGCCCAGGCTGTGGCCGACCAGGGCGTACGGGTCGGGCCCGGCGGCCGTCTCGGCGACCGCGGCGGCGGCGGCCTCCAGTGACGCCGGGGGTGGTTCCGCGCGTCTCGTGCCGCGGCCGGGGAGGTCCACCGGCTGGACGGTGAACTCCGGGGGCAGCGCGCGCCGCCAGGGTTTGACCGTGGCCGAGGACCCCCCGGCCGGGGGCAGGCAGACCAGCCGCAGCGCGGCCGGGGGGTGCTTGGCCATCTCGTCGCTTCCTGTGTCTCGTTGTCCTCAGACGGCGGCGCGGAGGGCGTCGACGCGGTCGGTGCGCTCCCAGGGCAGGTCCACGTCCGTGCGGCCGAAGTGCCCGTACGCCGCCGTGGGGGCGTAGATCGGGCGCAGCAGGCCGAGGTCGCGGATGATCGCGGCCGGGCGCAGGTCGAACACGTCCTGGATCGCCTGCTGGATCTTCAGCGGGTCCACGGTCTCGGTGCCGAAGGTCTCCACGAACAGGCCGACCGGCGCCGCCTTGCCGATCGCGTAGGCGACCTGCACCTCGATGCGCGTGGCCAGACCGGCCGCCACCGCGTTCTTCGCCACCCAGCGCAGGGCGTAGGCGGCGGAGCGGTCCACTTTGGACGGGTCCTTGCCGGAGAACGCGCCGCCGCCGTGGCGGGCCATGCCGCCGTAGGTGTCGACGATGATCTTGCGGCCGGTCAGGCCCGCGTCACCCATGGGGCCGCCGATGACGAAGCGGCCGGTGGGGTTGACCAGCAGCCGCACGCCCTCGGTGTCCAGGCTCAGGTCCTCCAGCTCCGGCAGCACGACGTGCTTGCGGACGTCGGGCGCCAGCATGCCCTCCAGGCTGATGCCGTCGGCGTGCTGGGAGGACACCACCACGGTGTCCAGCCGCACGGCGGTGTCCCCGGCGTACTCCACCGTCACCTGCGTCTTGCCGTCCGGGCGCAGGTAGGGGACGGTGCCGTCCTTGCGGACCTTGGTCAGGCGCCGCGCGAGGCGGTGCGCCAGGGCGATCGGCAGCGGCATCAGCTCCGGGGTGTCGTCGCAGGCGTAGCCGAACATCAGGCCCTGGTCACCGGCGCCCTGCCGGGCGATCTCGTCTTCCTCGTTCTCGACCCGCGACTCATACGCGGTGTCCACACCCTGGGCGATGTCCGGGGACTGCGCCCCGATCGCGACGTTGACCCCGCAGGAGGCGCCGTCGAAGCCCTTGGCCGAGGAGTCGTAGCCGATCTCCAGCACCCGCGAGCGCACCAGGCCGGGGATGTCGACGTACGCCGAGGTGGTCACCTCCCCCGCCACGTGCACCTGGCCGGTGGTCACCAGCGTCTCCACCGCCACGCGCGAGCGCGGGTCGGCGGCCAGCATGGCGTCGAGGATGGTGTCGCTGATCGCGTCGCAGATCTTGTCCGGGTGGCCCTCGGTGACCGACTCGGAGGTGAACAGGCGGCTGGTCATGGCGTCCCTTTCAGGGTGAGCAGGCGGGCCCGGTCGAGGTCGGCCAGCCAGGCGGTGAGGTTTCCGGCGCGCAGCAGCGAGGTCGCCACCAGCAGCCCGACGTACCCGGCGTCGAGCAGGCCCGCGGCGGTGACCGGGTCGTCGATGCCGCTGGCGCTGACCGGGGCGCGGGTGCCGGTGGCCTGCACCGCGGGCAGCAGGCGCAGGCTGCGGCCGAGGTCGGCCGGGTCGCGCTCGGCGCGCTTGATGTCCTTGTTGTTGACCGCGATCACGCAGTCGCCGGGGTGCGGCACCGCCTCGATCTCGGCGGTGGTCGTCACCTCGACGAACGGGGTGATGCCCAGCGCCAGCGCCGCCTCGACCAGGCGGCCGAGCGCGGTCAGCGGCAGCAGACCGGCGGTGAGCAGGACGGCGGCGGCGCCGTGGTCGTAGGCGCGGCGGATGTGGTCGGCGCGGGTGATGAAGTCCTTCTGCAGGATCGGCAGGGACGTCACCGCGGCCACCTCGTCCAGCAGCCCGATCGTCCCGCCGAACCACTTGCCGGTCACCACCGACAGGCAGGCCGCCCCCGCGGCGGTGTACTCGGCGACGACGTCGGCGGGGGCGCGCCCGGCGAGCAGGTCGCCGCCGTGCGGGTCGCGGCGCTTGACCTCCATGACCAGCGGGCGGTCCGCGGCCAGGAGCGCGTCGAGGAAGCGGGTGCTCATCCGGTGGCCTCCATGGGCGTCCACGCCGCGGCGAGCGCCTCGACCGCGGCCCGGTCGAAGCGGCCCGCCGCGTCCCGGGCGCCGGTGTCGACGTCGACACCGGCGAACCCGGGTTCGGTGGCCAGCCGCGGGTACCGGGTCTCGGCGCGGATGCCGCCCGCGATGAGGAACGGCGCCGAACAGCGGGCCGCGACGGCGATGGCGCGGTCCTCGTCCAGCGGCAGGCCGGTGCTGCCGACCCGCCCGCCGTCGACCCGGTCGAGCAGGAACATGTCCGTGCCCGCGCGTTCGTAGGCCGGGATCAGCCTGCGCTCCACGCACTCGTCGTCGGAGATGTGCAGCACCTTGACCACGACCGCCCGGGGGACCAGGCGCCGCAGCTCGCGCACCACCAGCGGCGACTGGTAGGCGTGCAGCTGCACCCACTCGATCCCGGCGGAGACCAGCACGTCGGCGATGACGGCCGGGTCGCCGAGGAAGGTGACCAGGACCGGGCGGACCCTGGCGGCCGACGCGGCCGCCGCGAGCCGGGCCAGGCGCTCCCGCGACAGCTCCGCGCCGCCGCCGGGCACCCCGTGCCACAGCCCGACCAGGTCCGCGCCGCCCGCGGCCAGGGTGCCGACGTCCTCGGCGCTGGTGGCGCCGCAGACCTTGAGCAGTGGCGTGCCCATCACAGCCCCAGCATCGAGGCGATGCGGTTGTACTGGATCTCGGTGGTGCCGGAGTAGATGGTGCCCGCGACGGCGTTGCGGACGTCCTTCTCAAGACCCAGCTCGGACATGTAGCCGTGGCCGCCGAAGATCTGCACGGCCGCCAGGCTGGTGGCCATGTTGGACTCGCTGGTCAGCAGCTTGGCGATGGCGATCTCGGTGGTCACGTTGTGGCCGTCGGCGAGCCTGCGGCCGGTGTCGAAGAGCCACTTGCGGGAGGTCTCCAGCCGGATCATCATGTCGACGATCTTGTTGCCGATCGACTGGTGCTGCCCGATCGGCTTGCCGAAGGCGCTGCGCTCCTTGGCGTAGGCCAGGGTCCGCTCCAGGCGGTGGCGCATCTCCCCCGCGTTGACGACGAAGGAGAACAGGATCTCCCGCTGCATCACGTGGTTGAGCACCATGAACCCGCCGCCGACGCGGCCCAGCACCCGGTCGGCGGGCACGCGGACGTCGTCGAGGAACAGCTCGCACAGCGGCGAGGTGCGCAGGCCCATCTTCTTCATCGGCCTGCCGAAGCGCAGCCCGGGTGAGTCGCGGTCGACCAGGAACGCGGTGATGCCGAGCGGACCCCCGCCGGGCCGGGTGCACGCGTACACCACGATGACGTCGGCGATGGGCCCGTTGCTGACGAACGTCTTGCCGCCGTTCAGCACGAACCCGTCGCCGTCGCGCTTGGCGACGGTACGCATGCGCAGGGCGTCGGAGCCGCCCTCGGACTCGGTGATGGCGTGCGCGCCGACGGTCTCCCCGGAGCAGATCCCGGTGAGGTAGCGCCGTTTCTGCTCCGGGGTGCCGAAGTCGTTCAGCGGCACGCCGGTGCTGGCCATCGTGGTGGTCACCGAGAAGCTGAGGCCGCCGTCGCGGTTGCCCTCGCCGAGGGCTTCCAGCACGGCCATGGTGGTCACCAGGTCCTGTCCGAGGCCGCCGTACTCCTCGTCGAACGGGAGCCCGGTGATCCCGGCGCGCTGGATCAGCTTCCACTTGTCCCAGGAGAACTCGCCCGCCTCGTCCTGGGCGATGTGGTCGGCACTGAGGGCGTCACACCACTGGGCGATGCCCGCCCGCAGCTCGGCCTGGTCGGGGGTCCACTCGATCACGGCTGGTCGCCGCCTTCCTCTTTCAGTAGTGGGAGAAGCCCGCCTCGTCGAGGCTGTGCACCTCGTCGCCGCGCAGCGCCGGGGAGAACACGCACACCAGTCGCAGGTCCGAGTCCGGGTCGGCGATCAGGAAGTGCGCGTCGTGCTGGTCCAGGGCGTAGAGGGTGCCCGGGGTCAGCGGGAAGGTGTTGCCGTCGAGGTCCTGGACCTCGCCGGTGCCCTCGATGCAGTAGCAGGCCTCGAGGTGGTTGCGGTACTCCAGCCGGGACTTGGTGCCCGCCCGGACGGTGGTGTCGGTCAGGGTGTAGCCCAGTCCATCGGACTCGACCAGGAACCGCCTGCTCAGGCCGTTGCCCCAGTCGACGGTGCGAACGTTGTCCAACTCGCGGATGATCATGGATGGCTCCCGGAGGTGACAGGGGATACAGGGTGGAGCGACCGGACGAACTCATCGACGTCGGCGAGCACGTCCCGGCCCTGGACCACGGCGCGTTCGACCACGGCCACCCCCGCCGAGCCGACGATCACCGCGTCGGCCCCGCTTCTGTGGATGGCGAGGACGTCCTCCCGTGTCCGGACACCGAACCCGACCGCGATCGGCGCCGTCGCCGTCGCGCGCAGGGTGGTCACGGTGTCGGCCAACTCGGCGTAGCCCGCCGCGGGCGCGCTTCCGCTGCGCCCGTAGTGGGCCACGAGATACAGGTAGGCCGTCGCCCTCGCGGCGGCCTCGGCGAGCACTTCCGGGCCGGAGACCCGGTGGTAGCAGGTGGTCACCACGGGCAGGCCCGCGGCGTCGGCGGCGTCGAAGTGGCGCCCGCGCAGCCTCGGCGGCAATCCGTGCGCCAGGATTCCGTCCACACCGGAATCGACGGCCCGCATGGCGACGTCCTCCGGGGTCAGACCCCGCAGGGAATGGCTCCAGTCGGCCAGCAGCGCGACGCGCAGCCGCTTGAGGGACGACCGGGTCCTGGCGATGAAGTCCAGCACGGCGAACAGGTCGACGCCCTGGGCCAGGGCCCGGTCCGCCGAGCGCCGCACGACCGGGCCGTCGGTGACCGAGTCGGGGAACGGCACGGCCAGCTCGACGCAGCCCACTCCGGACTCGTCGAGCACGCCCAGCAGCTCGCCCAGCCGGTCGAGCGGCGGGTCGCCCGCGTTGAGGAACAGGGCGAGGCCGGGCTTCCCGCCGGTGAAGAACTCAGCCATGGGCCATCACCCTGGCGCCCATCCGGTCGAGCAGGTCGGTGACGGCGCCGTCGGCGACCGCGGCGCGGGCCTTGGCCAGGGCCAGTTCCCAGTGCGGCTCGGTGTCACTGGCCACCGCGAGCGCGGCGGCGTTGAGGCACACGGCCTCGGTGGCCACCGGGTTGCCGGTGCCGGAGAGCACCGCGCGGAAGTGCTCGATCAGCGTCTCGGACTCGGCGAGATCGGCGAGGGAGCCGACCACGGTGGGGTGGCGGGTCAGCTCGACGCCGTCGTTGCGGTAGATGGTGTTGTCGGCGAAGGGAAGCAGCTCGTCGGCGCCTGCGGCGTTGGCGCACAGCCAGACCCGCTTGACGGGCTCGGCCGCGGCCAGCCCGCACAGCTCGGCCAGCGGCGCCGCCGCCGACACCCCGGTCACCTGCGCGGAGACCGGAACCTCCGCCAGGAACGGCCCCAGCGAGTTGAGGAACCGGCCGAACGGGCGCAACCCCAGCGGCACGAGCTGCCGCGCCATTTTGGTCAGCTGCGCGGGATAGACGTGGGGCCCCACGAAGGCGACCCCGTGCGCGGCCAGCGCGGCCTCGGTCTCGGCGGGCGAGCGGGTCAGCCGGACCCCCAGGCGCTCCAGCAGGTCGACCGAGCCGACGCTGCCGGTGTACGCCCGGGAGCCGGACTTGACCACCTTGACCCCCATCGCCGCGGCGGTGAACGCCGCGGCGGTGGAGACGTTGAACGTGCGCGGGCCCCCGCCGGTGCCGACGATGTTGACCGTGCCCGGCCACGTCGCCCCGGCGCTCGGCCGCCGCTCGCGCAGGGAGGCGACCAGGGCCCGCAGGGTGTCGCGCTCGGGCAGCCGGGTGGCCAGCGTGCCGAGCAGGGCCGCGACCTCGGCGCGGTCGAGGGCGCCGTCGTCGAGCCGGTCCCAGAGGCCGTGCCAGGCCGCGACGTGGACGCCGCCGCGCCCGGTCAGCAGGGCCGTGATCACCTCGTGCATGTCAGGCGCTCGCGGTGACCGACGCGCGGGCGACGAAGGCGTCCATGGCCGCGACCGTGCGGAAGTTCTCCGGGTCGAGGTCGTCGTCGCCGACCTCCACGCCGAAGTGGTCCTCCACCCAGGCGATCAGCTTGAGCAGGCCAAGGCTGTCCACGACGCCGTTGGCGAGCAGGTCGTAGTCCGGGGTCAGGCCGCCCACGTCCGGCAGGAACTCGGTGACGACGTACTTGGTGATCGTGTCGACGTTGCTCATGACACCCTTCTTTCGACGTGTTCTGGGTTGACCGCGGCGCGGTCGACCTTTCCGGTGGCGGTCTTGGGCAGGGGCTCGTCGCTCAGGCGCAGCGAGCCGGGCACGGCGGCGCGGGGCAGCGTGGCCACGCAGTGCTCGCGCAGGGCGAGGCTGGTCAGCCCGCTGCCGGGGGCCCGGTGGACCGCGGCGGCGAGGGTGCGCCCGGCGATCGGGTCCGGCACCGCGCGGACGGCGGCCTCCAGCACGTCGGGGTGGGCGAGCAGGGCGGCCTCGACCTCGGCGGTGTTGACCGCCACCCCGCGCACCTTGACCTGGAAGTCGGCGCGGCCGATCAGCTCGACCGACCCGTCGGCGCCGCGGCGGACCAGGTCGCCGGTGCGGAACCAGCTCCGGTGGTCGGCCCCGGCCGGGTGGGCGAGGAACTTCTCCGCGGTGCGGGCCCGGTCGAGGTAGCCGGTGGCCTGGAACGGGGTCGAGACGTACAGCTCGCCCTCGCCGGGGCCATCGAGCACGGCGCCGTCGGCGACGACCAGGGTGGCGACGCCGGGCAGCGGGTCGCCGATCGGCACCGAGCGCGCCTGCTCGTCGAAGGTGTCCACTTCGTACACGAAGCTGTCGTTGGTCTCGGTGCAGCCGTAGATGTTGTGCACGCGCGCCTGGGGGAACAGGCCGGGCAGGGCGCGCAGGACGTGCGCCGGGATGGCGTCGCCGGTGAACATGACGTGCTCGACCCGCTCGAACACCCCGCCTCGGGTGGCGGCGGTCTCGGCGAGCAGGCCGAAGAACATCGGCACCGCCTGCACGACGTGCACCTCGTGCTCGGTGAGCAGCGTGTGCAGCCTGCGCCCGTTGGCCGCGTGCGCCGGGTCGACGAGCACGACCCGCCCGCCGTAGGCCAGCGTCGTCCACACGTCGAGCAGGCAGATGTCGAAGTTCAGCGGGGCCACGTTCAGCACCGAGCGGCCGGGGCCGATGCCGAAGGTCGGCGCGGCCCACCCGGCGAAGCGGTCGATCCCGGCGCCGGGCAGCGGCACGATCTTGGGCAGCCCGGTGGACCCGGAGGTGGTGAGCATGAAGGAGATGTCGTCGCCGAGGGGCTCGGGCGCCTCGACCGGGGCCGGGGCGGGCAGGTCGCGCTCCTGCCCCGCCGGGGACAGCACATGGGTGCAGCCCGCCTGGGCGAACAGCGTGGCCAGGGTGACGTCGGCGAGCGCGGGCGAGGGCAGCAGGAACGGCCGCTCGGCCAGCAGCGCGCCCAGCACCAGGGCGACCGCGGCGGGCGACTTGTCGGCGAGGATGCCGACCGGCTGCCCCGGGCGCAGGCCCAGCGCGCAGATCCGGTCGCGCTCGACGAGCGCGCGGCCGTAGAGCTCCCCGTAGGACATCTCGGCGCCGTGCCACAGGAGCGCGGGGGCGGCGGGGCGGGTCTGCGCCTGTCGGCGGAACCCGGTGACGATCTCCCAGGCGGGCTCAGCCATCACTGGCCTCGCCGTCCGGCCGGACCGTGACCCAGCCCGCCTTGAAGGCGGTGCCGCGCTCGGTCTTGCAGGAGAACCTCACCGTCGGCCCGCCGTCGGTCTGGTACACGATGGACAGTGGCTCCTCCGGGCGGACCGGGGCGGAGAACCGGCAGCCGATCCCGGCGATCCGCGCGGCGTCCCCGCCCGCGAAGCGGTCGATGACGTCCTCGCACACCAGGGCGAGCACGCTCATGCCGTGCGCGATGGCGCCGGGGAAGCCCGCGGCGACGGCGGCGGCGTCGTCGGTGTGGATCGGGTTGCGGTCCCCGGAGACCTCGCAGTAGCGGCGCACGGTCTCGCGCGGGATCACGCACTCCACGGTGGTGCTCTCGCGGGGACCGGGGCCCGCCGCCAGGGTGGCGCCCGCGGGCATGTCGCCGAAGGGCTCCGGGGCGGTGGCGTCGACCAGCAGCGCGCCGGTCAGCAGCTCGGCGAGCAGCGCGCCGTCGTCGCCGACCAGGACCGTCCGGATGGCCAGGCGGGCGCCCTTGGGCTCGCGGCGGGCCGCGGTGATCTCGGCGTCGACGGCGACCCGCTCGCCGGGGCGCACCAGGCGGTGCAGGTGCACCTCCTGGCTCAGGTGCACGTTGACCGGGCGCGGCCCGCCGCCCGCGGTGAGCTGGTCCATGATCTGCTCGAAGGCAGGCGACGAGATCACGAACGGGTAGACCGGGGACGCCTGCGGCACGCCCACCGTCGGGGTGGTCGAGCCGATGGCCTCGCGCAGGACCGCGCGGTAGGCGGCGATCTCGGCGGCGGTGACCGCGCGCATGTCGCTGGTGGTGTGCGTCGTCGTGGTCATCACGACACCACCAGGCACGCGTTGTGGCCGCCGAAGCCGAAGGAGTTCGACAGCGCGGGACCCGATGCCGCCCGCGCAGTTCCGTGCACCACGTCGATGTCCATGTCAGGCTCGATCCGTTCGTGATTGGCCGTGGGTGGGACCGTCCCGGCCCGCAGGGCCAGCACGGTGGCGATCAGCTCGACGGTCCCGGCCGCGCCGATCAGGTGGCCGGTGACGCCCTTGGTGGCGGTCACCGGGGGGCCGGACGAGCCGAACACCTTGCGCAGCGCGATGGCCTCGGCCCGGTCGTTGTGCGGGGTGGACGTGCCGTGCGCGTTGACGTGCCCGATGTCCCGCGGCGACAGGCCCGCCTCGGTCAGCGCGCCGGTCATCGCCGCGATCGCGCCCGCGCCGTCGGGCAGCGGCATCGCCAGGTGGTGGGCGTCGGCGGTGGCGGCGTAGCCCAGGATCTCCCCGTGCGCGGGCGCCCCCCGGGCGAGGGCGTCGGCGCGGCGCTCCAGCACCACGAACCCGGCGCCCTCGCCCATGACGAACCCGTCGCGGTCGGCGTCGAAGGGCCGTGACGCGCGCGCCGGGTCCCCGTCGCGGGTGGACATCGCGTTGAGGTTGGCGAAACCGGCCAGGCTGACCGGGGTCAGCGTGGACTCGCACCCGCCCGCGATGGCCACGTCGACCCGGCCGGAGCGGACCATGTCCGCGGCCAGCCCGACCGCGTCGACGCCGCTGGCGCAGGTGGTGGCCACGGTCAGCGCCGGGCCGTGCCAGCCCAGCCGCATGGCGATCAGCGCCGCGGCCGAGTTGGGCATGGTCACCAGCGGCATCAGCGGGTTCACCCGCGCCGGGCCGCGCAGGTAGAAGTTGGCGCTCTCGGCGTCGCTGGTGGCCCGCCCGCCGACCGCGGTGCCGACCACGATCGCGGTGCGCGCCGGGTTGGGCGCCGGGGCGCCCGCGTGGCGGTGCGCGGCCAGCGCGGCGGCCAGCCCGAACCTGGCGAACGGGTCCATCCGGCGGGCTTCCTTCGCGGTGAGCACGTCCCCCTTGGCCAGCACGGCGTCGAACCCCTCGACGCGGCAGCCGAACGGCACCCTGGCACCGCCGAAGTCCACATCGGACAATGGTACGGCCGGGGAGCGGGCGCCCAGCAGACGCGCCCAGAACGTGTCCAGGTCGCAGCCCGCCGGGGTCACCACGCCCATTCCGGTGATCACGACCTGCGCGGACATGGCTCAGCCCTCGATCAGGCCGCACTGGCGGGCGGCGTGCAGGAAGATGTCGGCGGCGGTGTCGATGTCCTCTGTGGAGTGCCGGGCGGTGACCGCGATCCGCAGGCGCGCCAGGGTGTTGGGCACCGCGGGCGAGACGACCGGGATGCCGACCACACCGGCCTTGCGGCACGCGGTGGCGTAGTCGTAGGCGGCCTCGTCGGACCCGGCGACCAGCGGCACGACCGCGGTCTCGCTCGAGAGCGTGCGCATCCCCGCCGCGGACACGATGTCCCGCAGGCGCGCGGACTCGCGCTGGATGTGGCGGACCCGCCAGGGCTCGGCCTCCATGATCCGCAGGGCGGCGAGCGCGGCGCCCGCCTGCGCGGGCGGCAGGGCGGCGGAGAACAGGAACGGGCGGGCGTTGTACTTCATGAACAGCATCAGCTCCGGGGAGCCGACCACCCAGCCGCCGGTCGACGGGATGCCCTTGGACAGCGTGCCGACCTTGATGTCCGCCCTGACCTGGTAGTCGAAGTGGTCCTCGATGCCCAGGCCGGACTTGCCGATCACGCCGAGGGCGTGGGCCTCGTCGACCATCAGCAGGGCCTCGTGCCTGTCGCACACCTCCCGCAGGGCGGGCAGCGGGGCGATGTCGCCGTCCATGGAGTAGACGCTGTCGACGATCACCAGCCGGACGCCGTCGCCCGCGGCCGCGCTCAGGCGGCGGTCGAGGTGGTCGGGGTCGTTGTGCCGGAACCGGGTGACGGTGGCGCCGCTGAGCTGGCAGCCGTCGACGATGCTGGCGTGGTCGTACTTGTCGATGAACACGTGGTCGCCCGCGCCGACGAGGGCGGCGATGGTGCCGACGTTGACCGCGTAGCCGGAACCGAAGACCAGCGCCGACTCCCGGCCCAGCAGCCGGGCGACCTCGCCCTCCAGCTCCTCGTGCAGCGGCGTCGACCCGGCCAGCGCCCGGACGCCGTGGGCGCCGGTGCCGTAGGTGTCGACGGCGGCCTTGGCCGCGGCCACGACGCGCTCGTCGCCGCCGAGGCCGAGATAGCTGTAGCCGGACATCATCAGCAGGCGCTCGCCGTAGAGGTCGACGTAGGCGGAATCGCGCTCGGGGGTGTACGGCATGAAGCTGTTGCGCCGCTCAGGGGTGGACTCCAGCGCGCCCAGCCGCTTGCGGATCGCCGCCAGGCGCGGCGCCAGTCGGTTCCATGCAGCAGTCACGTGCTTCTCCTTTATCCGGGCCGCGCCGGCAATTGGCTGTCTTCTCTGTTGGCGATTTCTACGGCAGCAACCGCAAGAGCGGCGCAACATGAACACGTCAGGGCGGTGTCATCAACGGTCTTGACAGCTGGAAGCGGTACCGCTGTACGCTTTTGGGCAAGTACCCGGCGAATACGTGAGAAACGCCCGTTTGGCGTATTCCACCTTTTGGCCTATGGGGGTAGGTGTTCGCCGCTAATAAGCAGGGGGAACGATGACCACTCCGTTGCAGCCATGCTGATCCGACTGACCGGCCTGGTCGCCGTCGAGGAGGCCGGGCGCCCTCCGCGACCGCTGTCCAGTGCCCAGACGCAGGTGGCCTTCGCCCGGCTCGTGCTGGAGCGGGCCACCGGGACCGACCGCAACCGGCTCGCCGACACCGTGTGGCCCGAGGGGCTGCCCGACACCTGGGCCTCGGCGCTGCGCAGCGTCGTCAGCCGGGTGCGGACGCTGCTGCCCGGACCGCTGACCTCGGCGGGCGGGCGTTATGTGCTGACCCTGCCCGATGACGCCGAGGTGGACCTGGAGATCGCCGAGCGCTCGCTCCGGCGGGCCAGGGCCGCCCTGGCCGCGGGCGAGCACGCGGGCGCCCGCGCGGCCGCGACCGAGGCGATCGGCTACCTGCGCGAGCCGTTCCTGCCGCAGCACGAGGGCGAGTGGGTCGCGGGCGTGCGCGAGCACGTCGAGGCGCTGCTGCTCTCGGCGCTGGAGACCGCGTGCGCGGCGGCGGCCGCCCTGGGCGAGAACCGCGACGCGGTGCGGTTCGCGGAGGAGGCGGTGCGGCTGGTGCCGCTCAGTGAGAGCGCTCACCGCTGCCTGATGTCGGCGCACGCCGCGGGCGGCAACCGGGCCGACGCGCTGCGCGCCTACCAGCGACTGCGCCAGGTCCTGTCCGACGAGCTGGGGATCGACCCGTCACCGGAGACGCAGGCGGCGTACGTGGAGCTGCTGGGCGGCAGCGGCGAGCCGCGCACGGGCGCGGCGGCGGTGCGGGTGCCGTTCGTCGGCAGGCGCGCCGAGCTGGCCGCGCTGGCCGCGGCGTGGGCCCGCGCGGAGTCCGGCGCGGGCGGGCTCGTCCTGGTCGCCGGGGAGCGCGGCGCGGGGCGCACCCGCCTGGTCACCGAGGCCGCGCGCCGGATCGGCCGCGACGGCGGCCTGGTGATGTACGCCCACTGCTCGGGCGAGGGCGTGCGGCCCGTCGTGCGGGCGCTGGCCGACTTCGCGGCGGCGACACCGCCGGACGCGCTGTCCCCGCGTGCGCGCCGGGTGCTCGCCGACGTGGTGGCCCGCAGACCCGGCGACGACAGCGACGGCGCCGTGGCGGAACTGCTGGTCGAGCTGGCGCAGCAGCCGCTGTGCCTGGTGCTCGACGACCTCGACGCGGCGGAGGGCGCCGACAACGCGATGGTCGGGGCCGTGGTCGGGCTGGTGCGGCGGGTGCTGGCCAGGTCGGGGGTCCGGATGCTGGTGATGGCCACCTCCGGCCCGCGCGGCGTGCGGGAGCTGGACCGGCCCGAGCGGGTCGTGCTGGGCGGGCTGGACGAGTCCGACGTGCGGGCCCTGGCCCGGCACCTGGCGCCCGGCGTCGGGCACGTGCCGCCCGCGTACCGGCTGCGGGCCGACACCGCGGGCAACGCGGTGCTCGTCGTGGAGCTGCTGCGCTGGTACCGGGAAGGGCCCGGCGACCGGCCGCTGCCCGCCGGGGTGCACGACCACGCCGACGCGCTGCTCGGCGGGCTCGCCCCGGAGCCGTGCGCGCTGCTGCGGGCCGCGGCGGTCGCCGGTCCGGTCTTCGCCGCCGACCTGGTGGCCGAGACCGCGGAGCTCACCGGGGCCGCGGCGATGGACACGCTCGACCTGCTGGTCGCGGCGGGGCTGCTCACCGAGGTGCCCGGGTCGTCGCCGAAGTACCGCTACACCCACGACGTCGTGCGCCGCGCCGTCCTCGAGCGGCTGAGCCACACCCGGCGGCGCTGGCTGCACGGCCGCCTCGCCGACGCCCTGGAGCACCGCCGCGCCGACGACCCGGCCCGCCACAGCCGGGCGCTGGCCCGGCACCGGGCCGGGGGCGCCTCCCCCGACGGCGACACCCGCGCGGTGCAGGCCGGGTGGTACGCGGCGGCCTGGGCGACCCGCGAGGGCTCGCCCACCGAGGCGGTCCGGCTGCTGGAGCAGGCGCTGGCCCACGTGCCCGCCACCGACGCGGCCCTGCGCGCCGACGCCCTGACCCGCCTCGGCCTCGCCCAGGCCGACGCGGGCCGCCACGACTGCGACCAGACGCTGCTCGACGGCACCATCCAGGCCCTGCACACCGGCAGGCTCGCCACCGCGGCCCAGGCCGCCCTCGGGCTGGCCGACGCGGTGCGCACCCGTCCCCGGCTGCGCAGCGAGGCCGCGGCGATGATTGACCTGCTGCTGCGGCGGATGGGCCAGGGCGCCTCGGCGGTCGACGACGTCACCGTCGGCAGGCTGCTGGCCCACCAGAGCCTGCTGGGCACCCGGATCACCGCCGACGACACCGTCCGCCGGGCGATGTGCGCGATGAGCCGGGAGCTGCGGCTGCTCGAGGGCCCCGACCACACCCGCTGGCGGGCGAGCCTGGCGGGCGAGGCGCTGGCCGTGGCCGAGGCCGTCGGCGACACCACCGGCCGGGTCGTGGCCGCCCACCACCTCGCCGCGGCCGCCGAGCTGACCGGCGACCTGAGCACCCGCGACACCGCGCTGGCCGCCCTGGCCGCCGCGGTGGCCGACGGCACCGGGGTCGAGGTGACCGTCGGCGACATCCTCCTGCTGGAGCACGCCGTCGCGGTGGCCATCACCCGGGGCAGGCTCGCCGACCCGGCGACGTCCGCGCGGCCGACCCCGGTCCCGCCGGAGGTGGCCGCCGTGCTGACCCACTCGTCCCCGCCCGGCGCCTTGAGCGCGCGCCAGCGGCTGGTGGCCCGGTGGCTCAGCGGCGACCGCCCGACCGAGGAGCCGCTGGAGGGCATCGACCGCGCCCTCTCCGCCATCCTGCGCGGGGACCGCGGGGCGGCGCACCTGACCGTCCGCGCCTCGGCCATCGGGGCCGACCCGCTGCCCGCGGGCGACGAGTGGGCGCACGCGGTCGGGGTGCTGGCGCTGTGCGCGGTGGAACTGGGCGACGCGACGACGGCGGCGGCCGTGGCCTCGCTGCTGACGCCGTACGCGGAGCTGACCTGCGGCACCGGCTACCGCAGCTTCGTCGGGACGGCCGCCTTCCACCTGGGCAGGCTCTCGGTGGTCACCGGCGACTGGGACGGCGCCGAGCGCTACCTCTCCGCCGCGATCGCCCAGCTCTCGACCCGCCGCGCCCGCCCGTGGATCGCCGTGGCCCAGCAGTCTCTGGCCGAGGCCCTGGTCAACCGCGGCCGCATGGGCGACCTGCGCGCCGCGGCGGCGCTGCGCACCGAGGCCACCTGGACCCTGAGCAGCCTCGGCCTCCGCCACTGCGCCTGAGCGGCACGCCTCCAGCGGACCACGCAGCGGAACACGGGGCGGAACACGGGTGGGACGGCGCCGAGCGGCCCTGCCACACGCGGGGCGCCGATCAGCGGCCACGAGGTGCGCCTGGGCTCGTGGCGGCCGGCTGCCCGCTACCCCGGGCCGACCGGGCCCGCCGTGCCGATCACCACGGTCGCGTCCGGGTCGTCGATCACCTCGGCGCGCAGGCCGCACCGGCCGAACAGCCCGACCACCGGCGCCACCTGGCGCTCCCCCACCTCGATCAGCAGGCAGCCGCCGGGGGCCAGCCAGTCCACCGCCCCGGACGCCACCCTGCGATGGACGTCGAGCCCGTCGCCGCCGCCGTCCAGGGCGATCAGCGGCTCGTGGTCGCGCGCTTCCGGCGGCATCAGCGCGATCGCGCCCGCGGGCACGTAGGGCGCGTTGGCGGCCAGCACCTCGACCCGTCCGCGCAGCCCGTCCGGCAGGGCGCCGTAAAGATCCCCCTGGAACACCCGCCCGTCACCCAGGTTCCGCCGGGCACACCGCACCGCCACCGGGTCGATGTCCGCCGCGACCAGCGACACCCGCCCCAGCGCGGCCTCGACGGCGGCCCCCACCGCCCCCGACCCGCAGCAGAGGTCGACCACCACCGAACCCGGCCGGGCCCGCGCCACCGCCTCGCGCACCAGCACCTCGGTGCGCCGTCGGGGGACGAACACCCCGGGCTCGACCGCGATCCGCAGCCCGCAGAACCGCGCCCACCCCAGCACGTGCTCCAGCGGCTCCCCCGCCACCCGCCGCGCCACGAGGTCCGCGCCACCCGGCGCCGCCAGCAGCAGCGCCGCCTCGTCCTCGGCGAACACGCACCCCGCCGCCCGCAACCGGGCCACCGTCTCCACGTACGTCACCGCCGGGAGCCTAGGCCGTGGTCCCGACGCACGACCCCACCAGCCACAGCACCAATTTCCGGGCCGGTTACAGGGCACAAACCCCAGGGCCACACCCACAAGGCCACAACACAGGGCTCAGCCAGAGCGCCACAACCACGGGATCGCAACCACAGAGCTACAGCCACAGGGGCACAGCCACAAGGTCACAGCTACAGGGCCACCCGCACCAGCGCGCCGTCCTCCACGAACTCCGCCTCCACCCGGTGCTCCCCCGCCAGCACCACCAGCACCGGCAGCCCCGCGCACGCGTGCCACAGGTGCGACATCAGCGACACCGACCCCCCGTCGGCGAGGTGCGCGTCGTCGAGGACCAGCACCACCGGCGAGCGGGCGGCCAGCGCCCGCAGCCACGCCTCCACCGCGTCGTAGAGCCGGTCCCCGTCAGCCGCGCAGGCCAGCCGGGCGCCCCCCACCCGCGCCCCCACCTCCGGCAGCAGCGCCGCGATCTCGTCGGCCCACCCCTGCAAGTCAGCCCACAGCCGCTCCCGCCCGCAGTTCGCCGCGTAGTACCCGAACGCCTCCCGGAACGCGCCGTAGGGCGAGCCCGTCCAGCCCCCGCGCAGCACCAGGGCGCCCCCGGCGTGCAGCCGCAGCGCCAGCTCGGCCACCACCCCGGTCCGCTCCACCGCGGTGCCCCCGGTCACCGCCACCACCCGCCCCGCCCCGGACCACCCCGACACCGCCGCCTCCACGTACCCCGCGGCCTCCCCGGTGCCCTCCTGCACCGCCCGCCGCGCCCACGCCACGTTGGACGACGCGTCGATCTGCTCCACCCGCATCTCGTAGACCCGCTCGGGCTCCTGTCCCGGCCCCGGCGTCCACAGCCCCCGGTCGAGCAGATCGATCCCCGCGGGCAGGGTCGGGCCCGCCACCACGGCGGTCGGCGCGGTGGCCAGGATCTGGCCCGGCGCCGCAGTCGCCAGCAGCCGGTGGGCGTTGCCCAGCGCCGTCCGGCCCGGGAAGTCCCGGTCGGCCGCCGCGGTGCACAGCACGACGCGCAGGCCCGTCGCGGTCAGGGCGGCGATGACCTCGAGCGCGGCCCGTGTCGCGTCGCACACGCTGTGGTACACCGCGCTGACCAGGCGCCGGTCGACCGAGGCCACCAGGAGCGCGGTCACCATTCCGGGTAATGGATTCGAGCGGACCTCGGACATGGGTGCCCCCTTGCGACCACTCACAGCAGGAATGTAGTCCAAGACTAAGTCCGCGATGCCAAAGAATCAACGTCACGAAAAGCGCTACGGAAAGCGCCGGAAAGCTGTTATCCATGAGGTAGTCGAAATGATTACCCCACCAAAAGCAGAAAGCGGCGGTTGGGCCGGAAGGCCCAACCGCCGCCACCGCCGGATATCAGGTCACCGACACACCGCCGTCGATGCTGATGACCTGTCCGGTCATGTAGTCGCCGTCGAGGAAGAGCGCCATGCTGCGGGCGACCTCCTCGGTGGTGCCGAACCTCGGCACCGGCGCCTTGTCCTTGATCGAGGCCATGACCTGGTCCGACAGGTCCTTGGTCATGTCCGTGATCATGAAGCCCGGCGAGAGCGCGTTCACCGTCACCCCGCGGCGGCCGCACTCGGCGGCCAGGGTGCGGGTGAACCCGATGACGCCGGATTTCGAGGCGCCGTAGGCGGTCTGGCCCGCCGTGGCGATGATCCCCGACGGCGAGACCACGTTGATGATCCGCCCCCACCGCTGCCGCAGCATGTGCCCGACGGACACCCGCGCGGTGTGGAAAGTGCCGATCAGGTTGGTCTCGATGACCTCCCGCCAGTCGGCCGGGTCCTGCATGGCCATCAGCGAGTCCTTGCGGACGGCGCCGTTGTTGACCAGCACGTCGATCGGGCCCAGCTCCGCGGCGACGGCCGCGTGGATCTGCTGCACCGCCTCCCACGACGCCACGCTGCCGCCGACCACGCAGGACGGGTTCTGCAACTTCTCCGCGACCGCGAGGGCGCGGTCCCTGGAGCTGTTGTAGTGCACCGCCACCCGGCAGCCCAGCGCGTCGAGCTCCATCGCCAGTGCCTGGCCCAGCCCGCCGGAGGCCCCGGTGACCAGCGCCACCGGCGCCTCCGGCCGGATGCCGGAAATGGCCTTGCTCATCGCGGTCCTCCCCACTCCAGCAGCACCGAACCCCAGGTCATGCCCGCTCCGAAGCCCGCGAGCAGCACCAGGTCGCCCTGGCGGATCCGGCCGCTGTCCAGCGCCTCGGCCAGCGCGATCGGGATTGACGCCGACGCGGTGTTGCCGTAGCGCTCGAGGTTGGTGACCAGCTTCTCGGGCGGGAGACCGGTGTGGCTGAGGATCGAGTTGATGATGCGGATGTTGGCCTGGTGCGGGACCACGTGGTCGATGTCGTCGGGACCGACCTTGGCCTGCTCCAGGGTTGCCTTCACGGTGCGCACGGTGAAGCGCACCGCGTTGAGGTAGATCTCGTTGCCGTTGATCTTGGCGTAGTGCAGGCCCTGGTCCACGGTGTCGGCCGTGGTGGGCATCCGGCTGCCGCCCGCGACGACCTTGAGGCTGTCGTGGCGGGAGCCGTCGGCGCCCAGGTTCCACGCCCGCACCCAGGTTTCCGGGGTCGGGGTCATGACCACGGCGCCCGCGCCGTCACCCACCAGGATGCTCAGGTCCCGGTCGGCCGGGTCCACGGTGAGCGAGTGGGTGTCCGACCCGATCAGCAGGATCGGGCGCGGGTCGAGCGCCATGAGCGCGGCGCCGGTCATGAGGCCGTAGACGAAGCCGGAGCACTCCGCGTTGACGTCGTGGGCGGACCCGGCGATGCCGAGGCCGTGGTGCACGAACGCCGACGTGGCCGGGGAGAGCTGCTCCGGCGTGGCGGTGGCGACGATCAGGTGCGCGATGTCCGCCCCGGTCAGACCCGCCTTGTCCAGCGCGCGGCGGCCGGCCTCGATGGCCAGGGACGCGGTTGTCTGGCCGGGTTCGACGATCCGGCGCTCACGGATGCCGCACCGGCTGACGATCCAGTCCTCGTCCACGCCCAGGCGCTCGGCCAACTCGACACTGGTCAGGACCTGATCGGGGACGGACACACCCCACCCGGCGATCTCGAAGCCGTTCACGGCCGGGCCTAGGCGGCGGGCGCGAGGGCCAGCAGGCGCTCGTGCACGGTGCGCAGGGTCGTCGTGTCGTCGATGTCCTTGAACAGCGACTCGTCGGCCGGGATGGTCGGGTACTGGTTCTGGAACCCGTACAGCCACTCCATGAGGTCCAGGGAGTCGACATCGGCGATCTGCAGCAGCGGGGCGTCGACGTCGACCTCATCGGCGCCGGACACGGCCTGCAGCTGGGACGCCAGCTCCTCGACGTTGGGCAGTTCCATCTCGATAGCTCCTCACACCTCGGGACGTCCGGCGCTGGTCCGGCTCTGCCACGGATACAAGCGGGTTTCGCGCAACGGAAGCGCAATTCGCGCCGTGTTGCGCCGCTGTTGCGTCCGACCCGATCAACTCGTGCCGCACAAGGAGGACGGAAGACATCACCCGGAATGAGGCAGGCATGACGACGGTGGAGCGTAAGACGGTCAACCCCGAGGTCGACGCGATCCGGCACCACTACGAGGTCGGCAACGACCTGTACCGGATCATCCTCGGCGAGCCGATGATGTACTCCGGCGGCTACTGGGAGGACGGGGAGGACCTGCGCGCCACCCACACCGAGGCCCAGTACCGCAAGCTGGACAAGTTCATCGAGCTGGCGGGCGCGGCGGGCGCGAAGAAGGTCCTCGACATCGGCAGCGGCTGGGGCACCATGCTCGACCGCGTGACCCGCGTGCACGGCGCGGAGAAGGCCGTCGGGGTGACGCTGAGCCGCACCCAGAAGGAGTTCGTCGACGGCCTCGGCAACCCCGACGTCGAGGTGATCGTCGAGTCGTGGGAGGACCACACCACCGACGAGCCCTACGACGCCGCCTTCTGCGTCAACGCCCTGGAGCACTTCGTGCTCTCGTCGCTGCCGCCCAAGGAGCGCGTGAAGCGCTTCCGCGCGTTCTTCGAGCAGTGCCACCGGCTCATCAAGCCCGGCGGCAAGCTGGTGCTGCACATCATGACCATCGAGAACCCGCCGCTGCGCCGGGAGCTCATCGACGACCTGAAGTTCCTGCAGCGCGAGGAGTTCGCCGGGTGCTACATCCCGCACCTGCACGACCTGGCCCAGGCGATGGAGAACTCCTTCTACGTCGAGGAGATCGTCAACGAGCCGCTGTCGTTCTCGCGCGCCTGCCGGGTGTGGCTGGAGTTCCTGGCCGAGCGCCGCGAGGAGGCCGTCGCCCTGGAGAGCGAGGAGGTCGTGGCCCGCTTCGAGCGCTACCTCGACATCTTCGCCTACACCCTGGAAGACGGCGTCTTCAACAACTTCCGCATGACCCTGACCCGGCGGGCCTGAGGAGGGAACGACATGACCAGCACCATCAACCCCGCGGTCCCCCGGACCGAGGAGAACACCGGGCGGCCCGTCCCGCACTTCCGCGTCGCGGTCGTCGGCACCGGGTTCTCCGGCCTCGGCATGGCGATCCGGCTCAAGCAGTCCGGCGTGGAGGACTTCGCCGTCTTCGAGCGCGCCGACGAGGTCGGCGGCACCTGGCGGGACAACTCCTACCCCGGCTGCGCCTGCGACGTGATGTCGCTGCTGTACTCGTTCTCCTTCGCGCAGAACCCGGACTGGGACCACACCTTCGGCAAGCGCGACGAGCTCTACGCCTACCTGCGCGACTGCGCCGACAAGTTCGGCGTCCGCCCGCACATCCGGTTCCGGCACGAGCTGCTGGGCGCGCGCTGGGACGACATGGAGCGCCGCTGGCACATCGAGACCACCGGCGGGGACTACACCGCGCAGGTCCTGGTCACCGGCACCGGCTACCTCAGCGACCCGGTGGTCCCGAACATCGCCGGTCTCGGCGAGTTCACCGGCGAGGTCTTCCACTCGGCGAACTGGAACCACGACTTCGACCTGACCGGCAAGCGGGTGGCCGTCATCGGCACCGGCGCCTCGGCCATCCAGTTCGTGCCGAAGATCCAGCCGCGGGTGGGGCAGCTGTACCTGCACCAGCGGACCGCGCCGTGGGTCGGTCCCAAGGCGGACAAGGAGATCAGCAAGCGCACCCGCTGGATGCGCAAGCGCCTGCCCGGCTACCAGAACTTCCGGCGCAACTTCAACATGTGGGGCCGCGAGGTGCTGGCGTTCATGCTGGCGCGCCCGGCCGTCGCCGAGAAGACGATCCAGGGCATGGCGGCCAAGCACCTGGCCAAGAGCGTCGGCGACCCAGAGCTGCGCGCCAAGCTGACCCCGGACTTCACCGTGGGCTGCAAGCGCCTGCTGTTCTCCAACGACTGGTACCCGGCGATCCAGCAGGCCAACGTGGAGGTCGTGACCGAGGGCATCGCCCGGGTCACCGCGAACTCCGTGGTCACCGCCGACGGCTCGGAGCGGACCGTGGACGCCATCATCCTCGGCACCGGCTTCGCCGCGACGAACCGCCCGGTCGCGGGCCGCCTCTACGGCCGCGACGGCGTGCAGCTGGCCGACGCCTGGAAGCAGCACGGCATGTCCGCCTACGCGGGCACCACCGTGGCGGGCTTCCCGAACCTGTTCATGCTGCTGGGCCCCAACACCACGCTGGGCCACTCCTCGCAGACGGTCATGATCGAGGCCCAGATCGCGCACGTGCTCGACGCGCTGAAGCTGATGGACAGCCGCAACCTGTCCAGTGTGGAGGTTCGCGCCGAAGCGCAGGAGGAGTACAACACCCGCCTGGACGCCAAGCTCGACGGCACCGTCTGGCACGCGGGCGGCTGCAAGAGCTGGTACATGGACGACACCGGCCGCAACCCCTCGATCTGGCCGACCTACACCTGGCGATTCCGCAAGGCCACCAAGCACGCCGACCCCGCCGCCTACCGGCTGGCGACCTCGGCCGACGCGAGCGCCCCCCAAACCGTGACCAACCGGTGAACGATGTGGAGAGAGCAATGACGAGATCGGTTTCCCGGCGGGGCATCCTCAGGGGCGGCGCGGCCGCCGGGGCCGCCGCCGTGGTCGGCTGGAGCGCGGCCAACTCGATGTGGGTGACCACGGCGCAGGCGGCTCCGGCGGGCATGGCGAGCGTCCCGACCCTCGAGGGCACGCTGGACTACTCGGCCGCCGCGCTGACCGGGTTCGGCAAGGACTTCGGCGAGCTGGTCACCGGCGCCCCGCAGGCGGTGCTGCGGCCGGGCTCGGTCAACGACATCGTCAAGATGGTGCAGTTCGCCCGGCGCAACCGGCTGACGATCGCCATGAACGGGCAGAGCGGCAACGGCACGGACCTGGAGTCGCACTCCAACTACGGCCAGGCCCTGACCCGCGGCGGCATCGCCATCGACTCCCGCGGCCTCAACAAGATCCACTACATCAGCCGCACGCACGCCCTGGTCGACGCGGGTGTCACCCTGGCCCAGCTGACCGACGCCGCGCTGGCCCAGGGCCTGACCCCGGTGGGCCTGACCGACTACCTGCACCTGTCGATCGGCGGCACGATCAGCGTCGGCGGCGTCGGCGGCACCGTGCAGAAGTTCGGCCTGCAGTGCGACGTGGCCGAGGCCATCGAGATCGTCACCGGCACCGGCGAGCTGCTGACCGCCTCGGCCGGGCACCGCACCGACCTGCTCGAGTCCGCCCTCGGCGGCAACGGCCAGTTCGGCATCATCACCAAGGCACTGGTCAAGCTGGTGCCCGCGCCGACCAAGGCGCTGGTGCAGAACCTGTTCTACAACAGCCTGGACGCCTTCGTGGCCGACCAGGAGAAGATCATGCTGGACGGCCGGTTCAGCCACCAGGAGGGCGAGATCGTCCGCACCCCGGACGGCAGCGGCTGGCGCTACAAGATCGAGGCGGTGTCCTACTACACCGACGCCACCGCGCCCGACCGCGCCCGGCTGCTCAGCGGCCTGTGCGACGTGCGCTCGGACATCCAGGTCACCGAGTACCCCTACCGGGACTGGCTGTTCCGCCTCGACCCGCTGGAGGTGCTGCTCAAGGAGGGCGGCTTCTGGACCCAGGCCAAGCCGTGGCTGAGCCTGGTCGTGCCGTCCTCGACGATCAAGCGGTTCATCCCCTCGGTGGTCTCCGAGCTGGTCCCCGAGGACCTGGGCGTCGGCTTCTCCGGGCTGTACCCGCTGCGCCGCTCGAAGCTGACCCGGCCGTTCTTCATGCTGCCGGAGAACCGCGAGGAGAAGCTGTGGCTGTTCGACCTGCTGCGCTTCCCCTTCCCCGACGACCCCGGCATCTCCCGGATGCTTGAGCAGAACCGCAGGCTCTACGACCTGGGCGTCTCCCTGGGCGCCAAGCGCTACACCGTGGGCGCCATCCCGGGCATGACCGGCGCGCAGTGGCGCACCCACTTCGGCCGCAACTGGACGCGCCTGGTCGACGCCAAGCGCCGCTACGACCCCGACCGCGTCCTCACCCCGGGACAGGGGTTCTTCGCCTGATCCCCCGCGCCGCGCGGCCCGCCCCTGCCTGGCGGGCCGCGTGGCGCGGCCACCTGCACTGGAAGGAGGCACCCCCATGACCCACTACGACCTGATCGACGAGGCATTCATCGACGCCCCGCCCGCCGCGGTGTGGACGGCGCTGGTCGACGAGCTGGCGGGCGCGCGCGCCTGGTGGACCCCGCACAACACCTTCGAGCCCGGCGCCACGCGTCCCGACGAGGTCGGCGGCGAGGTGCGGGTGACCGTGCACGCCAAGGGCGTGGACAACGGCGGCCCGAAGCTGCGCTTCACCGGCCGCACCACGGTTTCCGAGCCGCGGCGCCGTCTGGTGACCGAGTACTACGCCGGCGTCTTCCGCGGCCGCAGCGAGATCGTGCTCGACGCCGTGGACGGCGGGGAGCGGACCAGGATCGCGTTCCACTTCACCGCCCGCCCGCACGGCTGGCTGAGGTTCCTGGCCAAGGTCGTCGACATCGGCCTGCAGCACTCCAAGGGCACCCAGTCCGCCTTCACCAACCTCAACGCGCTCGTCGGCGGGCGCGCGGCCGTGGGCGGGCGGCGGTGAGCCTGCCCGCGGGCCGCACCCCCGCGACGAAGAACGAGCGGCGCGTCCGGGTCTCCGACGGCGCGGTGCTCGCGGTGACGACGCAGTCCCCGGACACGCCCACCACGACCACCGCGGTGCTCGCGCACGGCTGGGGCGCCACCCGCGCGCTCTGGCGGACGGTGGCGCCCCGGCTGCTGGCCGCCGGGCTGCGCGTGGTCAGCTACGACCAGCGCGGCCACGGCGAGTCCGGGCTGGGCCGCGACGGCATCACCATCGCCCGCGTCGGCCAGGACCTGGCCGAGGTGCTGGCCGAGACCGAGACCCGCGACGCGATCCTGGTGGGCCACTCCGGCGGCGCGTTCGGCATCCTGTCGCACGTCACGGCCGGGTCCGCCGACGGCGTGCGCGGCCTGGTGCTGCTGGCCGCCGCCGCGCACGACCAGGACACCCCGCACAAAGAGGTCAAGCTGATGGGCAACCCGGTGTTCCACTGGGCGCTCAACCGCCGGTTCCTCGGGCGCAAGATGCTGCGGCACACCCTGGGCGACAAGCCTTCCGGCGCGGTGGCCGAGCTCAACCGGAAGATGTTCGCCGAGACCCCGCGCACGGTGCGCTCGGACTGCTTCGCGTCCTCGCGCGGCATGGACCTGCGCGAGGCGCTGTCCCGGGTCACCGTGCCCGCGGTGGTGCTGGCGGGCGACAAGGACAAGGTGGTCAAGCCCGAGCTGGGCGCCGTGGTGGCCGACGTGCTGCCCAGGGCCCGCCACGAGCTGATCCCCGGCGCCGGTCACATGCTGCCCCTGGAGACCCCGGAGCTCGTCATCCGGGCCGTCACCGAGCTGGCGGGCCGCTAGGGCCCGTCCTCGAACCCCGATCGCGATAGCCAGGCCGGGGTCTGAGGACAGGCCCCAGGCCGATCGTCCCGCACCCCGTCGCGGGTGCGGGACGCCGTCTGCCCCCTTGAGAGGACAACGGACGTGGACCTTCGCCAGTGGCTGCCCCGCGCGGTGGACGTCGCGCGGGAGTGGGGCGCGCGCTTCGGCCCCTTCACCCCGCACCCCTCCCACCAGGTGACCGACGGCGACTTCGCCGCGGCCTACGAGCGCTTCGCCAAGCGCATGGCGGACAACTACCCGTTCTTCCACCCCCGCTACGCCGGGCAGATGGTCAAGCCGCCGCACCCGGCGGCCGTGGTCGGCTACGCGACGGCGATGCTGTTCAACCCCAACAACCACGCCGCCGAGGGCGGGCCCGCCACCACCGAGATGGAGAAGGAGTGCGTCGCGGCGCTGGCCGGGATGTTCGGCCTGCCCGACGCGATCGGCCACCTCACCACCAGCGGCACCATGGCCAACCTGGAAGCGCTGCACGTGGCGCGCCAGGCCCACCCCGGCAAGGGGATCGCCTACAGCGCCGAGGCGCACTACACCCACGAGCGCATGTGCGGGCTGCTCGGCGTTCCCGGGCACCGGCTGCCGGTGGACGCCCGCGGCAGGCTGGACGTGGACGCGGTGCGCGACGCGCTGGCCACCGGCGAGGTCGGCACGGTCGTGGTCACCGCGGGGACCACCGGCCTCGGCGCGGTCGACCCGGTCCACGAGGTGGTCGAGCTGGCCCGCGCGCACGGCGCCCGGGTGCACGTCGACGCCGCGTACGGCGGCTTCCACGCCCTGCTGGGCCGCACCGGCGCGGGCGGGCTGGACCCGCGGCCGTGGCTGGCCATCGCCGAGTGCGACTCGGTGGTGGTCGACCCGCACAAGCACGGCCTGCAGCCCTACGGCTGCGGCGCGGTGCTCTACGCCGACCCGCGCTCGCGCCGGTTCCTGTCCCACGACTCCCCCTACACCTACTTCACCGACGCCGAGCTGCACCTGGGCGAGATCAGCCTGGAGTGCTCCCGGGCGGGCGCGGCCGCCGCGGCGTTCTGGCTGACGCTGCAGGTGCTGCCGCTGACGGCCGACGGCCTCGGCGCGGGCCTGCTCGCGGGCAGGCGGGCGGCGCTGGCCTGGGCCGATCGCATCGAGGACAGCGCCGAGCTGCGCCTGCACCAGCGGCCCGACCTCGACATCGTCACGTTCTTCCCGTCGGCGGGGTCGCTGTCCGCCGTGGACGCCGCATCCGAGGCGCTGATGCGCGCGGGCATGGGCGCCGCCGACGACCCGGTCTACCTGAGCCTGCTGCGCGTGGACGCCACCGCGTTCGCCCGCAGGCACCCGGATGTCGCGCCCGACGCGCCCGCCGCCCGGGTCGCGCGCAGCGTGCTGATCAAACCCGAGGCCGAGGACTACCTCGGCCACCTGCACGACCGGGTGTGCCGCCTGGCCACCCCAGACCGGCGGAGGGAGTCCCTTCGGTGACCCAACTCGACATCGCGCCACGCCACGCCGGGCGCGGCGACGTGCCCGCGCTGACCCGGATGCTCGCGGCGGCGTTCCAAGACGACCCGCTGACGCGCTGGATCCTGCCCGACCCCTCGGCCAGGCGGGCCGCCCTGCCCGGCTTCTTCGAGGTGTTCGTCGAGCTGTCGCTGGACCACGGCGGCATCCTCGTCACCGGCGACAGCGACGCGGCCCTGATGTACCTCTCGCCGACCGGGCTGGCCGCGGCGCACGAGCGCGACGACGAGGTCACCTGGCGGCTGGCCAACGCGGTGGGCAGCGGCGCGGCGCCACTGCTGACGATCCTGGGCATGCAGGCCGCCCACCACCCCGTGCACCGGGCGCACTACTACATCTCCTTCGGTGCCGTGCACCCCGACCTGCAGCGCACCCGGCGCATGCGGGACCTGTTGGGCTCGCTGACCGCCAGGGCCGACAGCGAGGGCATGCCGGTCTACACCGAGGCCAGCTCGCCCGGTGGCGCGGGCGCGTGCCGGGCGGCCGGGTTCGTCGGCGTCGGCACCGAGATCCAGCTCCCCGGCGGACCGACCCTGCGTCCATATTGGAGGGAACCGAGGTGAACGGCGACGACCGAGTCCTGATCTGGACCGCGGCGGAGGTGGAGCGCGGCGCGGTCCCGTACCGCCACCGGCACCGGCTGGCCGCGGTACTGCGCTGGAGCCAGGACTTCCTGGTCTCCTCCCACCCCGACCTGGGCCGCACCGGCCCTGTCTGCCCGTACACGCAGCCATCGCTGCGCAAGAACCTGTTCTACCTGGCGCTCTCCGCCAACCCGGCGGGTGATCTCGGCGCGACCGTGGCCGGGTTGCGCTCGTGGTACGAGAAGCTGGCCGCGGACCTGTCCGAGGACGACCGCGACCTGCTGACCGTGCTGATGGTGCTCCCGCACCTCGACCACACCGACTCCACGGCCCTGGACCGCCTGCAGCGCGCGGCGAAGGACGAGTTCGTCGCGGACGGCCTGATGATCGGCCAGTTCCACCCCGTGTGCGACGAGCCGGGCCTGTGGAACCCGGCCTTCCGCCCGCTGCGCGCCCCCGTCCCGCTGCTGGCCGTGCGCCGGATGCTGGTCTTCGACCTGCCCTTCCTGGTCGAGGACGACACCCACCTCGACGCCTACCTGCGCCTGTTCGCCCCGGACATCCCGGCCAGGGTCCGCGACCAGATCACCACCCGCCTGGCGGGCCACCCGGCCGCCCTGTCGGCCTGATCCGGACATGCCGCCATGACGACCACAGTGTCCACAGCAGACCTACCTTTCCGATTCGACATCCGCCACCTGGTCCCCGTGACCGCGGCCTGCCTGATCGCGTGGGTGGTGCACAGCAGCGCGGGACCGCAGCCGACCGGCTCGGCGAAGGCGCACGCCGCCGCCCTGCTCGGGCACCACGGCGGCGCGGACGCCTACGTCCCGCCGCCACCGGTCACCGCCGAGACGCTCGGGCACCTGCTCGGCGTCGCGCTCCTCGTCGTCCTGCCCGCCGCGCTCGTGGCCGCGGCGGCCCGAGCCCTGACCCGCCGCCGCGGCGGCGTGTCCGGCCTGGTCCTGTGCGCGGCCCTCACCGCGGCGGGCTGCGCGGCGGTGGCCGCGCTCACCGCCGTCCTCACCCTCGGCGGCTCGGCCGCCGACGACGCCGTGGTCGGCGCGGGCGCGCTGGTGGGACGGGTCATGTTCGTCGTCGCGGCGGTGTGCGCCGTGGTCTCCCGTGGAAGGCGGTACCTCCGATGATCAAGCGCAGAGACGCCATCACCCTGGGCGCGGTCGCAGGCGCGGCGGTGGCGCTGCCCACCGAGAAGCTGGTCGACGCCGTGCTCGGCCGGTCGTGGGCGGTGGAGGGCTTCACCCGCCCGCTGCCGATCCCGGCGGTGCTGCGCCCCAGCGCCGTGCGCCCCGACCACGACCACTACCGGCTCAGCGTCGCGGAGTCCACCGCGGAGATCCTGCCCGGGGTGGGCACCCGGGTGCTGACCTACAACGGGCAGTTCCCCGGCCCGACCATCCGCGCCCGCCAGGGCCGACCGGTCCGGGTGACGGTGGCCAACCGGATGTCCACCCCGACCGCGGTGCACCTGCACGGCGGCAACGTCCCCGCCGAGAGCGACGGCCACCCCAACGACGTCATCGCCCCCGGCCAGTCCCGCACCTACCACTACCCGAACTTCCAGCGCGCGGCCACGCTCTGGTACCACGACCACGCCCACCACCTGGAGGCCCAGCAGGTCTACAGCGGACTCTCCGGGCTCTACGTCGTGGACGAGCCGCGGTCGTGGCTGCGGCTGCCCGAGGGCGAGTTCGACGTCCCGCTGATGTTCCGCGACATCGCCCTCACCGACGACGGCCAGCTGCGCTGGGAGCTGTTCGGCCAGCCCAACCGCACCACGGTCCTGGTCAACGGCGCCGCCCAGCCGCACCTGCGGGTCCGCCGCCGCCACTACCGCCTGCGCCTGGTGAACTGCGCGAACGAGCGCCCGTTCACGTTCCGGCTGTCCAACGGCGCGGAGTTCACCCAGATCGCCAGCGACGGCGGCCTGCTGCCGCGCCCGCTGCGCCGCACCGAGATCGTGCTGACCCCGGCCGAGCGCGCCGACGTCCTGGTCGACTTCGGCGAGTTCCCCGCCGGGACGCAGATCCTGCTGGAGAACACCCTCGGCGAGGTCGACTCCGCCCGCCAGGTCATGCGCTTCGACGTCGTCGGCGACCGCGAGCACGACAACACCGAGATCCCCTCGACGCTGTACCCGGCCCCGCCCGCGCGCAGGCCGACGGTGACCCGCAGGGTGGAGCTGCGCTTCGACGAGGCGGCGGGGGTGTTCCTCATCAACGGCAGGCCGTTCGACGCCGAGCGGGTCGACTTCACCGTCCGCAGGGGCGCCACCGAGCTGTGGGAGATCACCAACGTCGACACCAAGTTCCAGATCCCGCACTCACTGCACCTGCACCTGATCCAGTTCCGGGTGCTGGACCGCGACGGCGTGCCGGTGCCGGAGTGGGAGGCCTACCCCAAGGACACGGTGTTCGCCCCGCCGGGCAGCACGACCCGCATCCTCGTCACCTTCGACAGCCCGTTCACCGGCCTGTTCCCGTTCCACTGCCACTTCGTCGACCACTCGTCGGTCTCGATGATGGCGCAGCTGCGGATCGTGCCGTGAGCTACAGGCCCAGGCAGTACAGCGCGAAGCCCGCGGTGGCGATCAGCCCGCGCAGGTGGTTGGCCCCGACCCACTTGCCCTCGAACGCCTTGCGCACCGCGCCCGGGTCCTTGACGCGGGCGACGGGCCCGGCCGCGTCGAGGCGGTTGTTGAGCGGGATGTTCACCGAGAAGGTGATCACCATGGCGAGCACGGTCAGCGCCGCGCCCGCGAGCACGGCGCCCCGGGCGGGCTCATCGCCGGTCAGCTCGATGACGGCCATAGCGATGCTGCCCAGCAGCGACCCCATGAACACCAGTCCGAACACGCCGTTCTGGATGAGCCGGTTGACGCGCTGCATCGTGTCGACGAAGGTGCGGTCGTCGACCTGGCCGAGGGCAGGCATGACCGAGATGGAGAAGGTGAAGAACAGCCCGGCGATCAGACCACTCGTCACCGTCGTGACGATCAACACGACCTCAGACATCCGACACCTTTCGACCCCGAGCCCGGATCGGGCAAACCTATCGGGTACCGCCGACATTGTGGATCACCCCGCTGACAGCGGGCTGACCCGCTCCCGCACCACCCAGACGCTCCACCCGATTTCGCGGCCGATCCATGTCCAAACGTCTAGGATGGGACCATGCACACGCTGGCGGACGACACCCTCACCGGCCTGCTGGACAGCCCCCGGGCACGCGGGGCCTTCCTCCTGCGGTCAATCCTCATCCCGCCGTGGTCGATGCGCATCCAGGACCGCGCCCCGCTGACCGTGGTCACGATGACCCGCGGCGCGGGCTGGGTGATCCCGGACTCGGGCACCCCGGTCCGGCTGAACCCCGGCGAGGTGGCCGTCATGCGCGGCCCGGAGGGCTACACCGTGGCCGACTCGCCGGAGACCGCCCCGCAGGTGATCATCCACCCCGGCCAGCGCTGCGTCACCGTCGACGGCCGCGACATCGGCAACTCCCGGGACCGGGGCGTCCGCACCTGGGGCGACGGCCCGGACGGCCAGGCGATCATGCTCAGCGGCACCTACCAGATGCAGCGCGAGGTGGGACAGCGCCTGTTCGGCGCGCTCCCGTCGGTGCTGGTGCGCCCGATCGACGTCGGCGACAGCGCGCTGGTCGCCCTCCTGGAAGCCGAGATGGGCAAGTCGGACCCCGGCCAGGAGCTGGTCCTGGACCGCATCCTCGACCTGGTCCTGGTCAGCGTCCTGCGCGCGTGGCTGGCCGACCCCGGCGACGGCGACCCGGCCTGGTACCGGGGCCAGCACGACCCCGCGGTCGGCCCGGCCCTGCGCCTGCTGCACTCCGACCCGTCCCACGGGTGGACGGTGGCCAACCTGGCGGGCCGGGTGGGGGTGTCCCGGGCCGCGCTGGCCCGCCGGTTCACCCAGCTGGTCGGCGAGCCGCCGATGAACTACCTCACCGGCCTGCGCCTGGCGATGGCGGCGGACCTGCTGCGCGAGCCGGAGGCCACGATCGGCTCGGTGGCGCGCAAGGTGGGCTACGGCAGCTCGTTCGCGCTCAGCGCCGCCTTCAAGCGGGTCAGGGGCATGAGCCCGCAGGAGTACATCCGCCAGTCGACCGGGCAGCGGTCCGGAAAGGACCTCGTCCCCGTCGGGTGACTGCTCGTGGGTGACTGGCTGTGCGGTAGCCGGTGTGAGTCGTACCCGATCGGTGTATCTCTTCTTTAATACACCGGAATTGGTGACGGAGCGCTGAGTTCTCATCTCGTCACCGTCTTGTCGGGTGAACACCTTTCGGTCGCGTATGGACGATACGGGCCCGGGGTAATACTTCGTGAGGGTCACTGCCGAACGAAGGGAGCCTGCGATGATCGACCAAGCCCGGTTGGACCGGTTGTACGAGTGCGACATGATCGATGCCAACGGCGAGAAGATCGGCTCGGTCAAGCAGGTGTGGGTGGACGACCTCACCGGCCGTCCTCTCTGGGCCGAGGTGAACACCGGCCTGTTCGGTTTGCGGGACCACTTCGTGCCCATCCAGGACGCCAGCATCGGCGACGGGCGGGTCGTCGTGCCGCTGGCCAAGCGCCAGGTCAAGGAGTCCCCGAACATCAGCATCCGCGACGGGCAGATGTCCGACGAGCAGCAGGAGGAGCTGTGCCGCTACTACGGGCTGATCCCGTCGGCCAGCACCGGTGAGCACGACCGGCTCCCCGCCGAGCAGACCCGGGCCGACCGCCCGCAGCGCATGGCGGACCGGGCGCCCCAGGGCGACCCCGCGCCGGACCAGGTGCCGCCAGAGCGAATGTCGGACCGAATGCCGCCAGAGCAGGTGGCGCCAGAGCAGGTGCGGAGGGAACCCGCCGCCGCGGACGGCCCGCGCCTGCAGAGCACCGTCGCCGAACCCTTCCCGGACATGATGGACGCAGGCGCGGTGGGCACAGGCACGGTAAACGCAGGCGCGGGAGAAGCAAGCACCATGGACGCTGGCGCGGTGGAGGCCGGGGAGGTCATGACCCGGCACGAGGAACAGCTCAGCGCGGTCGTCCGCGACGTCGAGGTGGGCCGGGTCCGGCTGGTCAAGTACGTCGTCACCGAGGAGCAGAACATCACCGTCCCGGTGTCCCGCGAGGAGGTGCGCATCGTCCGCGAGCCCATCGACGGCACGACCAAGGCCGACCGCGACGCCTTCACCGAGGCGGCGGCCGAGGTGATCCTGCACCGCCAAGAGCCGGTCGTGGAGAAGATCGTCCGGCCGGTCGAGCGGGTCCGGCTCGAGAAGGAGATCGTCACCGAGCAGCGGCAGGTGAGCGGCAACGTCCGCCACGAACGCCTCGACGTCGAGGACGACACCGACGAGCGCCGCCGCTGACCGGCCGACCCGGAACGCGGCCCCGCGTTCCGGGTCGGGATCGTCAGACCGCGCGGGCGCTCAGCAGCGCCGAGGCCGCGTCCGCGCCTGATGTCCCCGCGGGCCACCAGTCGCCGTCCCGCACGCGGTAGGGGTACCAGCGCCCGTCACGGCCATAGCGGAGCTGGGTGTCCCCCACGGTGACCCGGTTCGCCGCGACCTCGGCCGACTCGTCGGTCACCGACGCGAGGGCGGCACGCGCCCTGGCGACCTCGGCGGCGGGCGGGCGCCACGACGTCTCCAGCACCCGCAGCGCGGGCAGGCCGCCCTGGTGCCAGGCGGCCACGGCGCGGTCGAGGTCGGCACGGACCGCCCGGAGCCGGTCCACCACCGCGGAGTGGACAGCGCCAGCGCCGGAGTCGCCAGCGCCGGAATGGGCGGCGCCGGAATGGGCGGCGCCGGAGTCGCCAGCGGCGCGGTGGGCAGCGCCGGAGTGGGCTGTATCGGAATGAACAGCACCGGAGTGGGCCGCACCAGAGTCGACAGCGGCGAAGTGGGCACTATCGGAGTGGGCAGCGGTGAAGTGGGCAGCGGCGAAGTGGGTGGCGGCGAAGTGGGTGGCGGCGAAGCGCACGACGTCATCGGCGAGCGGCAGCTCCACCACCGTCCCGGACAGCAGCGCCCTGGCCCGCACCGCGGCGTCGGCGGCCAGCAGCGCGAGGCCCCCTGGGTCGATTCCCGGGTCGATTCCTGAGTCAACTCCTGGGGCCGCGGGCACGGTCAGGGGTGTGGCGGGCTCGTCGGGCACACCGGGCGGGTCGGGCAGCGGGTCGGCGGGCGTGGCGAACGCCAGGGCCGCCGGGATGCCCGCCGCCCGCTCGTCCTCCGACGCCAGCCCGGCCAGCAGCGCGTCCCGGGTCCGGCCGCGGACCAGCAGCAGCACGAACGGGTCGGCGTCGATCAGCCACGCCGCCTGGTAGGCCACCGCCGCGGCGTGCCTGCACGGCATCTCCCACCCCGGGCAGCCGCACTCGGAGTCGAAGTCGCCGATCCCGGGCAGCAGCGCCACCCCGGCCTCGGCGGCCGAGGACGCCAGCGCCGCGGGCATCTCCCCGTCGAGCAGCGCCGCGATATGCCCGGACTCGGCGGCGACCTGGCCCGCGACGCGGTCCCACTCGTCGGCGGACAGCTCGGGGACCCGCAGGACGGGCGCGTAGCTGGTGTCGTCGTCGTAGTCGCGGACCTGGGCCGAGAGCCGCCCCGCGCTGACCGTGATGGGCCCGACGTAGCCGGAGCGGGCATAGCGGCGCCCCTGCCGGAGCTGCTGCTCGTCCAGCGCGCTGTCCTCGAGGCCGGAGATCCACTCCCGGCCCCACCACGTGCGCGCGAACCGCCCGCTGCCCCGCACCGCGGGGAACGCCGGGAATCCCCTGGCCCCGGTCATTCGGCACCTCGCAGTTCCACCAGCGCGGCGAGGTCGGCGTCCGAGAGCTCGGTGAACGCCGCCTCCCCCGCCGAGAGCACGGACTCGGCCAAGGAGCGCTTGCCCGCCAGCAGCAATGCGATCCGGTCCTCCAGCGTCCCCTCGGCGATCAGCCGGTGCACCTGCACCGGCCGCGTCTGCCCGATGCGGTACGCGCGGTCGGTGGCCTGGTCCTCGACCGCGGGGTTCCACCACCGGTCGACGTGGACGACGTGGTCGGCCCTGGTCAGGTTGAGCCCGGTCCCGGCCGCCTTGAGCGAGAGCAGGAAGACCCCGAAGCGCCCGTCGTTGAAGGAGGACACCAGCTCCTCCCGGCGCGGGACCGGCGTGCCGCCGTGCAGGAACCCGGTCGGCACCCCGCGCTCGCGCATCCGCCGCTCGATCAGCCGCGCCATGGCCACGTACTGGGTGAACACCAGCACGGCGCCGTCCTCGGCGCGGATGGTGTCCACCAGCTCCTCGAGCAGGTCGAGCTTGCCCGAGCGCCCGGCCAGGCGGCCGGTGGTGGCCTTGAGGTAGTGCGCCGGGTGGTTGCAGATCTGCTTGAGCCCGGTGACCAGCTTCATCACCAGCCCGCGGCGCGCCATCCCCGCCGAGGAGCGGATCTCCGCCATCGTCTCGCGGACCAGCGCGGTGTAGAGACCGGCCTGCTCCGGGGTCAGCGGGACCGGCTGGTCGGTCTCGGTCTTGGGCGGCAGCTCCGGGGCGATGCCCGGGTCGGACTTGCGCCGCCGCAGCAGGAACGGGGCCACCAGGCGGGCGAAGCGGGCGGCGGCGGCCGGGTCGCGGTCGCCCTCGATCGGGGCGGCCCAGCGGGCCCGGAACGCCGCCTGGGTGCCCAACAGCCCCGGCGTCGTCCAGTCCAGGATGGACCACAGCTCCGACAGGGTGTTCTCCACGGGGGTGCCGGTCAGCGCGACCTTCGCCGCCGACGGCACCGCGCGCAGCGCCTTGGCGGTGGCCGAGGCGGGGTTCTTCGCGTGCTGGGCCTCGTCGGCGACGACCAGGTCCCACTCGTGCCCGGCGAGCCGCGCGGTGTCGGCGCGCAGGGTGCCGTACGTGGTCAGGACGAAGCCCGACTCGGCCAGCGCCCTGGCCTGGCCGTGGAAGCGCCGCACGGGGACGCCGGGGGCGAACCGCCTGATCTCGCGCTCCCAGTTGCCCAGCAGCGACGCCGGGCAGACCACCAGGGTCGGGCCGGACCCGCGGTGCAGGTGCAGGGCGATCAGCGTGACCGTCTTGCCCAGCCCCATGTCGTCGGCCAGGCAGGCGCCCAGTCCCAGCTCGGTCATCCGCACCAGCCAGCGCAGGCCGCGCAGCTGGTAGTCGCGCAGGGTCGCGGCCAGGCCATCGGGCGCGGCCACCGGCTCGGCGCCGGAGTCCGGGTCGGCGACGCGGGCGCGCAGCTCGTCCAGCCAGGCGGCGGGCTCGACCGGCACCGCGGCGCCGTCGACCTCCACCGTCCCGGTCAGCGCGATGCCCAGCGCGGCCAGGCCGTCGACGGGCTTGAGCGCGCGGTCGCGGGCCCGGCGCAGGGTCTCGGCGTCGACCAGCGCCCAGCCGTCGCGCAGCCGGACCACCGGGCGGTGCGCGTCGGCGAGGCGGTCCAGCTCCTCGGGCGTGAGCGTCCGGCCGCCGACGGAGATCCGCCAGTCCAGCTCGACGGAGGTGCCCAGCCCGCCTGACCCGGCCCGGCCGACGGCGACCCGCGAGGTGAGCCCGCCCAGCAGCTCGCGCGGCCAGTGCACGTCCACGCCCGCGGCGGACAGCCGGGGCGCGGCGGCCATCAGCTCCTCGATCTCGGCGTCGTCGAGCACCAGCCGGTCGGGCACGGCCTGGCCGAGCAGGCGGGCCAGCGGCGGCCACTCCCGCGAGGCGCGGCGCAGCCCCCGGGTGAGCGCGACCCTGGCGTCGCGGCCGAGGCCGTGCCCCGGCCCCTCCCACACGCGGGCCGCGTCGACCACGGCGGACGGGTCGGCCAGCGAGTGCGCCTGGACGACGGCGTGGAACGCGCCCGCGGCGTAGTCCCCGTCGGGGACCTCGGCCCGCAGCGACACCCGCAGCCCGGAGTCCAGCCCGCCGGAGACCTCCTCGGCCCACGCCCGCAGCCGCGGCGCCCGGTGCGCGGGCCGGGCCGCGTAGAGCGGGCCGCCCGCGACCGTGACCGCCGCGGCCGTGCGGGGCATCCCGTCGACCACGGCGTCCAGGAAGGACCGGACGAGGGCGTCCGCGTCGGGCAGCAGGAGGGTGTCGGCCAGCAGGTCGTTGGACAGCAGGTCATTGGACGGGAGACCGCCGGGCAGGAGGTCGCCTGCCACCGGGACGGCCCGCGCGCGAGCGGGCATGGCGGCCACCAGCTCCCGTACCCGAGCGGTGTCGGCGACGTCCAGCGGCCCGGCCCGCCAGAGGTCGGCCCCCGTGGGGCTCAGCGCGGGCACGATCCGCCCGCGGGCGACCAGGTGCAGGGCGAGCAGGACGGCGGCGCCCCAGAACGCCGCCGCCGGGTCGGCGTCGAGGGCGCGGCGGGCCCGGGTGAGCACCGGGACGGCGGCGGCCACCGGCAGCCTGGTCACGGCCACGGTCACCGGGCGCGGGCCGTCGGGGCCGGGTTCGAGCAGGGTCAGCGTGCCCGGTGTTCCGGCACCGCGGGCCCCGTCGGGGCGGACGAAGGCGACGGTGCCCGCGCGGGCCGGGTCAGCGGGCTCGAAGACGGCCTGGCTTCGGACGAGTACGGCGGCCTGCTCGGCCGGGATGGTCCCCACGGACGCGGATTCTCCTCTCAGTTCGGCCGCTCGCCGAGCCACTGGACCAACTGGACGGTCAGGCCGTTGGGGTCGGGGAACTGGCAGAGCCGCTCCCCCCACTCCTCGTCGCGCACCGGGCCGACCGCCACGCCCGCGGCCGCCAGCCGCCGCGCGTCGGCGCGCAGGTCGGCGACCTCCAATGCGATGATCAAGCCGGTGGCGTGCGGCGCGTCGCCCACCGGCAGCAGGCACAGCTCGAAGTCGGTGTCGTCGTGCAGCAGCTTGGCGAGGTGGTCCCCCACCATGATCGGACGGAAGCCGAGGTGGTCGGTGTAGAACGCGGCGCCCGCGCGCACGTCGGCGACGTGCGCGGCGAGGGTGACCCGGCGGACCTGCATGGACACTCCTGGACTCAGTGGATCGGTACAGCGTACGGCCTGACTCGTACACTGTACCGTACAGCATACGAACGGCGGTGCGCATGGCCGAGAAGAACGAGCGGCGCGACCCGGCGCGCACCATGGCGCTGCTGTGGCGCTCGCCGAACGAGCCCGCGCGCGGACGCAGGCCGGGGCTGACCGCCGACGCGGTGGTCGCCACCGGCATCGCCCTGGCCGACGAGGCCGGCCTGGCCGAGCTGTCCATGCGCCGCGTCGCCGAGCGCCTGGGCGTGGGCACGATGTCGCTCTACACCTACGTGCAGGGCAAGGCCGACCTCGTCGCCGCCATGCGCGACCAGGTGGTCGGCGAGATCGAGGTGCCCGACCCCGCGGGCCAGTGGCGCGCGGAGCTGGACGGGTACGCCCGCGGGCTCTGGGCGCTGATGCACCGCCACCCCTGGCTGCTGGGCACCCCCATCGCCCACGAGCTGGCCGGGCCCAACGAGACGGTCAGGATGGACGCCGTGCTGGCCATCGGCGCCGCCGCCGGGCTCACCGAGCGCGACATGCTCGGGGTGTACCTCCTGGTCGACGCCTACGTGCGCGGCCTGGCCGCGATCTCGGTGGACGCCCAGCAGGCCTCGGCCCGCAGCGGCATGTCCGAGGTGGAGTGGTGGGCGGACAAGGAAGCCCTGCTCAACGCCTACGTGACCCCGGCGCGCTTCCCGGCGATGACCGCGGTCGCCAACGCGGGCGCGTTCGACTCCGACGCCTTCGAGTTCGGCCTGCACCGGGTGCTCGACGGGGTGGCGGCGCACCTCCACGGTGCGTAATCGATCAAGTTCGAGGGGTTCACAAGACGGACATCGGGCCGTAAGGTGAACTGGGAGCGCTCCCAATACCTCACCGTCGAGTCCCGGAGTCGATCGTGTCCCCTGCCTCTCCCGTGCTTCCCGCCCCCATCCGCCGCTCGCGGCGCGCGGCGCTCGCCGCGGGCGCCCTCGCCGCCAGCGCGGCACTCGTCGCGGGTGCGGCGGCCCTCATCGCACCGACCGCCACCGCCGCGGAATCGGCGTTCTACACCGTCCCGGACACCTCAGCCGCGCGCTGGGTCGCCGCCAACCCCAACGACTACCGGGCCCCGGTGATCCGCGACCGGATCGCCTCGGTGCCCCAGGCCAAGTGGTTCACCACCACCAACACCAGCACCGTGCGCGGGCAGGTCGACTCCTTCGTCGGCGCGGCCGCGGCCGCGGGCAAGATCCCGATCATGGTCGTCTACAACATCCCCAACCGCGACTGCGGCGGGGCCAGCGGCGGCGGCGCGCCCAGCCACGACGCCTACCGCGCGTGGGTCGACCAGGTGGCCGCGGGCCTGGCGGGCCGCCCGGCCTACATCGTGCTCGAACCCGACGTGCTGCCGATCATGACCAACTGCCAGAGCGCCGACCAGCAGTCCCAGACGCGCGCGTCGATGGCGTACGCGGGCAAGAAGCTCAAGTCGGGCTCGGCGCAGGCCAAGGTCTTCTTCGACATCGGCCACTCGGCCTGGCTGACCCCGTCGGAGGCGGCCAACCGCCTGCGCGGCGCGGACATCTCCAACAGCGCCGACGGCATCTCCTCCAACGTCTCGAACTACCGCTCGACCTCCGAGGTCACGAACTGGACCAAGCAGGTCCTCAGCAACCTCGGCGACGCCCGCCTGCAGGCCGTGATCGACACCAGCCGCAACGGCAACGGCCCGCTCGGCAGCGAGTGGTGCGACCCGGCGGGCCGGGCCATCGGCATCCCGAGCACCACCGCGACCGGCGACTCGAGGATCGCGGCGTACATGTGGATCAAGCTGCCCGGCGAGGCCGACGGCTGCATCGCGGGCGCGGGCACGTTCGTCCCGCAGCGCGCCTACGAGATGGCCCAGGCCGCCCCGCCCACCAGCACCACCACGGCCACGAGCACCACCACGACGACCACCACGACCACGCCGCCCCCGCCGGGCTCCTGCCGGATCAGCCACCGGGTCCAGAACGCGTGGTCCGGCGGCTACACCGCGGAGGTCACCATCACCAACGGCGCCTCGGCCATTTCCAACTGGACCGTGGAGTTCGCCGCCCCGGGCGTGTCGGTCACCAACGGCTGGAACGGCCAGTGGAGCAAGGTCGGCGACCGCGTCCGCGTCACCAACGCGGCGTGGAACGGCAACCTCGGCCCCAACGCCAGCGTGACCGTCGGCTACAACGGCACGGGCACCGCGCCCACCACCAGTAACCACACCCTCAACGGCGCGCTCTGCAACTGACGCATCGACGCGCGCCCTCCCTGGGGCCCGGCTCGCCGCCCGAGCCGGGCCCCCCTTTATGCGCCTAGTCCTTTGTGGTCAATCCTTGTGCCCAGTGGTCGACCGGTGACCAATAGCCGTCCGGTCAGTGGCCGCCGGTCAGCTCGCCGGTGAGCTTGCCGTGCATGGTGGCGCTGTGCTCGTTGAGCCCGACGATCTCGACGGCCTTGCCGCGCGCGGCGTACTTCGCGGTGACCGCGTCGAGCACCGCGACGGTCGAGGCGTCCCAGATGTGGGCGTCGGTGAGGTCGATGACGACCCTGTCCGGGTCGCCCTGGTAGTCGAAGCGGTGCGCCAGGTCGTTGCTGGAGGCGAAGAACAGCTCCCCGGTGACGGCGTAGACGACCTGCGTGCCGTCGGGGTCGGTGACCGAGGTGACCGCGACCAGCCCGGCGACCCGGCGGGCGAAGATCACCATGGCGGTGACGGCGCCGACGACGACGCCGATGGCGAGGTTGTCGGTGGCGACCACGACGGCGACGGTGACGGCCATGACGGCGATCTCGCCCGCGGGCATCCGCCGCAGCGTGGCCGGGGCGACGCTGTGCCAGTCGAAGGTGCCGACCGCGACCAGCACCATCACCGCGACCAGCGCGGCCATCGGGATGTCGGAGACCACCGGGCCGAACACGACGCACAGCAGCATCAGGAACACCCCGGCCAGGAACGTCGAGAGCCGGGTGCGCGCGCCCGCGACCTTCACGTTGATCATGGTCTGGCCGATCATCGCGCAGCCGCCCATGCCGCCGAAGAAGCCGGTGACGACGTTGGCCACGCCCTGCCCGATCGCCTCGCGGGTCTTGTTGGAGCCGGTGTCGGTGATGTCGTCGACGAGCTTGGCGGTCATCAGCGACTCCATCAGCCCGACCAGCGCGAAGGCGAACGCGTACGGCGCGAGCAGGGCGAGGGTGTCGAGGGTGAACGGCACGTCGGGGATGGCGGGCACCGGCAGCGCGTCGGGCAGGGCGCCCTTGTCGCCGACGGTGGGCACCGCGATGCCCGCGGCCACCGTCAGCGCGGTGAGCGCCACGATGGACACCAGCGGCGCGGGGACCGCCTTGGTGAGCCTGGGGAACAGCACCATGAGCAGCAGCCCGGCGGCGAAGAGCGGGTAGACCGGCCACGGCACGTCGACCAGCTCGGGCACCTGGGCCAGGAAGATCAGGATGGCCAGCGCGTTGACGAACCCGACCATCACGCTGCGCGGCACGAACCGCATCAGCCCGGCCACCCCCAGCGACCCGAGCACGATCTGGAACACCCCGCCCAGGATCACCGTGGCGATGAGGTGCCCCAGGCCGTACTCGCGGGCCAGCGGCGCGACGACCAGCGCGATGGCGCCGGTGGCCGCGGAGATCATGGCCGGGCGACCGCCCACGACGGAGATCACCACGGCCATGGTGAACGAGGCGAACAGACCCACGCCCGGGTCGACCCCAGCGATGATCGAGAACGAGATCGCCTCGGGGATCAGGGCCAGTGCGACCACCAGGCCCGCCAGCACCTCGGTGCGGGCGACCTTGGGCGAGAGCCAGGCAGGGCGCGGCAGGGAGCTTGTTTTCAGCACGAGTTCACCAAACGTGTTCAGGTGAGGAGGACATCGGGGGCGACGTCGACCCCGGGAGAAGGCGGGCTGCTACAGGGAAGTCGCTACAGGAACCAGGAAACGGACCGGTCTCGTGGAGACTGGTCACGGCGGCGGGAAGACCCCGACCTGGCGGATGAGAACCACCCCTGGCATTCAGACGACCCGAGCGCCTGCCACCTTATGGCAGGGACGACCACAGCGACGAACGCGATGGCGCGTGTCTTTCCGAGATGTTGGTCACTGGGCGAGCCAGGCGACCGCCTGCGCCACCGTGGACACCGCGCGAACGGGCGGGGGCGCGGGCCGCTCCACCATCACCACCGGAATCCCGAGCCGCCGCGCCGCGGTGAGCTTGGCGGCGGTGAGCGGACCGCCGCTGTCCTTGGTGACCAGCACATCCACCCGGTGCGCCAGCATGAGCGCGACCTCGCCGTCCACTGTGTACGGACCGCGGGCGAGGACCACCTCGGCGGCGGCTGGCAGCGGCGGGTCGGGCGGGTCGACGCAGCGGACCAGGAACCACTGCGGGCACTGGGCGAACACCGCGAGCCCCTGGCGCCCGGTGGTCAGGAAGACGCGCTCCCCCAGGCCCGCGAGCACCGCGGCGGCGGTGGGCAGATCGGCGACCCGGTGCCAGAGGTCCCCTTCTCCCGCGCTCCAGCCTGGCCTGCGGAGCAGCAGCAGCGGCACGCCCGCCGCCGAAGCGGCCTCCGCGGCCGATGCGCTGATCCGCTCGGCGAACGGGTGCGTCGCGTCCACCACGGCGTCGATGGCTTCCTGGCGCAACCAGCCCGCCAGCGCGGTGGGCCCGCCGAAGCCGCCGACACGCACGCCGCCGACCGGCAGCTTGGGGTCCCGGACCCGTCCGGCCAGCGAGGTGGTCACGTCGTGCCGCGGGTGCAGGGCGGCGGCCAGGGCGCGTGCCTCCCCCGTGCCGCCGAGGATGAGGACCTTCACGGGCGGTCCCTGGCCGCGGAGTACAGGTGGCTGTCGCAGAAGTCCGGGGTCTCCAGGGCGCGGCCGACGACGATCACGGCGGTCCTGCGGATGCCCGCGGCGCGGACGGCGGCGGCGATGCCGTCGAGTGTTCCGCGCAGGATCAGCTCGTCGGGGCGGGAGGCGCGGGCGACCACGGCGACCGGGCAGTCGGGGCCGTAGTTGGGGATCAGCTCCGCCACCACCTCGTCGACGCGCTGGACCGCCAGGTGCAGGACCATCGTCGCCCGGCTGCGGCCGAGGGTGTCGAGGTCCTCCCCGGCGGGCATCGGCGTGGCGCGGGCGGCGGTGCGGGTGAGGATGACGGTCTGGGCCACGCCGGGCACGGTGAGTTCCCGGCGGAGCGCCGCCGCGGCGGCGGCGAAGGCGGGGACGCCGGGGCAGATGTCGTAGGGCACGCCCGCGGCGTCGAGGCGGCGCGCCTGCTCGGCCATGGCGCTGAACACCGACGGGTCGCCGGAGTGCAGGCGGGCGACGTCGTGGCCCGCGGCGTGCGCGGCCAGCATCTCGGCGACGATCTCGTCCAGGGTGAGGTTGGCGGTGTCGACCTTGCGGGCGCCGGGCGGGCAGACCTCCAGCAGCTCGGCGGGGACCAGCGCCCCCGCGTACAGGCACACCGGCGCGGCGGCGACGATGTCGCGCCCCCGCACGGTGATCAGGTCGGCCGCGCCCGGCCCGGCCCCGACGAAGTGAACGGTCACGACTCCTCCTTGACCACGTGCCACTGGGTGACCGCCCGCTGCGGCTTCCACGCGGTGAACCCGCCCAGCGGCTCGGCCCGCTCGACCGCCACCCTGGTCAGCGTCCCGCCGACCTCCGAGCGCCACCGCGCCACCAGCGCCTCGGACTCCAGGGTCACCGCGTTCACCACCAGCCGCCCGCCCGCGCCCAGCGCCGACCAGCACGCGGGCAGCACGCCGTCGGCGGTCACCCCGCCGCCGACGAACACCGCGTCCGGCCGGGGCAGTCCGCCCAGGACCGCGGGCGCCGCGCCGACGCGGACGTCCAGGGCGGGCACGCCCAGCGCGGAGGCGTTGCGCGCCGCCCGCTCGGCCCGCTCGGCGCGCGGCTCGACCCCGACCGCCCGGCACGCCGGGTGCGAGCGCAGCCACTCGATCCCCACGCTGCCCGACCCCGCGCCGATGTCCCACAGCAGCTCACCCGGCTCCGGGGCCAGGGCGGCGAGGGTCACCGCCCGCACCTCGCGCTTGGTGATCTGGCCGTCGTGCTCGTAGACGTCGTCGGGCAGCCCCGGCACCCGGGGCAGCCGCCGCGCGCCCCCGGCCGCGGCGCACTCCACCGCCACGACGTTCAGCGCGGGCGCCGTCCCGCTGTACTCCGCCGCGGCGCACGTGGTGATCCGCTCGTCCGGGCCGCCGAGGTCGGAGAGCACGGTGAGCGCGCTCGGCCCGAACCCCCGGTCCCGCAGCAGCGCGGCCACCGCCGCGGGCGTGTCCCCCGACGCGCTGAGCACCAGCACGCGCCGCCCCGGGTGCAGCGCCGCGTGCAGCCGGGCCACCGGCCGCCCCACCGCGGTGACCACCTCGACGTCCTGCAGCGCCCACCCCAGCCGCGCGCACGCCAGCGACGCCGACGACGGGTGCGGCAGCACGGCCACCTCGGTCCGCGCGCTCAGCTCGACCCCCACCCCGAACCACATCGGGTCACCGCTGGCCAGCACGCACAGCCGGGCCCCGCGGTGCGCGTCCAGCACGGACGGGATCGAGGGCACCAGCGGCGTCGGCCAGGTGACCCGCCGCGCCGCCACCTCTTCCGGCAGCAGCGCCAGCTGGCGCGGCGCGCCGACCACGACCTCCGCCTCCGCCAGCGCCGCGCGCGCGGGCGGGGCCAACCCCGCCCAGCCGTCCGCGCCGATCCCCACCACCGTCACCACGGCCGCACACGCTAACCGCACGCCCGCCGGAGATCCACGCCACGTGGCCTGGCCCACCCCCCGCGGGTCTGACACGATGCGGTGGACGAAAGCAGGGTGTGCGAGGAAACCGGTGCGAATCCGGTGCGGTCCCGCCACTGTGACCGGGGAGCGTCCCTCCCGCGCGTGCCACCGGGCCCCGGCCCGGGAAGGCCGGAGCGGGCGCGCTGATCCGGGAGCCAGGACACTCCGCCCTGCGTGACGCACCGACCCGGGCGCGGACCCGGAGAGTGAGGATTGCCGCATGCCCGAGACCGGGTACCCGTTCTCCGCCGTCGTCGGCCACGCCGACCTGCGCACCGCCCTGCTGCTCAACGCCGTCCACCCCGGCATCGGCGGGGTGCTGGTCCGCGGGGAGAAGGGCACCGCGAAGTCGACGGTGGTGCGCGCGCTCGCCGCGCTGCTGCCCGCGGTGGACGTCGTGCCCGGCTGCCGGTTCGCCTGCGACCCCCACGCCCCCGACCCGCGCTGCCCCGACGCCCCGCACGAGGGCGCGGACAGCAGGCCCGCCCGGCTGGTCGAGCTGCCGGTGGGCGCCAGCGAGGATCGCCTGGTCGGGGCGCTGGACCTGGAGCGGGCGCTGCGCGAGGGCGTGCGCGCCTTCCAGCCCGGCCTGCTCGCCGCCGCGCACCGGGGCGTGCTCTACGTCGACGAGGTCAACCTCCTGCACGACCACCTGGTGGACCTGCTCCTGGACGCCGCGGCGATGGGCCGCGCGCACGTCGAGCGCGAGGGGGTGTCGGTCTCGCACGCGTCGTCGTTCCTGCTGGTGGGCACGATGAACCCGGAGGAAGGCGAGCTGCGCCCGCAGCTGCTCGACCGCTTCGGCCTGACCGTCGAGGTGCGCGCCTCCCGCGAGGTGGACACCCGCGCGGAGGTGATCCGCCGCAGGCTGGCCTACGAGGCCGACCCCGCCGGGTTCGCCGCCACCTGGGCGCCCGCCGACGCCGACCTGGCCGCGAGGATCGCCACCGCCAGGGCCGCGCTGCCGGGGGTCGCCCTGCCGGACGCCGAGCTGCGCCGCATCGCCGCGGTCTGCGCCGCGTTCGACGTCGACGGGATGCGCGCGGACCTCGTCGTCGCCCGCGCCGCCACCGCGCACGCCGCGTGGCGCGGCGGGGACCGGGTCACCGAGGCCGACGTCGAGGTCGCCGCCCGGCTCGCCCTGCCGCACCGCCGCAGGCGCGACCCGTTCGACGAGCCCGGCCTGGACGACAAGCAGCTCGACCAGGCCCTGCGCGACGCGGCGGCGGAAGCGGGCGACGACCCGGACCCCGACCCGCCGGGCGGTTCCCGGCCGGGCAGTCCACAAGAGACAGATCAGCAAGGGGACGACTCACAAGAGGCCAAGTCGCAGGAGACAAGCTCGCAGGAGAGCAAAAAGCAGGCGCCCCAGGGCGACGGCGAGGGCAGGCACGCGGGCGCGCCCGACGCGGGGTTCACCGCCAGGCGCCTGGAGATCGCCGGGGTCGGCGACGGCGCGCCCGGCCGCCGCTCCCGCTCCCGCGCGGGCGGTGGCCGCACCCTGCGCGCCGCCCCGCGCGGCGCGGGTGTGCACCTGGTCGGCACGGTCACCGCCGCCGCCCCGCACCAGCGCGCCCGCGGCCGCACCGGCACCGCCCTGGAACTGCGCCCCGAGGACCTGCGGCGCACGGTCCGCGAGGGCCGCGAGTCCAACCTGGTGCTGTTCGTGGTCGACGCCTCCGGCTCGATGGCCGCCCGCAAGCGGATGGCCGCGGTGACCGGCGCGGTCGTCTCCCTGCTGCGCGACGCCTACCAGCGCCGCGACAAGGTCGGCCTCATCACCCTGCGCGGTAAGGAGTCCACGCTCGCGCTCCCCCCGACCTCCTCGGTCGAGGCGGCCGTGGCCCGGCTGCGGGACCTGCGCACCGGCGGGCGGACCCCGCTGGCCGACGGCCTGCTCAAGGCCCGCGGCACCCTGGCCGCCGAACGCCTGCGCGACCCGCGCCGCCGCGCGCTGCTCGTGCTGGTCACCGACGGCCGCGCCACCGTCGCGGCCCGCCCCGGCGGCGACCCGCTGGCCGACGCCACCCGCGCGGCGGCCCTGCTCGCCCGCGACGGCGTGGCCGCCGTGGTGGTCGACTGCGAGAGCGGCCCGGTGCGGCTGGGCCTGGCCGAGGGGCTGGCCCACGCCCTGGGCGGCACCGGGGTCCGGCTGGCGGACCTCTCGGCGGACGCGGTCGCGGGCGTGGTGCGCGCGGCCCGCGCGGCATAAGGAGAACCACGGTGCCACAGGGCAAGCCCGAGGCCGTCCCGGACGACGGCAAGACGACCAGGCAGCGCCGCAACCGCCCGCTGCTGCTGGTGCACACCGGCGAGATGAAGGGCAAGTCGACCGCGGCGTTCGGCATGGCGCTGCGCGGCTGGAACCAGGGCTGGGACATCGGGGTGTTCCAGTTCGTCAAGTCCGCGAAGTGGCGCGTCGGCGAGGAGTCGGCGTTCCTGGCGCTGGGCAGGCTGCACGAGCAGACCGGCGAGGGCGGGCCGGTGCAGTGGCACAAGATGGGCTCGGGCTGGTCGTGGTCGCGCAAGGCGGGCACCGAGGTCGACCACGCCGAGGCCGCCCGCGAGGGCTGGCGGGAGATCGCCCGCAGGCTCGCCGCGCAGGAGCACGACCTCTACGTCCTCGACGAGTTCACCTACCCGCTCAAGTGGGGCTGGCTGGACGTCGACGAGGTCGTCGCCACCCTCACCGGGCGCCCCGGCCACCAGCACGTGGTGATCACCGGCCGGGACGCGCCGCCCGCGCTGGTCGAGGCCGCGGACCTGGTCGCGCACATGGCGAAGGTGAAGCACCCGATGGACGCGGGGCAGAAGGGGCAGAAGGGGATCGAGTGGTAGCCCGCCTGGTCATCGCGGCCCCGGCGTCGGGCAGCGGCAAGACCACCGTGGCCACCGGCCTGATGGGCGCGCTGCGGGCCAGGGGGCACGCGGTCGCGCCGTTCAAGGTCGGCCCCGACTACATCGACCCCGGCTACCACACGCTCGCCGCGGGGCGGCCCGGGCGCAACCTCGACCCGAACCTCGTCGGCGAGCACCGGGTCGCGCCGCTGTTCCGGCACGGCGCCCTGGGCGCGGACATCGCCGTGATCGAGGGCGTGATGGGCCTGTTCGACGGGCGGATCGAGAACGGGTACGGCTCCACCGCGCACGTGGCCGAGTCGCTCGGCGCCCCGGTGGTGCTGGTGGTCGACGCGCGCGGGCAGAGCAGCAGCATCGCCGCGCTGCTGCACGGGTTCCGGTCGTTCCGGCCCGGGGTGCGGCTGGTGGGCGTGGTGCTCAACCAGGTCGGCTCCGACCGGCACGAGGAGGTGCTGCGCGCGGCGTGCGGCGAGGTGGGCCTGCCGGTGCTGGGCGCGGTGCGGCGGGCCGCGGCGGTCGGGGTGCCGTCGCGGCACCTGGGCCTGGTGCCCGCCGCCGAGCACGGCGCGGACGCCGTCGGCGCCGTGGCCGCGATGTCGGCGCTGGTGGCGGAGTCGGTGGACCTGGCGGCGGTGGCCGCCCTCGCCGCGACCGCGCCGCCGCTGCCGGGGCCGCGCTGGAACGCCGAGGACGAGGTGGCCCGCTCCGCGCCCGTGGTCGTGGCGGTCGCGGGCGGTCCGGCGTTCACCTTCGGCTACGCCGAGCACGTCGAGTTGCTGCGCGCGGCGGGCGCGTCCGTCGCGGTGCTCGACCCGGTGCGCGACACGGCCCTGCCGCCGGGCACGGCCGGGCTGGTGCTGCCCGGCGGGTTCCCCGAGCAGCACGCCGCGGCGCTGTCGGGCAACGTCGCCCTGCGCCGGGCGGTGGCCGACGCGGTCCGCGGCGGGATGCCCGTGCACGCCGAGTGCGGCGGGCTGCTGTACCTGGCGTCCACTCTGGACGGACAGCCGATGTGCGGGGCGCTGCCGGTCGACGCGGTCATGTCACCCCGGCTCACCCTCGGCTACCGCGACGCGGTCGCCACCGCCGACTCCGTCCTGCACCCGGCGGGCGCGCGGGTCACCGGCCACGAGTTCCACCGCACCCGGACCGATCCTGTGCACGGGGAGAGCCCGGCGTGGGCGTGGCGCGGCCCCTCGGGCGCCGTCGTCCGGGAGGGGTTCGCCAGCGGCCGCGTGCACGCCTCGTACCTGCACACCCACCCGGCGGGCCAGCCGGACGCGGTGGCCCGGTTCGTCGCCGCGGCAGGCCGCTGACCCCAGGCGAGATCACGGGAGGCGAAGCAGTGGCGGCGACCCGGACCCGGCGGCGCTTGGTGGTCATCGGGTCGGTGACGCTGAGCGTGGTGCTGCTCGCCGCGCTGGCCACCGCGACGGCGGGCCACGCCCTGTCACTGGCGGTGCAGGGCCGCAGCATGGCCCCCACCATCGAACCCGGCCACCGCATCCTCACCGACCCCTTCGCCGAGGACTACACCCCGGCCCGCCTGGACATCGTCGTCGCCCGCCCCAAGCCCGACTCCTCCTCCGTCGTCAAGCGGATCGTCGGCCTGCCCGGCGACCGGGTGCGCGTGAGCGGCGGACGAGCCCTGGTCCAGCCCGGCGGGGCCGGTCCGTGGCGGGAACTGGTGGTGGCCCCGTCCGGCGACCCGTGGTCGCGCACCCCCCGGGTCTGCTGCTCCCCCGACGGCCGCGGCACCGTCGACGCCCCCGCGACCGTCCCCGCGGGCCACACCTGGCTCCTGGGCGACAACCTCCCCGTCTCCGAGGACTCCCGTGCCTACGGCTTCGTCCCCGTGACCGGGATCGAGGGCCCGCTGTGGCTGCGCACCTGGCCGATCGGCTCGGCGGCGGAGCTGGTGGCCGCCGCCGAGCTCCGGGCGCTGCCCTGAGACACCGCTGCCCGCGTCCACTGTGGACGCGGGCAGCGGTGGACTGGTGACTTCAGCGGCGGATGGTCCCCCGGTGCAGCAGCACCGCGAACACCACGCCGATGCCCGCCCACAGCACGGCGGACGTGCCCAGCGACGCCACCCGGAACTCCCACAGCAGGTCACCGGGGAACCCCTCGGGCACCTCGCGGAACGACGGCAGCAGCTTCGCCACCACCGTCACCACCACCAGGTACCCGACGACGGCCGAGACCCCGGCGAGCCACCCGCCGAGGCGGGCGGTCAGCCGGTTGGTCAGCGCGCCCGCCAGGACCGCCGCGACGACCGAGACGCCGATCACCGCGAAGTACAGCGCCGTCCGCTGCCCGATCGTCGACTCCTGCCCCACCGCGGGCGGGTTCGCCGGGTAGGTCAGGAACGGGACGAGCACCACGGCCACGTAACCGATGCCCGCCAAGGCGAGCGCCGTGGCGCGCGGGGACAGGCTGCCGAGCCTGCCGTAGGCGAAGGCGAAGGCGATCCCGAACAGACCGCCCAGCCCCAGGCCGTAGGCCACCGCGCCGATCCCGAGGCCACCAGTCGCCTGGAAGGCCCGGGACACCGGCTCATCGTGGGAATGCTCACCGTGCGAGTGCGCGCCTGCGTCCTCGATGGCGATGGCCCGCTCGACCGCGGGCTCGCCGAACGCGCTGGCGAAGCCGAAGGCGAGCACGCCACCGACGAGGCCCGCGAGCAGGCCCCACACGAGCAGCGAGCGAACGGTGAGGGTGGGGGTTTCGGTCAGTGGCACGGAAAGCCCAGCAGGTGCCGCGCGTCGTGCACCAACTCGTGGACGGCGGCGCCGTCGAAGATCGCCATCGCGCCCTGCTCGGTGCTGACGAAGTACATCACCAGCAGCGACAGGACGCCGACGAACACGGCGTAGGGAAGGATTTCCCGGATCGGGATGCGAACCGGCATGGGGACGGCGTACGTCATGAAGGGCCTCCATCCGGGCTACCCGCGGCCCGGAGTCAGGGGGGAAGATGGCAGAGGGTCTGACTGGGGCCCGCGAACGGACCTTCACAGTGGCGCGGCCGTGCCGGAATCTCACCGGCTTCCTTCTACCATCAGGGTCGATCCAGGAACGTATGGGAGCGCGGGTGGCCGTGTCAACGCAACCAGGGCAGGGGCAACCAGGGCAGCGGCGGGCGTCACAGTCCACGCTGGTCATGATCGCCCACCAGCCGACCGCGGCGACCCGGTTGGCGGCCTTCCCCGCCGACGAGACCATCGATGAGCCGTTCGAGGCGCGGGCGCCCCGGGTCGACGCCGCGCTGCGCGGGCCGGAGACCCGCTGCGCCGACACCGCCGCGTGGCTGGGCCTCGACGCCGAGCGGGACCAGGCCCTGCGCGACCTCGACGCGGGCTCCTGGCGCGGCCAGCCGCTGAGCAGGGTCCAGCTGGCCGACCCCGAGGGCCTGGCCAGCTGGCTGGGCGACCCGAGCGCGCCCGCCCCCGGCGGGGAGTCGGTGGCCGACGTGGTGGCCCGGGTCGGCGCCTGGCTCGACACCCGGCCCGCGGCGCCCCGCCGGGTCGCCGCGATCACCCACCCCGCGGTCCTGCGCGCGTCACTGGTGCACGTGCTCCGCGCACCGGCCTCGGCATTCTGGCGAATCGATGTCGCGCCCGGCGCGCGGATCGTTCTGCGTGGGGGCGCCGAGCGGTGGACTGCGCTTTTCCGCTGATTTCCGGCGCCATTGGAAACAATGTGGACATTCCGATCGCGACCTCACCGCCCGGCGATCGGGTAGAGGCAGAAGTCCCGGGCCCCTCCGGGCGGATTCCCCCAGGTGGAGCCGTGGCGTCCACCCGCAGTCACCCAAGATCCACGCACGGTGTCGACGGTCATAAGATCACCGGAAGGAGGGGCAACCCGGGAATTGCCAACCAACAAGTGGGCGCAATTAGCCCGATTGGGCAAAAAATCGCGGTCAGGGTGTATCAATGACGGCATACCGAGCGATCTGAACACCAGACGCGCCGATAGCGGGCGCGCGGCCGAGGGGAGGCGGAGCTGGACACCGACGTTCGCGACGCGGGCGGGTTCGGGGCGGTCACCGTCGCGGCCCCGCCGGACCCGCTCCTCGACGCCGTGCTCGCCATCGGGCGCGACCTGTCGGTGGCCACGGTGCTGCGCCAGACCGCGGCCGCCGCCGTGACCCTGACCCGGGCCGCCCGGGCCGAGCTGACCGTGCTCGGCCCCGACGGCGAGATCACCGACCGCGCCACCGCCCCGTCGGGCGCGCCCGAGGACCCGGGCACCGGCCCCACCGAGCAGATCAGCGTGGCGGGCGCCGCGGTGGGCATGCTCCGCGTCACGCGGGCCGAGGACGCGCCCGCCTTCGCCGAGGCCGACCTGCGCGCGCTGGCCGTGCTGGCCCAGGCCGCGGGCGCGGCGCTGGGCAACGCCCACCGCCACGAGCGCGGCCAGCGCCGAGAGCAGTGGCTGCGCGCCACCAACGAGGTCACCGCCGTGCTGCGCACCGGCCCGTCGGCCGACGAGGGTTTCGCGCTGCTCGCCCGCAGGGCCAGGGAGATCCCGGACGCGGTGGTCGCCATCGTCGCGGTGCCCGACGGGCCCGACACGATCATCATGCGCACCGTCGACGGGGTACTCGCGGGCCAGCTGGCGGGCGCCCGCGTCGGGCTGACCGACAGCATCTCCGGCGACGTCTACAGCACCGGGCGCCCGCGGGCCTTCGAGGCGGTCGCCGACGCCACGGTGCGCCGCTCGCTGCGCACGTTCCAGACCCTCGGCGAGGACATCGCCATGCTCGGCCCGGCGGCGTTCGTCCCGCTGGGCACCGGCCAGGCGCCCATCGGCGTGCTGATCGTGGCCAAGCGCAACGGCGCCGCGCCCTTCAGCGCCGACGACATCGCCATGATCACCAGCTACGCGGGCCACGCCGCGCTGGCCATCGAGTTCGCCGAGGCCCAGCAGGACCGCCAGCGGCTGGCGCTGTTCGAGGAGCGCGACCGCATCGCCCGCGACCTGCACGACCTGGTCATCCAGCGGCTCTTCGCCATCGGCCTCGGTCTGCAGGGGCTGGGCCGCAGCGGCGACGGCGCGCCGGTCGCGCCGCGGCTGGCCGGGTTCGTCAGCGAGATCGACACCACCATCCGCGACATCCGCCGCAGCATCTTCTCCCTGCAGGAGCCCGCGAACGGCTCCCACAGCGTGCGCGGGGAGATCCTGCGGGCGATCTCCGACGCCACCGTGACCCTCGGCTTCGAGCCCAGCGTGAGCCTGGAGGGGCCGCTGGACTCGGTGGTGCCGCCGGAGATCCAGCTCGACCTGATCGCCACCCTGCGCGAGACGCTGTCCAATGTGGTCCGACACGCCCTGGCGGGCCGGGTGCAGGTGAGCGTCACCGTCGACCGCACGGCGACGCGGCTGGTGCTGCTCGTGCGCGACGACGGGGCCGGGCTGCCGGGCCGGATCGGCCACCGCGGCGGGCTGACCAACATCGCCCGGCGGGCCGAGCGCTGGGGTGGGCGGTGCCGGGTGCAGACCCCCGACGGGCACGGCACCCACGTCGACTGGCAGGTCCCGCTGCGCGGCCGGGAGGGCTGATGGCGATTTCGGTGTTCGTGCTCGACGACCACGAGGTGGTCCGCAGGGGCCTGCGCCAGCTGCTGGAGGCCGAGGACGACATCACCGTCGTCGGCGAGGCGGCGACCGCGGCCCAGGCACTGGCCAGGGTGCCCGCGCTGCGGCCCCAGGTGGCGATCCTGGACGTGCGGCTGCCCGACGGCGAGGGCGTCACGGTGTGCCGGGACCTGCGCTCGGCGGTGTCCCCACCGCCCGCCTGCCTGATGCTGACCTCCTTCTCCGACGACGAGGCGCTCTTCGGCGCGATCATGGCGGGCGCCGCGGGCTACATGCTCAAGCAGGTCACCGGCAACGACCTGGTCTCGGCGGTGCGCACGCTGGCGGGCGGCGGCTCGCTGCTGGACGCGGGCGTCACCGCGACCGTGCTCGACCGGCTGCGCGCGGGCCGGGTGGAGGACCCGCGCTACGCGACCCTGAGCCCGCAGGAGCGCAAGATCCTCGACCTGATCGCCGAGGGCATGACCAACCGCCAGATCGCCACCCAGCTCTACCTCGCGGAGAAGACGGTCAAGAACTACGTCTCCACGCTGCTGCACAAGCTGGGTTTCGACCGCCGTACCGAGGCCGCGGTGTACGCCACACGGCTGCGCTCCGGCCCGCGCGGCGGTCACTCCTAAGAGGAAAGCGCTGGTCGGCGTGTCGGCTGCGCGTTCGGCGCACCGGCGGTAGCGTCGTGCCCAGTCGGAAGGGGGCGGCCTTGGCACTGTGCACCTTGGTCCCGCTCCCCGCGCAGGCCCGGCCCGACCGGGAGCCGGTGGTGTGCCTGGTCGCCGGTGAGGCCGCCGCGGCCGTGCGGCTGTCCCCACTGGCGCTGCGGCTGCGCGCGCACGGCAGGGTCCGGGTGCTGCTCACCGCCTGCGGCCCCGCCGCCGCGGACACCCTGGCCGCCCTGGGCTCCGCGCCCGACGCCGTCGTCCCGCTGGAGGGCGCGAGCCTGAGCACCGCCCCGGCGCTGATGTCCGCGCTGGACCGGGTCCTCGCCGACTGCGCCGCGGACGCCGTGGTGGTCGCCGGTGACTCGGCGATCGCCTTCGGCGCGGCGATGGCGGCGTTCTGGCGGCGCGTCCCGGTGGTGCACCTGGACGCGGGTGTGCGCTCACACGACCTGACCGCGCCGTTCCCGGAGGAGGGCCACCGCAGGCTGATCGCGCAGGTCGCCTCCCTGCACCTGGCCACGACCGCGGCGGCGGGCGCGAACCTGGCCGCCGAGGCGCACGCGCACCGCACGGTGCTGACCGTGGGCAGCACCGCGGTGGACGCCGCCCGCCTCGCCCTGTCCCGCAGGGGCCGCTCCGAGCACGCCGACCTCGAGGCCGCCGCGGCGCGCGGGGAGTGCCGGATCACGTTGGTGTGCCTGGATTCCGAGCGGCACCGCGGCGAGGCGCTGACCGGCGTCCTGCACGCGGTCTCGGACCTGGTGCTGACCACCCCGGACCTTGAGGTCGTGCTGCCCGCCCCTCGGGAGAGCGGGCTGCGCGCCCAGGCCGAGGACATGCTGGGCCGCCTGGTCCGCGTCGTCGTCGCCGACCCGCCGCCGCAGCCGGACCTCGTCGGGCTGCTCGCGGCCTCCAGCGCCGTGATCTCCGACCCCGGCCCCCTGGTGGAGCAGGCCGCGGCCTTGGGCGTGCCCGCCCTGATGATCTCCGGCGAGGGCGGTTCCTGGGCGGAGCCGGAACACCCCGGCGCCCCGTGGACCGCGGGCCCCGACCGCGCGGTCATCGCCCGGCTGGCCGAGAAGCTGGTGCTGACCGGTCCGCGCACCCCCCCGAACACCGTGGACCCGAACACCGCCAGCCCGAACACCGCCAGCCCGAACACCGTCGAGCTGGACACTCTCGGCCCGCACTCCCCGGACACGCGTTCTCAGGACGCGCACACCCAGGGCCCGTGCTCCGCGGGCACCGACCCCCTCGGCGGCTGCCAGGCGGCGGCGCGCTGCGAGGAGGCGGTGGAGTGGCTGCTCGGGCTGTCCGCGCGGCCAGTGGGCGCGGTGTCCACACCGCACTGATCCCCTTGCGCCCGCCCGTATGCTGACGCGAACGTTTTTCACGTCCTAGGGGGCAGCGTGGCGACACCCGTGGTCTCGGCGCGCTGGACCGCGGCGCTGGTCCTGACCACGGTGGCCACCTTCGTCGGCTGGTACGGGCCGCTGCAGATCCTGCTGGCCAAGCAGGCCGACGTCATCGACCCGATGGGCAAGGAGGCGCTGCTGGCCGTGGTCGCGGGCCTCGGCGCGGTGTGCTCGATGGTCGCCAACCCGGTGTGGGGCGCGCTGTCGGACCGCACCACCGGGCGCTGGGGACGCCGCGCCCCGTGGGTCGTGGGCGGGTCCGTGGCGGGCGCGGGCGGGCTGGTCGTGCTGTCCCAGGCGGGGTCCACGGCGGGCATGGTCGCGGGCTGGTGCCTGGTGCAGGTCGCGCTCAACGCCCCGCTCGCCGCGCTGAGCGCCGCGATCCCCGACCAGGTGCCGGAGGCGCGCCGCGGCGTGGTCGGCGGCTGGTTCGGGCTGGCGCAGACCGTCGGGGTGATGGCCGGGACCGGGCTGGCCGTCGCGGGCGGCACGGTCGCGGGCGGGTACCTGGTCTGCGCGGCCGTCGTGCTGCTCGGCGCGGTGCCGTTCGCGCTGGTGCGCGAGCCGCCCGCGCCCGCGAGGCCGCGCGGCGGGCGGCCTCGCGGGTTCTTGATCAACCCCCGGCGCCACCCCGACTTCGGCTGGGCGTGGCTGACCCGGTTCCTGATGAACCTCGGCAACGCGATCGCCCTGCTGTACCTGCTGTACTTCCTCGACGACGCGGTCGGCGTGGCCGACCCCGAGGGCGGCGTCCTCGTGCTGACCGTGCTCTACGCCGTCGCGCTCCTGGCGACGGTCGTGGTCGCGGGGGCGTGGTCGGACCGGGCGGGCCTGCGCCGGGTGTTCGTGGCCGGGTCGGGCGTGGTGGTGTCCGTGGCCGCCATCCTGCTCGCGGTCTGGCCGACGTGGCCGGGCGCGATCACCGCGGCGCTGGTCCTCGGAGTGGGGTTCGGCGCCTACACCGCCGTCGACTTCGCGCTGATCACCCAGGTGCTGCCCGCGGCCGCCGACCGGGGGAAGGACCTGGGCCTGGTCAACATCGCCAACACGCTGCCCCAGGTGCTGGCCCCGGTGATCGCCGCGCCCATCGTGCGCTCGGCAGGCGGCTACCCGATGCTCTACACGGTGGCCGCCGTCGTGGGGCTGCTCGGCGCCGGGCTGGTCTTCCGCATCCGCTCCGTCCGCTGACCGACAGATCCACCCCGATCCACCCGATCCACCCGAGGAGTGAGCATGTTCCCCGACGGCTTCCTGTGGGGCGTGGCCTCAGCGGCCTACCAGGTCGAGGGCGCGGTGGCCGAGGACGGGCGCGGCCCGTCGGTGTGGGACACCTTCACCGCGCGCCCCGGCGCCGTGCGCGGCGGCGACACCGGCGCGGTCGCCTGCGACCACTACCACCGCTACCCCGAGGACGTCGCCCTGCTGCGCGAGCTCGGCGTCGGCGCGTACCGGTTCTCCACCGCCTGGCCGCGGGTCATGCCCGGCGGGGTCGTCAACCCCGCGGGCCTGGACTTCTACGACCGCCTCGTCGACGAGCTGGTCGCGGCGGGCATCGCGCCCGCGGTCACGCTGTTCCACTGGGACTTACCTCAGGAGCTGGAGGACGCGGGCGGCTGGCTCAACCGCGACACCGCGGCCCGCTTCGCCGAGTACGCCGCCGTCGTCGCCGGGCGCATCGGCGACCGGGTGCGGCTGTGGATGCCGCTCAACGAGCCGGTCGTGGTGACGATGTTCGGCTACGCCCTGGGCAGCCACGCCCCCGGCCGCGCGCTCGGCTTCGAGGCGCTGCCCACCGTGCACCACCAGCTGCTCGGCCACGGCCTGGCCGTGCAGGCCCTGCGCGCCGAGGGCTGCTCGGGCATCGGCATCGCCAACAACCACGGCCCGGTGCGGCCCGCCTCGGCCGAGCCCGCCGACGTCAGCGCCGCCGAGAGCTACCGCACGCTGGTCAACTGGATGTTCTCCGACCCGATCCTGCGCGGGCAGTACCCGGCCCCGGAACTCGCCGCGGCGATGCCCGGCCCGGTGGCGCTCGACCTCAGGACCATCGCCGAGCCGCTGGACTTCTACGGGATCAACTACTACCAGCCCACCGTCGTGGGCGCGGCCTCCGGGGAGTCGGCCGAGGTGGAGGGCGCGCTGCTGCCCCCGGGCCTGCCCTTCGAGCCGCGTCCCATCACCGACCGCCCCAGGACCGACTTCGGCTGGCCGATCGTCCCCGAGGCGCTGCGGGAGACGGTCGCGATGTTCGCCGAGCGCTACGGCGATGCCCTGCCCCCGGTCTACATCACCGAGAGCGGCTGCTCCTTCCACGACCCGGACCCGGTCGACGGCCGCGTCCCCGACCAGGCCCGCGTCGACTACCACGACGCCCACCTGCGCGCCCTGGCCGACGCGATCGCCGACGGCGTCGACGTCCGCGGCTACTTCGCCTGGTCGGCCACCGACAACTTCGAATGGGCGGCCGGGTACCAGGAGCGCTTCGGACTGATCCACGTGGACTACGAGACCCAGACCCGCACGCCCAAGGACTCCTACTACTGGTACCGCGACCAGATCCGCCTACACAGCGGCCGGAACCCGTAGGCCGTGTGTCAGGTGTGGAGCACGGCATAGCCGCGCCAGTCCGCCCGCAGGCGGCACGGGTCGGACACGCCCGAATACAACACCGGTATTAGGACGATCCGTCCGCGCCGCCTGCGACCGAACTGATCGCGACTCTCCCGCACCCCACACCTGACACACGGCCTAGAGGCAACCGAACGACCTGCGCGGCGTAGGTGAGGCCCGCGCCGAAGCCGATCAGCAGGGCGAGCCCGCCCGGCGGCGCCGCGCCCTCGGCCAGCAGCCGGTCCATGGCCATCGGGATGCTCGCCGCCGAGGTGTTGCCCGCGTCCACCACGTCCCTGGCGACGGCCGCGCCCGGGGCGCCGATCTTCACGGCCAGGGCGTCGATGATCCGCAGGTTGGCCTGGTGCGGCACGATGGCGGCCAGGTCAGCCGGGCGCACGCCCGCGCGCTCGCAGGCCAGCAGGGCGATGGGGTGGATCTCGGTGGTCGCCCACCGGAACACCGACTGGCCCGCCATGTGCATGAGGCCGCCCTCGGGAATGTGGATCAGGTCGGCGGCGGCGCCGTCGCTGCCCCACACGATCGGCCCGATGCCGGGCTCGTCGGCGGCGGTGACCACCGCGGCCCCCGCGCCGTCGCCGAAGATGATGCTGGTGCCCAGGTCGGTGGGGTCGACCAGGGCGGTCATCCGCTCCGAGCCCACGACCAGCACGGTGCGCGCCGAGCCGCAGCGCACGGTGTCGGCGGCCACGGCCAGGGCGTAGCAGAAGCCCGCGCACGCGGCGTTGAGGTCGAACCCGGCGGCGCCGCCCGCGCCGATCGCGACTGCCACCCCCGCTGCCAGGCCGGGGATCGGCGAGTCGGCGCTGCACGTCGCCACGATGACCAGATCGACGTCCGCGGGGGCGAGTCCACTGTGGTCCAGGGCACGGGCCCCGGCAGCCGCCGCCATGACCGCGGCCGACTCGGACTCGTCGGCCACGCGGCGCGAGACGATGCCGGTGCGCTCGCGCACCCACTCGCCCGTCCTGCCGAACCGGACGGCGATTCCCGCGCTGTCGACGGCGCGATCAGGGCGGTACGAGCCGACCCCGACTATCTGTGCCCCTACCGGGCCCGGGGTCCAACGGAGTGCGATTTCTGCCACCCGAGCAAGGTTGGACAACTACCCTTGGGTAGCGCCTGCCTTGTGATTTGTTTCTCACCAGAGGATTGTGCCGGAACGGGTGTCGGGCACCATGCGCCAGTGACCTATCGAGACCCCGACCACGAGCGCGCCACCCGCGTCGCCGCCGCCGCGAACGCCGCGGGCGATCGCCAGTGGTTCGAGCGCCTCTACGACGAGGCGGCCCAGGGCGGGCCGTCGGTGCCCTGGCACCGCACCGAGCCGAACCCGCGCCTGGCGGCCTGGTCGACCGGCAGGGCGCTGGTGGTGGGCTGCGGCTACGGGCACGACGCGGCCCACCTGGCCGCGCGCGGCTACCGGGTGACCGCCTTCGACCTGTCCCCCACCGCGGTCGACGCCGCCCGGGCGGCCTACCCGCACGTCGACTTCCACGCCGCCGACGTGCTGGACCCGCCCGCCGAGTGGGCGGGCGGGTTCGACCTCGTCTTCGAGGCGTACACCATCCAGGTGCTGCGCGGGGCCGACCGGAGCGCGGCGATCCGCTCGATCGCGGGGTTCACCGCCCCCGGCGGCAGGCTGCTGCTGACCGGGTTCGCCGCCCGTCCCGACGACGAGCCCGACCGCATCGCCCTGCCGCTCACCGCCGCCGAGCTGGCCGAGGTGGCCGCCCACGGGCTGGAGCTGGTGTCGCTGGCCGAGCACGAGCCGCGCGAGGACGCGCCGCCGCCGCGCTGGCACTACGTCGCGGAGTACCGCGGGCGGTGAACCCCCTGGCCGGGCGGGCTCGCCACCCGGCCAGGGGCCCGCTCACCGCACCCGCCTGCTCTCCGGCGGGCCGAGGTAGCTCGGCCGCACGCCACCGGTGTCGACGACGATCTTCTGCACGACGACGGTCGGGTCGACCATCCAGAATTTCAGCACGTGCCTGCCGGGCCGGTCGATCACGTGGGTCGTCGCCGTGAGGTTGACGTTGTCGGAGGTGTTGCGCTCCCACTGCTTGTTCATCGTGGTGTCGTTGGCCCCGGTGGCCGTGGTGATGTTGACGGTCTGCGGAGCCTGCCCGTCGACGCTCACCGCGTACTTCAGGCCGTCGGTGTCGAAGACGTTGTTGCGCGGCGAGAGGTAGGCCAGCACCCGGACCGGTCCGGCGGTGGTCAGGGTCATCTCGTACTCCAGGCGCGGGCTGCCGCCACCCGGGGTCTGCCGGTCGGCGCGCACCGGGAAGGGCTCCATGCCCGCGCCGGTCCTGCCGATGTCCTCGATCCGCACCCACCGCACGCCGTTGGCGTTGACCGCTCGTGAGTAGTGCTCAGCTTCCATCGACACGTACCCGTTGGCCTCGACGAACCCGCGCGCGTTGACCTTGGTGTTGTCCACGACGGCCTGGACGGTGACCTCGGCGCCGTTGCCCCGCACCGTGATCGGCACCGTGGTCTTGCCGCGCGGGGCACGCTTCCAGTCCACCGTGAGCGTGGCGCGGACCTGGGTGTCGACGGTGCCGTGCGGGCGGTCGACCTTCAGCCACGATGGTGCCTCGACGCGGTATCCGAAGGGGATGGTTCCCCGGTTGAACACCTCGATGTACTGCGGCGCCTGGGACTGGTGCGGGCTGAACGCCGGCAGGACGGCGTCCCCGGCGGCGTGGGGCCACCACTGGTCCGTGCCGTCGATCCCGACGCCCATCTCGGCGCGGTCGGGCAGGTCAACGCGCTGCACGGCCGGGTAGATCTCGTCCGGCAGTGCCTCGTGGTCGCGCTCGGGCTGCTGCCACGGCGCGTTGGGGCCGTAACGCGCGACGTCGCCGTAGCCGATCTTGGGCTGGGTCTGGAAGCCCTCCCACTTGCCGCCCGCGAGGGTGTGGTTGTAGTAGTCGGACATGGCCTGGTCGTCGGCGAAGCGGGCCTCGGCGATGTCGGCCAGGTCATTGGTGGCGGCGCGGCCCTGCCCGGCGTAGAGCAGGTTGGTGAAGTTGGCCTCCCGGAGTTCGTAGAGGTTGGCGCCAGCCTTCACCTGGTAGAGGACGAGCTGGTAGTAGGCATCCCGCAGCCGGGCCGGGACCTTGGTGGCGATGTGCTCCGCCCGGCGGGACAGGGCCTGCCACTCGTCGGTGACCAGCTCGATCTCGCGGTAGGCGGTGATGCTGAACGGGGTGGCGCGGTCGTCGTAGACCACGGCGGAGGAGTCGGTGGCGACGTCCTTGGCCGGGTCGACGGTGATGCGCCGGTTGAGCAGCTCCGGCTTGCGGCGGGACTGGAGCTTGCCGTACTCGCGCAGCACCTCGGCGATGGGACCGGCCAGCGCCGAGCCGAAGTTCTCCGCGGCGTAGCGGCGCTCCCACTCGTCGAGCCTGTGCAGCGGCCAGCGCTCGGGGTTCCAGGCGTAGTCCAGGAAGAACTGCAGCGGCAGCTCCTGGTTCTTCATGTCGCCGACGTTGACCACCCACAGCCGGTCCACACCGGACTGGTAGGTCTGGTTGAGCTGGTCCCAGAGGTTGGGCAGCAGCGTGGTGTCGACCCACTTGTAGTTGCGGCCGCCGCCGACGTAGTCGAAGTGGTAGTACATGCCGTAGCCGCCCGCGCGCTCGGGGAGGTCGTCCTCGGGCAGCTTGCGCATGTTGCCCCAGTTGTCGTCACAGAAGACGACGGTCACGTCATCGGGCGGGCGCAGGCCCTTGTCCCAGTAGCGCTGGACTTCCTTGTAGAGCGTCTGCACCTGCGGGACGCCGGTGATGTCGCCCTCGGTCTCCCGGTCGAGGATCGCCCGCTGGGTGCGGATGATCTCCTGCATCAGCTCGATGCCGTCGCCGTCGGGCAGGCTGACGTCGCCGTTGCCGCGCATTCCCAGCGTGACGACGCCCTCGAAGTCCTGGTCGACCATCCGCCGGACGCCTTCGGTCCAGTAAGCCTCGATCGCCGCGCGGTTGCGGCGGAAGCTCCACTCGCCGGTGCCGCCGTACGGGTCGCGCCCCGGGGTGACGACCTCCCCGTTCGCGTCGCGCACCGCCGCCACGGCGTGCCGGTTCCACTCCTCGATCCCCCGCATCATCGGCGCCTCGTGCGAGGTGCCCATGACGACGCCGTACTCGGTGGCGGTGCGGTGGTTGGCCGGGTCGTCCTCGGCGAAGGCGCGGCCCCAGACGGCGGGCCACAGGTAGTTGGCCTTGAGGCGCAGCATGGTCTCGAAGACCTTGGCGTAGAACTGGGAGTTGAACCCGTTGGGGTGGCCCGGGGCGTGCCCCGGCCCGAAGGTCCGCGGCGCCCACCGCCCGAGCGCGGGGTTCTCGTCGTTGATGAAGAACCCCCGGTACTTCACCGCGGGCGTGCCCTGCGTGTGCCTGCCCGGCAGCACGTGGAGCTCCCGGCGCGGCTGGGGCGTGACGTCGTCCCACCAGTACCAGGGCGAGACACCCATGGCCCGCGAGACGTCGTAGACGCCGAAGACCGTTCCGCGCTGGTCGCTGCCTGCGATCACCAGCGCCCTGCGGACCCCGGGCATCGGGTTGTCGACGACCTGCTGGAGCGAGGTCTCCCACTTGCCCTCGACCCCCCGGACGTCGAGCTTGCCACCGCGCACCAACTGATCGATCCGCGCACTGCGCCCCAGCGTGCCGACAAGCACCACCTCCCGCGGCGTGCCCGGCGGGTTGACCGCGGGCGCCTCACCGGTGACGCGCTCGATGTCATCGCGAAGGTCGTTGACGACCCGCCGCACGCCGGGGTGGTCGCCGTCCTCCACCAGGATCGGCGCGGCTTCCCCCCGCGACACCAGCGGAAACCGCCCATGCCCCGGGCTCTCCGCGATGTACCCGCCCGGCGCGATCGCCCCACCCTCCGCCGCCGTCGCCGCGGGCGGGATGGTGAGCCCAGCCACAGCGACCATGAGCGCGGTGCAGAGCGATCGGAGTCTGGGTAAGCGTGACCTGGTCATTCAAGCCTCCAAGGGCATGTCAAGTCTGCTGTCCACAGGCGACGAAGTTGTCCACAACCGTGCCGTCTGGCCCTTTGCGCGGGCCTGCCGCCGATAGGCTGGAGCGGGGCTGTCCCCCCGGGGAGTGGTGGGGGCTGCGCTTTTGGGTTTCTTGCTGCTGCTCGAAAATCAGTGGGTGGGGGTTACTTCCACGGGGGTGTGCAGGACACGGGTGTGGGTTGCCGGGCGGGGTGGGCCGGTGAGGGTGATGGTGCCGGAGAGGCGGTGGTCGGTGCTGGAGGCTCCGATGTGGACGTCCAGGGTGCCTGGCTCGACGATCAGCTCGCCGGTTCGGCCAGTGAAGGCGGTTCGGTCGGTGTGCAGGCGCATGTGGACGGTGGCGGCGGCGCCGGGGGCCAGGTCGACTCGGGCGAAGCCGGCCAGCCACTGGACCGGGCGGGCGACCGAGGCGACCGGGTCGTGCAGGTAGAGCTGGACGACCTCGGCGCCCGCGCGCTCCCCGGTGTTGCGGACGGTGCAGGAGATCGTCACCGAGCCGTCGGTGGGGATGGTGGTGGCGTCGAAGGTCAGGTCCGAGTACTCGTAGGTCGTGTAGGACAGGCCGTGGCCGAAGGAGTAGGCCGGGGTGGTGTCGGCGGCGGTGATGCCGCTCGGCGCGTCCAGGCGGGCGTGCAGGTAGCCGTGGGGCTGGCCGCCCGGCGTGCGCGGGACCTGGATGGGGAGCTTGCCGGTGGGGTTCACGCGCCCGGACAGCACGCCCGCCACCGCGCCCGCCCCCTCGGCGCCGGGGAAGAACGCCTGCACGACGGCTCCGCCGCTGACGTCCAGGGCGTACGGGCGCCCGGAGAGGACCACCAGCACGACCGGCACACCGGCGGCGAGCACCGCCTCCATCAGCGCCACCTGGGCGCCGGGCAGGGACAGGTCGGCGGCGTCGCAGCCCTCGCCGGAGGTGCCGCGGCCGAACAGGCCCGAGCGGTCGCCGAGCGCCAGCACGCACACGTCCGCGGCCCGCGCGGCCTCGACGGCGGCCGGGATGCCGCTCGGGTCGTCGGTGTCGACCGGGCAGCCTTCCTCGAAGGTGACCTCGGCGGACGGGAACTCCGCGCGCAGGGCGTCGAGCAGGGTCGGGGCCGAGACGCCGAGGGGGATGTCCGGGTGCAGGGTGCCGACGTGGTTGGGGAAGGCGTAGCAGCCGAACAGCGAGAGCACCTCGTCCGCGCACGGGCCGAGCACCGCCAGCCGCGAGACCGGGCCCAGCGGCAGCGTGCCGTCGTTGTCCAGCAGGACCACCGACTTCTCCGCCAGCTCCCGCGAAAGCGCCCGCAGCTCCGGCGGGTCGAGGTCGACGCTGTCGGCCGGGTGCGGCTCCCAGTCGGCGTCGAGCAGGCCGAGTTCGCACTTCTGCCGCAGCACCCGGGTCAGCGCGCGGTCCACGAGCGACTCGTCGACCTCACCGGAGCGGACCAGGTCGGCCAGCGGGTCGCCGTAGCAGCGCACGCTGGGCAGTTCCACGTCCACGCCCGCCGCCAGCGCCAGGGCCGCGGCGGTGCCCGGGGAGGACGCCACCCCGTGCATGGTCTCCAGGAAGGACACCCCGAAGTAGTCGGCGACGACCACCCCGGTGAAGCCCCACTCCTCGCGCAGCAGGTCGGTCAGCAGGGCGGGGTCCGCCGCGGGCGGGACGCCGTCGACGGCGGCGTAGGAGTGCATGACCGACCGCGCGCCGCCCAGCCGCAGGGCCATCTCGAAGGGCGGCAGCAGCACGTCGCGGAACTCGCGGGCGCCCACCGAGACCGGCGCGTGGTTGCGGCCGCCGCGGGAGGCCGAGTAGCCGGCGAAGTGCTTGAGCGTGGCGACGATCCCGGTCGACTCCAGGCCGCGGGTGTAGGCCGCGCCGACCAGGCCGACCAGGTACGGGTCCTCGCCGATGGTCTCCTCGGTGCGCCCCCACCTCGGGTCGCGGGCCACGTCGAGCACCGGGGCCAGGCCCTGGTGCACGCCCACCTGGCGCATGGAGCCGCCGATCAGCGCGGCCATCCGCTCCACCGCGTCGGGGTCGAACGTGGCGCCCCAGGCCAGCGGGACCGGGCACACGGTGGCCTGCCAGGCGGTGAAGCCGGACAGGCACTCCTCGTGCGCCATCGCCGGGATGCCGTGGCGGGAGTTGGCGACCAGGCGCCGCTGGGTCTCGGCCAGCACCTTCGCCCCGACGGTCGGGTCGACCGGGCGGGTGCCGAACACCCGGGTCAGCTGGCCGAGCCCCGGCCGGGTCAGCTCGTCCCACGGGGGCAGCGGCTCGGCGAACTCGTGCTGGGCGGGGGCGACCTCGTCGTCGGTGTCGGACACCCCGACCCACACGCCGACGAGCTGGGCCAGCTTCTCCTCCAGGGTCAGCTCGGCGACGAGCAGCGCGACCCGCTCGGCGGCCGGGCGGTCCGGGTCTGCCCAGGGGGCGCCGTCAAGGCGGGACGGGACGGGGGTGGTCACTGTGCTCCTTCGACAAATCGCAGGGCGGATCGGCGCGGTCGGCAGAGCCGCGCTCGCACGTCCGCGGTAACTCAGCTGCGGGTAACTCAGCTGCGGGTGACTCAGCTCTGGATGACTCAGCTCGGGGGTGGCGCGGTGGTGGCGCGCACGATCAGTGGTGTGGCCAGTTCGACGCGGTGGCTTCTCGGGGGCGTCCCGGCGATGAGTTCGGCGAGCATCCGGCCCGCGAGCCTGCCCATCTCGGCCAGTGGCTGGCGCACGGTGGTCAGCGGCGGCGCGGACCAGCGGGCCACCGGCAGGTCGTCGAACCCGACGACGCTCAGCGCGGTGGGCACTTCCAGGCCCAGGCCCCTGGCGGCCTCGATGACGCCGAGTGCCTGCTCGTCGTTCCCGGCGAAGATCGCCGTCGGCGGCGAGGGCAGCGCCAGCAGTTCCAGCGCGCGCCGGTAGCCGCTCTCGTGGTGGAAGTCCCCGTGGCGCACGAGGTCGGGGTCGACGGCGATGCCCGCGCGCTCCAGCCCGGTGCGGTAGCCGTCTATGCGCGCCTTGCTGCACAGGAACCCGAAGGGCCCGCCGATGATCGCGATGCGCCGGTGCCCCAGCTCCAGCAGGTGCTCGGTCGCGGCGAGCCCGCCCGCCCAGTTGGTCGCGCCCACGCTGGGCACCTCCGGGCTGGGCAGGTCGGCGGGGTCGACGACGACCAGCGGCACCCTGGCGCGCTCCAGCAGCCGCAGGTCCGCCTTGGTCAGCTCCGAGGTCACCAGCAGCGCGCCCGCGCGCCGCGTGCGCACCAGCGAGGACGCCCAGTCGCGCCGCGTCGACATCGCCGAGATCACCGGCTCCACACCGGACTCGACGACCCCGCGGATTATTTCCACCGCCCACGGGCTGTCCAGCGCGGTGAACACCAGGTCCACCACGATCTGGTCGGTGGCCGCCCGCCGGGCGCCGACCGGCACGTACGCGTGCTCCTCGAGCAGCCTGCGCACCCGGGCCCTGGTCTCGGCGGCGACGTCGTCCTTGCCGTTGAGCACCTTGGACACCGTGGGCAGGGACACCCCGGCGGCCTGCGCGATGGTGGCCAAGGTGGGCCGCCGCGTTCGGGGTCCGGTCATCGCTCCTCCTCGGCGGGGATTGGCCTGGTCTTCGGCCAAGTTTTCTCGAAACCTCTCCGAAACACAAGAGCGGGAAGTTTCGAGTCGCCAGCGAAACTGAATAAGCGCTGGTAGCCCCCTGAACAGGGGATACTCGAAAAAGTTGCGATACCTTGTGAGGCTTGACACGCTATTGCGACGGGTTTAATTTCCCTCCGAGTCGAAGTCATATCGAAAAACTTTCGGAAGGTGGGCGGTGCGATGGTGCGCCGATCTGGGACACGGCTGCGAGCGGTGGGCGCGGTGCTCGCCGCGGCGACGCTGGCCGCGTGTGGCACGGCTGGGCCAAGCGCGGGCGGCGGCGCGGGTGACCCGGTGACTATCTGGGCGCTGCAGGACGACGCCCTCAACAAGATCGAGCAGGGCTCGATCAACGCCTTCGGCGCCGACAAGGCGAAGTTGGAGACCTTCGGCAACGACCCGTACAAGCAGAAGCTGCGGGTCGCGCTCGGGTCGCCCAACGCCCCGGACGTGTTCTTCAACTGGGGCGGCGGCAACCTCAAGGAGTACGTCGACGCGGGCAAGGTCGCCGACCTGACCGGGCTGCTGGACAGCAACCCGGAGCTGAAGTCCGCGTTCCTGCCCAGCGTGCTGGACGGGGCGAAGATCGACGGCAAGCACTACGGCATCCCCATGCGCGGGATGCAGCCGGTTGTCCTGTTCTACAACAAGAAGGTCTTCACCGAGGCGGGCGCGCAGCCGCCGAAGACCTGGGACGACCTGCTCACCCTGGTCGACACGTTCAAGGCCAAGGGCATCACGCCGATCTCGCTGGCGGGCTCGCAGGCGTGGACCGAGCTGATGTGGGCGGAGTACGTGCTCGACCGGATCGCCGGTCCCGAGGTGTTCAAGAACGTCCGGGACAACGGCCCGGCGGGCTGGAAGGACCCGGCCGTGGTCGAGGCGATGACCACGCTCAAGGGCCTCATCGACCGCGGCGCCTTCGGCACCAAGTTCGCCTCGGTGGGCTACGACATCGGCGGCGCGTCGACCCTGCTGGCGCAGGGCCGCTCGGCCATGCACCTGATGGGGTCGTGGGAGTACACCAACCAGCTGAGCCAGAGCCCGGACTTCGTCAAGGCGGGCGACCTCGGCTGGGTGGAGTTCCCGACGATCGCGGGCGGCAAGGGCGACCCTGGCAACGTGGTCGGCAACGCGACGAACTACTACTCCCTGACCGAGGGCTCCCCGCAGCTGGAGTCGGCCAAGGAGTTCGTCACCACGCAGCTGACCAGCCCGGAGTACGTCAAGGCGCTCATCGACGCCGGTGACGTGCCCGCGGTGAGCGGCATCGAGGAGCAGCTGAAGGCGGCACCCAACGCCGAGTACACCCAGTGGGTGTACGGGATCGCCAAGGACGCGCCCACCTTCCAGCTGTCCTGGGACCAGGACCTGCCCGCGGACCAGGCCGAGTTCATGCTGACCCAGCTGCAGGAGTTCTTCCTGGGCAAGGTGGCGCCCCAGGCGTTCGCCGACGCCCTCGCCAGCAGCTAATTCACCCCCGTCGGAGAGCACATGACTACCGTCCGCCCGTCCCCCTGGTACGCGGTTCCCGCGTTCGGGTTCTTCGGGATCTTCGCCGCCCTGCCCATGGTGTTGGTGGTGTACCTGAGCATGACCGCGTGGGGCGGTCTGGGCACACCGGAGTTCCTGGGCCTGGACAACTGGACGCGGCTGCTCTCCGACGGGGCGGCGCGCGACGCGCTCGGCCGCACCGCGGTGTTCATGGTCCTCACCTGGGCCGTCCAGACCCCCGTCGCCCTGCTGATGGGGGCCTGGTCGGCCGGGAAGCAGCGCAACCGGGCGGTCCTGAGCGCGCTGTTCTTCATCCCCCTGCTGCTGTCCACCGCGGCGATCGCGCTGCTGTGGCAGGTGCTGCTCGACCCGAACTTCGGCCTCCCGCAGTCGGTCACCGCGCTGCAGGCGGTCGGCTTCCTGGGCGACCCGGAGATCGCGCTGTACACCGTGGTGTTCGTCGTGAGCTGGCAGTACATCCCGTTCCACGCGCTGCTGTACCAGGGCGCCGCCCGCAACATCCCGGCGGTGCTCTACGACGCGGCGCTGATCGACGGCGCCAGTCGCTTCGGCCGGTTCCGCTACGTCACCCTGCCGCAGCTGCGCTACACGGTGGTGACCTCGTCCATCCTGATGGTCGTCGGCGCCCTGACCACGTTCGACACGGTGCTGATCCTGACCAACGGCGGCCCGGGAACGGCCACCCGCATCGCGCCGCTGTACATGTACGACACCGGCTTCGCCGGTTTCCAGATGGGCTACGCGAGCACGATCGCGGTGATGCTGCTGGTGCTGGGCACCACGCTGTCGCTGATCGTCATGCGGGTCACCCGGTTCCGGAAGATGCAGAGCCAGCAGGAGGGCCAGTGACCGCGGTGATGACCCGGACCCCGGAGAGGACGCCGCCCCCGGCGCGCAACCCGCGGCGCCGGACCCGGCCGAACGTGGTCGCGGGCATCGGCTCGATGCTGTGGCTGGTCGTGGTCATCGTCCCGATGTACTACCTGCTGACGGGCAGCCTGCGCAGCCGCGGGGAGTACCTGACCGGCGACTCCCTCGCCCTGCCGGAGAACCCGACGCTGGACAACTACGGCACGGTGCTCCAGGGCGGGTTCGGCCAGTACCTGCTGAACAACATCATCGTCACCGTGGGCACGGTGGCCATCGTCGTGGCGCTGGCCGTGCCCGCGGCCTACGCGGTGGCCCGCAGCACGAGCCCGATCGTGCGCTACGGCTTCACCCTGCTGCTGATGGGCCTGGCGATCCCGGCGCAGGCCACGATCATCCCGGTGTACCTGCTGATCACCCGGATGCACCTGTACGACAGCCTGACCGCGATCATCCTGCCGACGGCGGCCTTCGCCCTGCCGGTGGCCACCCTGGTGATGACCAACAGCCTCCGCGACGTGCCGCGGGAGCTGTACGAGGCCCAGGAGCTCGACGGCGCGAGCGCGTTCCAGACCCTGCGCCACCTGGTGCTCCCGCTGGCGAAGCCCGCGGTGGTCACCATCGTGATCTACACGGCGCTGACGGCGTGGAACGGGTTCCTGTTCCCGCTGGTGCTCACCCAGTCGACCGACACCCGGGTGCTGACCCTGGGGCTGTGGGAGTTCCAGGGCCAGTTCGGCGCGAACGTCCCCGGGCTGCTGGCCGCGGTCACCCTGTCGGTGCTGCCGATCTTCGCGGTGTACCTGATCGGCCGCCGGTTCCTCCTGACCGGGCTCACGGCGGGCTTCGGCAAGTAGTCACCCCCGATCCCCCGGACAGGTCCCGTCCGGGCATGAGCCGGTAGGTCGATTCGCCCGTCGACCTGCCGGCTCACCACGTCGTGGTGGGCCGCAACCGCTGACAAGCGATCCACAACCGATCCGCAATCGGGACCGGTTTTTCTTCGGGTGACCCTGAAATCCCCGGAGGAACTCGATGAAGATCTCCCGCAGGCTCGCCCTGGCCGCGGCCGTCGCCGCGGCACTGGGCGGTGTCGCCACCCCGGTGGCCGCCACCCCGACCGGCCTCCAGCTCGCCGACGCGGGCCCCGGCCGCGTCAGCACGGCCGCCGCCGCCGACCCGATCGCAGACAGCTACCTCGCCCTGCTCGCCGACGAGAGCGCCTCCGCCGACGTGGTCAAGAGGACCGCCGACGAGGTCGCCCGCCAGTACGGCATCGGGATCGTGCACCTCTACACCAGCTCCTTGAAGGGCTTCGCGGTCAAGGCCAGCGCCGAGCAGGCCCGCGCGCTGACCGCCGACCGGCGCTTCCGCGAGATCTGGCAGGACGCCGAGGTGCACACCACCGCGCTCCAGGTCCAGACGAACCCGCCCTCGTGGGGGCTCAACCGGATCGACCAGCGGTCGCTGCCCTTCGACACCAAGTACCACCACCCCAACACCGCTCCCTCGGTGAAGGCGTACATCATCGACACCGGCATCCGGTACACCCACCAGGAGTTCAACGGCCAGGCCATCTACGGCATCGACACCGTCGGCGGCGTCTTCCCGCCCGGCAACGACTGCAACGGCCACGGCACGCACGTCGCGGGCACCGTGGGCGGGCAGACCGTCGGCGTGGCCAAGGACGCGCAGCTCGTCGCCGTCCGGGTCCTCAACTGCGCGGGTTCGGGCTCCTACGCCGGGGTCATCGCCGGGGTCGACTGGGTGACCAACAACTCGATCATGAACCCGGGCACCAGGGCCGTCGCCAACATGAGCCTCGGGGGCGGCGTCTTCCCGCCGCTGAACACCGCCGTGGGCAACTCCATCGCCGCGAACGTGCACTACTCGGTCTCGGCGGGCAACTCCAACAACAACGCCTGCCTGCAGTCCCCGGCGAGCACGCCCGCGGCGACGACGGTCGCCTCGACCAACAACAACGACACCCGCTCGGTGTTCTCCAGCTTCGGCCCGTGCGTGGACGTCTTCGCCCCCGGCGGCGCCATCTACTCCGCGTGGGGCACCGCGGACAACGCCTACAACACCATCAGCGGCACCTCGATGGCCGCCCCGCACGTCACCGGCACCGCCGCGCTCTGGCGGCAGAAGTTCCCCGGTGACACCGCCTGGCAGACCGCGGCGGCCATCGCCGACAACGCCACGCCCAACGTCGTGATCAACCCGGGTCTCGGCTCGCCGAACAAGCTGCTGTTCATGGGCATGGTTCCGGCGTAATAGGGGGACAGGAGGAGGCCGGGCCCGCAGGGGGCCCGGCCTTCTCCGCTGTCAGTACTGGCTGCCTGCGCTGGCTGCCAGTACTGGCCGGTCAGTACTGGTAGAAGCCGCGGCCGGACTTCTTGCCCATGAGCCCGGCGTCCACCATGCGCAGCAGCAGCGGCGGGGCGGAGTACAGCGGCTCCTTGAACTCGTCGTAGAGCGAGTCGGCGATCGCCTTGGTGGTGTCCAGTCCGATAAGGTCGGCCAGGCGCAGCGGGCCCATCGGGTGGGCGCAGCCCAGGATCATGCCCTTGTCGATGTCCTCGGCCGAGGCGAACCCGGACTCCAGCATCCGGATCGCCGAGAGCAGGTAGGGCACCAGCAGCGCGTTGACGACGAACCCGGCGCGGTCCTGGGAGGCGATGACCTCCTTGCCGAGCACCGACTCGACGAACCCCTTGGCCCGCTCCTTGGTCTCCTCGGCGGTCAGCAGCGACGGGACCAGCTCGACCAGCTTCAGCACGGGCACCGGGTTGAAGAAGTGCACGCCGATGACCTGCTGGGGCCGCCCGGTCGCCATGCCCAGCTTCATGATCGGGATGGACGAGGTGTTGGAGGCGAACACCGCGGCCGGGTCCTCGACCACCTTGTCCAGGGTGGTGAACACCTCGGTCTTCACCGACTCGATCTCGGCGACCGCCTCGACCACGAACTCGCGGTCGGCGAACTCCCCGAGGTCGGTGCTGAACCGCAGGCGGCCGAGGGCGGCGTCGCGCTCGTCGGCGGTCAGCTTGCCGCTGCGCACACCGCGCTCCAGCGACTTCTCCACCCTGGCCCGGCCCGCGTCGGCCGCGGCGCTGGTGACCTCGGCGACGATGACGTCGACCCCGGAGCGCGCGCACACCTCCGCGATGCCCGACCCCATCAGTCCCGATCCGACCACTCCGACGCGGCTGATCACCGGTTCCCCTTTCGCTCCAACCCCGCTCATGACGGGTTCACCAGTGTGCCCGATCGCTCAGACATTGCGCCGATACTGCCCGCCGACCTCGAAGAACGCCTCGGTGATCTGGCCGAGCGTGCACACGCGGGCGGCGTCCATCAGCACCTCGAAGACGTTGCCGTCGGCGCAGGCCGCGGCGCGCAGCCTGGCCAGCGCGTCGGCCGCGTCGGCGCGGTGGGAGTCCTGGTAGGCACGGGTGCGCTGGACCTGGGACTCCTTCTCGGCCTCGGTGGCGCGGGCCAGCTCGATCTCGACCACGTGGTCCTCGTCGCCCGCGGCGGGCAGGAACGTGTTCACCCCGACCAGCGGCAGCGAGCCGTCGTGCTTGCGGTGCTCGTAGAGCATCGACTCGTCCTGGATGCGGCCGCGCTGGTAGCCGGTCTCCATCGCGCCGAGTACGCCGCCGCGGTCGGAGAGCCGGTCGAACTCGGCGAGGACGGCCTCCTCGACCAGGTCGGTCAGCTCATCGATGATGAACGAGCCCTGCAGCGGGTTCTCGTTCATCGACAGGCCCCACTCCTTGTTGATGATGAGCTGGATGGCCATGGCGCGGCGGACCGAGGACTCGGTGGGGGTGGTGATCGCCTCGTCGTAGGCGTTGGTGTGCAGGGAGTTCGCGTTGTCGTAGAGGGCGCACAGCGCCTGCAGAGTGGTGCGGATGTCGTTGAAGTTCATCTCCTGGGCATGCAGGGAGCGGCCCGAGGTCTGCACGTGGTACTTCAGCTTCTGGGAGCGCTCGTTGGCGCCGTAGCGGTCCCGCATCGCGACCGCCCAGATGCGGCGGGCGACCCGGCCGATGACCGAGTACTCCGCGTCCATGCCGTTGGAGAAGAAGAACGACAGGTTGGGCGCGAAGTCGTCGATGTCCATGCCGCGGGCCAGGTAGGACTCGACGTAGGTGAAGCCGTTGGCCAGGGTGAAGGCGAGCTGGCTGAGGGGGTTCGCGCCCGCCTCGGCGATGTGGTAGCCGGAGATCGACACCGAGTAGAAGTTGCGGACCCTGTTGCGGATGAACCACTCCTGGATGTCGGCCATCATCCGCAGGCTGAACTCGGTGGAGAAGATGCAGGTGTTCTGGCCCTGGTCCTCCTTGAGGATGTCGGCCTGCACCGTGCCGCGCACGTTGGCCAGCGCCCAGGCGGCCAGCTCGGCGCGCTCGTCCTCGGTGGGCTGCCTGCCGTGCTCGGCGGCGAAGGCGTCCACGCGCTGGTCGATGGCGGTGTTGAGGAAGTACGCCAGGATCGTCGGCGCCGGGCCGTTGATGGTCATGGAGACCGAGGTGGTCGGCGCGGTCAGGTCGAAGCCCGCGTAGAGCGCCTTCATGTCGTCCAGGGTGGCGATGGAGACACCGGAGGTGCCGACCTTGCCGTAGACGTCCGGCGGGGTGTCGGGGTCGCGGCCGTAGAGGGTCACCGAGTCGAACGCGGTGGACAGCCGGGTGGCCGGGTTGCCCTCGGAGAGGAGCTTGAACCGGCGGTTGGTGCGGAAGGCGTCGCCCTCACCGGCGAACATGCGCGCCGGGTCCTCGCCCTCGCGCTTGAAGGGGAACACCCCGGCGGTGAAGGGGAACCGGCCGGGCAGGTTCTCCTTGCGCAGGAAGCGGACCAGGGTGGCGTCGTCGTCGAAGCGGGGCAGCGAGACGCGGGGGACCTTGTTGCCCGACAGCGTCTCCCGCCACAGCGGGGTGCGCAGCTCCTTGTCGCGCACGTGGACGACCAGTTCCTCGGCGCCGTACTCCTCGACGGTCTTCGGCCAGGCGGCCAGGGCGCCCAGGGTCTCCTTGTCGACGCGCTCGGCGGCGCTCGCGGCGATCCGGTCGAGGTCGGCCGACGGGGTCTCGGCCAGCGCCTCGCGGGCGGTCTCCAGGGCGCGGTGCCTGCCGACGGCGGCGACCTGCTCGTCGGTGCGGCGGTGGTAGCCGCGCACGGCCTCGGCGATGTCGGAGAGGTAGCGCTGGCGCGCCAGCGGGACGACGGTGGCCGCGTGCCGGGAGGTCCTGGTGTCCACCCGCGGCAGGACGCCGTCGCCGAACGGGACGCCCTTGGCCGCGAGCAGGCCGCGCAGCTCCTGGTAGAGGGCGGTGACGCCGTCGTCGTTGAAGGTGGCGGCGCTGGTTCCGTAGACGGGCATGTCCGCCCAGGAGGCGCCGAACGCCTCGCGGTTGCGCACGAGCTGGCGGGCCACGTCGCGGCGGGCGTCCTCGGCGCCGCGCCGCTCGAACTTGTTGATGGCCACGGCGTCGGCGAAGTCGAGCATGTCGATCTTCTCCAGCTGCGAGGCCGCGCCGAACTCCGGGGTCATCACGTAGAGGGAGACGTCGACGAAGGGCACGATCGCGGCGTCGCCCTGGCCGATGCCGGGGGTCTCCACGATGACCAGGTCGAACCCGGCGGCCTTGCAGGCGGCGATGCTGTCGGCCAGCCCCGCGGGGACCTCGGTGTCGGCGCCGCGGGTGGCCAGCGAGCGGAAGAAGACCGCGCCGCCGTCGATGCTGTTCATCCGGATGCGGTCGCCGAGCAGGGCGCCGCCGCCGCGCCGGCGGGTGGGGTCCACGGCGATGACGGCCACGCGCAGCTTGTCCTGCTGGTCCAGGCGCAGCCTGCGGACCAGCTCGTCGGTCAGCGAGGACTTGCCGGAGCCGCCGGTGCCGGTGATGCCCAGCACGGGCACCGGCCGGTCCTTGGCCGTCTCGGTGATGAGGTTCCGCAGGTCGGCGGGGACGTTCCCGGACTCGATGACGGTGATGGCGCGGGCCAGGGCCCGGTGGTCGCCCGCGAGCAGGGCCTCGGCGTCGAGGTCGGCGGGCAGCGGGTGGTCGCAGGCCTCGACCATGGTGTTGATCATGCGGGCCAGGCCGAGGCGCTGGCCGTCCTCCGGGGAGAAGATCCTGGCCACGCCGCGCTCGTGCAGCAGGGCGATCTCGGCGGGCACGATGACCCCGCCCCCGCCGCCGTAGACCTTGACGTGCCCGGCGCCCTCCTCGTTCAGGAGTTCGACCAGGTAGCTGAAGTACTCGACGTGCCCGCCCTGGTAGGCGCTGATGGCCACGCCCTGCACGTCCTCCTGCAGCGCGGCGGTCACCACCTCGCGGACCGAGCGGTTGTGGCCGAGGTGCACGACCTCGGCGCCCTGGCTCTGCAGGATGCGCCGCATGATGTTGATGGCCGCGTCATGGCCGTCGAACAGGCTCGCCGCGGTGACGAACCGGACGGGGTTCGCGGGGCGGTGCAGCGGTGCGGTCATCGTCAGCCTCCTGCGGTCGGTGACCCATTTAGTTTGACGTCCTACTGTTGGGAGGGCAACCAAGGTGTGGGGGACCTCATCGGACGTAGCATCCCCACGGTGATCCCCGAACCCGTGGTCCGCATGATGACCGACGACCTGGCGTCCTCCGCACTGGGCATCGAGGTGCTCGACGCCGGTCCCGGCTGGGCCGAGCTGGCGATGAGCGTCACCGCGACCATGGTGAACGGCCACGGCATCGGCCACGGCGGCTACGTCTTCCTGCTCGCCGACACCGCCTTCGCCTGCGCGTGCAACAGCCACGGCCCGGTCACGGTCGCCGCGGGCGCCGAGGTGACGTTCGTCGCTCCGGTACACCGGGGCGAGCGCCTGGTGGCCCGCGCGACCGAGCGCACCCGCTATGGCCGCAGCGGCATCTACGACGTCACCGTCACCCGGGAGGGCGAGGTCGTCGCGGAGTTCCGGGGGCGCAGCCGCACGCTCAGCGGCTAGGTCGTGTTTCAGGTGTGGTGTGCGGGAGAGTCGTGATCAGTCCGCCCGCAGGCGGTGCGGACGGATCGTCCTCATACCGGTGTCGTATTCGGGCGCATCCGGCCCGTGCCGCCAGCGGGCGGACTGGCGCGGCTATGCCGTGCCCCACACCTGAAACACGACCTAGGCGAGGCCCGCGGTGTGCGGCAGACTCGCGTGTCATGCGCATCGAGGTCATCGGGATCGGCGCGGGCGACCCCGACCAGATCACCATTCAGGCGGCCGCCGCCCTGAGCAAGGCCGACGTGGTGTTCCTGCTGGACAAGGCCGACGCCGCGGGCGAGCTGATGGAGCTGCGCGAGGCGATGGTCCAGGGGTACGCCCCCGCGGCGCGGGTCGTGCGCGGGGACGACCCCAACCGCGACCGCACCTCCCCCGGCTACACCGCCGCGGTCGACGACTGGCGGGCGCGGCGCGCGGAGGTGTGCGCGTCGATGATCCGCTCGCTCGGGCCGGAGGAGACCGGGGCGTTCCTGGTGTGGGGCGACCCGTCGCTCTACGACAGCGTGATCTCGGTCCTGGAGGACGTGCGGGCGCGCGGTGTCGACTTCGAACTGTCGGTCATCCCGGGCATCAGCAGCGTCTCGGCCCTGGCCGCGCGGCACCGGACCACGCTCAACCAGGTCGGCGGGGCCGTGCACATCACCACCGGCAGGCGCCTGGCCCAGGGCTGGCCCGCCGACACCGACGACGTGGTGGTCATGCTGGACGCCCAGTGCGCGTTCACGGCCTACCCCGACGCCGAGATCCGGTGGGGCGCCTACGTCGGCACCCCCGACGAGATCCTCATCGCGGGCCGGGTCGCCGACGTCGGCGAGCACATCCAGCGGGAGCGGGCCGCGGCGCGGCAGGCCAAGGGCTGGATCATGGACACCTACCTGTTGCGCCGACCCCGGTCCCGACAGGTGGACGCTGCGGAATGATGCCGCTCATGCGCCTGACCGCCCTCCTCGCCGTCTTCCTGATCGCCGCTTGCGCGCCGGTGGCCGAGCAGCCAGCCCCCGGCCCCGACTGCGCCAAGGCGTCCCTGCCCACCCGCACCGCCGCCACGTTCACCTTCGCCACCGACGAGCCGGTCTACCAGCCCTGGTACCTGGACAACGACCCCGCCAACGGGAAGGGCTTCGAGTCCGCCGTCGCCTACGCCGTGGCCGACAAGCTCGGCTACAGCCGCGACGAGGTCGCCTGGACCCGGGTGCCGTTCACCGCGGCCATCCAGCCCGGCGCGAAGACCTTCGACGCCAACCTGACCGAGTTCTCGATCACCGAGGAACGCCGCCAAGCCGTCGACTTCTCGGCCCCCTACTACGACGTCGCCCAAGCCGTGGTGACCCTGGCCTCCTCCCCCGCCGCCGACGTGACCACCCTGGATGGCCTGCGCGAGGTCAAGCTGGGCGCCCAGGTCGGCACCACCAGCTACACCGCGGCGGTGGCGCTGGCCCCGGAGCGGGACGTCGCGGTCTACAACACCAACGACGACGCCAAGGCCGCGCTGTCCAGCGGCCAGATCGACGCGCTGGTGCTCGACCTGCCGACCGCGTTCTACGTGACCTCCGCCGAGCTGACCGACGGCGAGATCGTCGGACAGCTGCCCCGCGGCAACGGCAGGCCCGAGCAGTTCGGCATCGTGCTGGACAAGGGCAGCCCGCTGACCGTGTGCGTGTCCACCGCCGTGGAGGCGTTGCGCGCCGACGGCACCCTGGCCAAGCTGGAACAGGAGTGGCTGGCGAGCTCCACCACCGCGCCTGAGCTGCGGTGATCAGCGAGCTGCAGCGGGAGCGCCTGGCCTACCGGCGCTCCCGCGCCCGCCGCTCCACCCTGGTGGCCCTGGTGTCGACCCTGGTGGTCGCCGCCGCGGGCTACTTCGCGGTCACCGGATCGCCGGGGTGGCCGAGGGTGCGCGAGTCGTTCCTCGACTGGGACGTCGCGGTGGCCTCGCTGCCCGCGGTGGCGGCGGGGCTGTGGCTGAACCTGCGGGTGCTGCTGGTGTGCGCGGTCGTGATCCTCGTGCTCGGGCTGCTGATCGCGGCCATGCGGACGCTGCGGGGGCCGGTGTGGTTCCCGGTGCGGGCCCTGGCGACGGCGTACGTGGACTTCTTCCGCGGGCTGCCGCTGCTGATCTGCCTGTACCTGGTCGGGTTCGGGCTGCCGGGGCTGCGGCTCAGCGGCGTGCCCACCGACCCGGTGCTGCTCGGCGGGATCGCCCTGGTGCTCGTGTACTCGGCGTACGTGGCCGAGGTGTTCCGGGCGGGCATCGAGTCGATCCACCCGTCCCAGCTGGCCGCCGCGCGCTCGCTGGGCCTGGACCACCGCAGCACCATGCGCCTGGTCGTCCTGCCCCAAGCGGTGCGCCGGGTGACCCCCGCCCTGCTCAACGACTTCGTCGCCCTGCAGAAGGACAGCGGCCTGATCTCGGTGCTGGGCGCGATCGACGCGGTGCGCGCCGCGCAGATCGCCTCGGCCACCGCGTATGACTTCACCCCCTACGTGGTCGCGGGCCTGTTGTTCGTCCTGCTCGCCGTGCCATCGGGCAGGCTGGCGGACCTGGTGTCGCGCCGCGCGGCCCGGCGGCAGGGTGCCCTGTGACCCCGCCGGTGCTGTCCGTCCGCAACCTGACCAAGTCCTACGGCGAGCGCCGCGTCCTCGACGGCATCGACCTCGACGTCGCCGAGCACGAGGTGGTCGCCCTCATCGGGGCGTCGGGCTCGGGCAAGTCGACCCTGCTGCGCTGCGTCAACCTGCTCGACGACCTCGACGACGGCCAGGTCCTCCTCGACGGCGTCGACGTCTCCGACCCCCGGGTCAACCCCGACCACGCCCGCCGCTCGATGGGCGTGGTGTTCCAGGCGTTCAACCTGTTCCCGCACATGACGGTCCTGGACAACATCACCCTGGCGCCCCGGGTCGTCCACGGCGTCGCCCGCGCGGCCGCCGAGTCCACCGCCCGCGACCTGCTCGACCGCGTCGGCCTCTCGGACAAGGCCACCGCCTACCCCGACCGCCTCTCCGGCGGCCAGCAGCAGCGCGTCGCCATCGCCCGCGCCCTCGCCTACAGCCCACGCCTGCTGCTGCTCGACGAGATCACCAGTGCCCTGGACCCGGAACTGGTCGGCGAGGTCCTCGCCCTGGTCCGCGACCTGGCCTCGGCGGGCGCCACGATTCTGATGGCCACCCACGAGATGGGCTTCGCCAAGCAGGTGGCCGACCGCGTCTGCTTCCTCGACGGCGGCACCCTGCTGGAACAGGGCCCACCGGCCCAAGTCCTCGGCGACCCCACCCACCCCCGCACCCGCCAGTTCCTCCACCGCGTCATCGACGCGGGCCGCCTCTGATCCCGCGAACGGCCACCACACCGGAACCCGATGCGGTTGGATGGCGACATGCGACTCAGCCGCCGCAGCGCGATCGGACTCGGCACGACCACAGCCGTCCTGTTGGGAGCCGGGACCGCCCGCGCGGACTCGGAGGTCCCCGAGGATGTCCCTGGGGAGGCACCGCCAACCGACGTCCCCCAGGCACACCGCGCCATCGCCCGCCGGTACGCCCGGGTCACGCGGCGGGCCGGTGGGGTGTGGTCGTCGGTGGTGGCGATGGCCGACCCGGACGGGACGTTCCGCGACGTCGTCGCGGCCGACGCAGACCGGGTGGTGGAGGCGTACAGCGTCAACAAGATCGCCGTGGCGGTCGCCGTCCTGGACAAGGTCGACCGCGGCCTGCTGCGCCTCGACCAGCGGGTCGAGGTGACCGCGGACATCGTCATCCGGGACACGGACGGGATCTTCGGGCTGGACGGCGCCTACCCCAGCTCGGTCACCCTCGGCCACGCCATGGCGGCCCTGCTGACGGTGTCGGACAACACCGCCGTACGACTGTGCGGCCTGGTCTGCCCGGCCCGCGAGCTGAACGACATCCTGCGCGCCAAGGGTTTCACCCACACGCAGGTGGTCCCGGTCGCCAACCCGAACCGCTTCTTCCTCGGCACCACCACCCCTCGTGAGACGACAACACTGCTGCACCGATTGGCCGCGGGCGATCTGGTGTCGGAGTCCTCGACCCGCTACATCCTGGACGCCCTGCGCTCCCTGACCGCCTTCACCGACGGCGTCCGCCTACACCTCACCTCCCCGGAACGCCTGCGCGTGGCCACCAAGGCGGGCTGGTTCAACGCGGGCCGCAACGAGGCGGGCCTGGTCTTCTCCCCCGACGGTGCCCCCCTGCTCAGCTACGCCCTGTTCGCCGCGGGCCCTTTCACCGGCGACGCCACCACGAACGACACCGACTTCGGCGCCACCCACCCCGCCCTCCGCGCCCGCGCCGCCCTGGGCCGCACCCTCATGGACGCCACCATCCACAACGACGCCACCACCAGCCAGCCCCACCGCGCCACCTACTCGCCCCGCAACGGCAACTAACACCGCCCGCGCCCCCGCAAGCAGAGCCGCGAACAGCCGTCTCGAAGCGAGCCGGACCGCTGCGGAGATCGGTAAGTATCAGCGTCTAGTGGATGGACGACCCAGTGAGGGTTGATCCAGTGAGGGTTGATCCAGTGAGGGTTGATCCGTGAGAGCGCGTGGGAGCGCGGTGTGTTGGCCAGATCAATAAGCCACCCCCGTCAGTTCCTGCGAGACCGTCCACAGTCGACGCTGAATGTCCGGGTTCTGGGATTGCCTGCTCGATCCCACCACCACCGGATATCCGCGCGTCTGGGCGAAGCCGTTCGGGCCGTAGTACTCACCGCCTGCGGCGGAGGGGTCGGTGGCGGCTCGCAGGGTGGGCAGGGCGCCCCTGTCGGCGCTCTGCATCAGCGGCGCGGCTAAGGGTGCGGTGAGGCGCAGCAGGCGTGGGGAGTTGCGGAGGAGTTCGGTGTCGGAGACGCCCGGGTGGGCGGCCAGGGCGACGACGGGGGAAGCGGCGAGGGCGAGGCGTCGCTGAAGCTCGTAGGTGAACAGGAGATTGGCCAGTTTGGACTGCCCGTAGGCGGCCACGCGGCTGTACCCGCGGTCCAGGTTCAGGTCGTCGAAGTGGATGCGGGCGCGGATGCGGTGGCCGACGCTGCTGACGGTGACCACGCGGGCGCCCGGGTTCCGCAGGCGGTCCAGGAGCAGGCCGGTCAGCGCGAAGTGGCCCAGGTGGTTGGTGCCGAACTGTAGTTCGAAGCCGTCGGCGGTGTGCGACTTCGGCGTGTACATCACGCCCGCGTTGTTGATCAGCAGATCGATGCTGTCGTACCTGCCGCGCAGGTCGGCCGCGGCGGCGCGGACCGAGTCCAGGGACGACAGGTCCAGGCGCTGGACGACGACCTCGGCGCCGGGAGCCGAGCCGACGATGTCCGCCGCCGCGGCCTTGCCTTTCTCCAGGTCGCGCACGGCGAGGACGACCTCGGCCCCGCGGGCGGCGAGGGCCTTGGCGGTCTCCAGCCCGAGGCCGGTGTTCGCCCCGGTGATGACGGCGACGCGACCGCGCTGGTCCGGGATGTCGGCGGTGGTCCACCGGCGGTTCTGGGGCATGATGGCTCCTTGGAATAGAATCGGGTCGGGCGTTCCGGATCGACTATACGGAGTCGCCGCTCCGGGTGTCGAGCCGATTCAGCGAATTCTCAGGAAGGGGTGTCCGTGGCTCAGAGGCCGATGCGCGCCGACGCCGCGCGCAACCGGGCGCGACTGCTGGAGGTCGCCTACGAGACGTTCGCGGCCGAGGGGATCTCGGTGCCGGTGGACGAGATCGCGCGGCGGGCCGGGGTCGGGCCGGGCACGCTCTACCGGCACTTCCCGACGAAAGAGGCGCTGTTCAAGGCGATCGTGGCGCACCGGCTGGACCAGATGGCCGAGCAGGGCCGGGCGCTGAGCGAGTCGACGGGGCCGGGTGAGGCGCTCTTCCGGTTCATCGGCCGGGTGGTCGAGGAGGGGGCGACCGACCAGGGCCTGGTGGAAGCCATGTCGAACACCGGGTTCGACGTCACCGAGGAGGCCCCGGGGATCGAGGAGCGGTTCATCGCGATGCTCTCCGACCTGGTGGAGCGGGCCAAGCAGGCGGGCGAGATCCGCGCGGACGTCGACGTGCGCGACGTGAAGACGCTGATGGTGGGCTGCCAGGCGATGCAGCGCTACAGCCCCGACCGCGCGACGACCGAGCGGATGCTCGACATCGTCCGCGCCGGGCTCACCCAGCGATAGGGGTGTGCCGGGCGGGGTGGACCGCCCGGCACAGGGAAATCAGGCGGGCTTGAGCTCGAAGATCGCCGAGGCCGCCGGGGTGTCGATGAGGTGGGTGGCCACGCAGTCCCAGCCACCCTCGGGGAACACGCCGTGCCAGTCGTCCAGGGTGGGCAGGTGCACGCCCATCAGGGCGTGGCCCACCTCGAACCCGAGGGTGAAGACCGGCACCTCGGTGTCGGCGAAAGCCGTGGTGCGGGCGGTGTCGCCGAGCAGGAAGCGCTTGGCGTTGGGGAAGACGGTCCGCAGCTCGCGCAGGGTGGCGACGCAGTTCTCCCGGGGCCAGAAGTCGTGGCCCATCATGAAGCAGGTCACCAGTTCCACGTCAGCGAACTCCGGGCGTGGCGTCAGCGCGCGCACGTCGGCCTCGATGAAGGACACCCGGTCGGCCAGGCCCGCCGCGCTCAGCTCGCCGGTGGAGAACTCCAGCGCGGGGGCGGCGATGTCGACGCCGACGCCGGTGACGCCCGGGTAGGCCCGCACGATCTCCAGCAGCCGCTGGCCGCTGCCGCTGCCGAGGTCGGCGACCTTGGTGAAGGAGAAGTCCAACCCGGACATGGTCGACCAGAAGACCGGGTCGAAGAACCGCGCGTTGATCTCCCGGCACGCGTACCCGATGGCAGCGGCGTCGCGGCGGTAGTAGTTGCCCGTGCGGTTGGCGTTGCGCAGGACCGAGGGCATGGCGGCGAACAGGGCGCCGCTGCCCTGGACCAGCCAGTGGAACAGCGACCGCGCGCGCAGCGTCTCGGCGAAGTTGGCGCCGGTCAGCACGAGCGCCCCCTCGCGCTCGACGATGCCCGCCGCGGCCAGCGCCTGGAACATGCCGTGCGTCGCGCCCGCGTCCAGGTCGTTGTCCTGGGCGAACTGCTCGACGTCGAGCTTCCCGTGTTCGTTCAGGTGGTCGAGGGCGCCGATTTCCCAGGCCGCGCCGATGGCCGCCGCGGCGACCGCGGAGTTGAAGATACCCGCGACCGTGTGTCGCGAGGCTAAGTCCACGTCGGGGACAGTCGTTTCCATTGTCGACCTTTCCGGTCAGTGTCATTCATCACTGTTCCGGCGCGCTCGAAATTACAGCACGAGTCGGGGGACACCACAGGGAAATCCGCGACCGGCTATTACGCGCCGAACTGACGCCAGCAAGCTCCAAAGGTCGCGCGAACACCCCTACCTGGACTTACGCCAAAGGCTGAGGCCGCACCAACCCCATCGTCCGAGCGGCCTCCCACGCCAGTGCACACCACTTCTGAAAGAGCTATCCCCCTGGCAAATCGGACCATCTCGATGATCCGGAGCGGACGTTAGTGGGAAGCGTGCGCAACTGTCAAGCATCTCGATGACGCCCCATGAATAGCCACGGAGCGGAAAAGAACAAGCAAGGAGTTATTCACGGGAAGCAACGCGGAACCTCACCACTAGTCCGAAAGAGTGAACGCAACCGCCGTCCGGATGATGTCAGAGTTCGATGACCTGTCCATCCTGGACGACCACGCGGCGCGTCACGTGGACGGCGTCGAGCATGCGGCGGTCGTGGGTGACCAGCAGCAGCGTGCCCGGGAACTCGGCCAGCGCGGTCTCCAGCTGCTCGATCGCGGCCAGGTCCAAGTGGTTGGTGGGCTCGTCGAGCACCAGCAGGTTGATCCCGCGCGCCTGGAGCAGGGCCAGCGCGGCACGCGTGCGCTCCCCCGGCGACAGCGTGGCCGCGGGCCGCAGGACGTGGTCGGCGGTCAGCCCGAACTTCGCCAGCAGGGTCCGCACCTCAGCGGTCGGCGAGTCCGGCACCTCCCGGCCGAACGCGTCCGCCAGCTGCTCGGGGCCGAAGAACTTGGCCCGCGCCTGGTCGACCTCGCCGACGCGGACCCCGGGGCCCACATAGGTCTCCCCCGACGCCAGCTCGGCCCGGCCGAGCAGCGCGGCGAGCAGAGTGGACTTGCCCGCGCCGTTGGCCCCGGTGATGGCCACCCGGTCCGCCCAGCCGATCTCCAGCGACACCGGCCCGAGGGTGAACCCGCCCCTGGTCACCACCGCGTCGCGCACCGCGGCCACCACCGCGCCCGTGCGCGGCGCCGCGGCGATGGTCATGCGCAGCTCCCACTCCTTGCGCGGCTCCTCGACCACGTCCAGCCGCTCGATGGCGCGCTCGGTCTGCCGGGCCTTGGCGGCCTGCTTCTCCGAGGTCTCGGCGCGGAACTTGCGGACGAACTTGTCGTTGTCGGTCGCCTTGCGCCGGGCGTTGCGGACGCCCTTCTCCATCCACGAGCGCTGCATACGCGCGCGTGCCTCCAGGCTCGCCTTGCTGGAGGCGAACTCCTCGTACTCCTCCCGGGCGTGCGCCCTGGCGCGCTCGCGCTCCTCCAGGTACGAGGTGTACCCACCGCCGTACTCGGCGATCCGGTTCTGGAGGAGGTCCAGCTCCAGCACCCTGGTGACGGTGCGGGCGAGGAACTCGCGGTCGTGGCTGACCAGCACCGTCGCCGAGCGCAGCCCGGTCACGAACTGCTCCAGGCGCTCCAGCCCGGCCAGGTCCAGGTCGTTGGTGGGCTCGTCGAGCAGCATCACGTCGTAGCGGCTGAGCAGCAGCGACGCGAGCCCGACGCGCGCGGCCTGCCCACCGGACAGCGACACCATGTCCTGGTCGAGGCGGGTCAGGCCGAGGTCGGCGACGACCGTGTCGGCCCGCTCGTCGAAGTCGGCGCCGCCGAGGGCCAGCCAGCGGTCCAGCGCGGCGGCGTAGTCATCGCCGGAGCCGCCCGTGGCGAGGCTTTCGGCGGCGTCGTCCATCACGGCCTGCGCGGACGCGACCCCGGTGCGGCGGGCCAGGAACGCCCGCACCGACTCGCCGGGGCGCCGGTCCGGCTCCTGGGGCAGGTAGCCGATGGTGGCCGTCGCGGGACTGAGGGAGACCACGCCCTCCTCGGCGGGGAGCAGCCCGGCGAGCGTTCGCAGCAGCGTCGACTTGCCCGCGCCGTTGACGCCGACCAACCCGACGACATCGCCCGGGGCGACCACCAAGTCCAGCCCGCTGAACAGGACGCGGTCCCCGTGTCCCGCGGCGAGGCCCTTGGCCACGACGGTTGCGCTCATGCCCTCCATGATGGCTGAACGGTGATCTGAGCAGGGCAGCGGTGTCCCGCGCGCGGGTTCATCAGCGACGATGGGACGGTGAACCTGCGGGAGCTGCGGGCCAGCCTGCGCGGCGGCCTGGTGTGGGCGGAGCCCTACGAACACGACGGGGTGACGGTGCTGCGCGCCGCGGCGGTGATCGGGGGCGGGGGTGGCGGCGAGGAGGGTCCCGCCAGCGGCCTCGGGCTCGGGCTGGTCACCCGTCCGGTGGGGGCGTTCGTGATCCGCAAGGGCGAGGCGCGGTGGGTGCCCGCCGTCGACCTCACGCGCATCGCGCTGGGTCTCATGGCGGCGGCGGTGCTGGTCGCGCGGGCGCGGCGGAGTTGACCACGCGCCCCGACGTGGGCAGGGTGGTGCCATGAGCGGCGAGGAGCGGGACGGCGTCCCGCTGACCAATCTCGACCAGCCCCTGTTCGACGGCGCGAACGCGACGAAGCGCGACCTGGTGGACTACCTCGACGCGATGAGCGCGCGGATCATCCCGGTGCTGCGCGAGCGTCCGCTGTCGGTCGTGCGGGTGTTGCGCGGACAGGGGCCGTTCATGCAGAAGAACGTTCCGAAGTACACCCCCGACTTCGTCAAGACGGTCAAGGTCTGGGCCGAAGCGTCCAAACGGGAGATCTCGTACGCGATCTGCGACGCCCGCCCCACTCTGCTGTGGTTCGCCAACCAGCGCGCGATCGAGTACCACACGACGCTGACTTATGCGGGCACGTGGGACCAGACGCACATCTGTTTGGACCTCGACCCGCCGGAGGGCGCGGGTTTCGAGACCGCGGTGGCCGCGGCCCACCTCGTGCGCCAGGCGCTGGCCGACTCCGGGCTGACCGGGGTGGCGAAGACCAGCGGCGCCAAGGGCGTCCACGTGTTCGTGCCGATCGCCAAGCACGAGATCGACGACGTCGCCGCCGCCACCCGCGCGATCGCCGCACGCGCCGAGCGCATCGACCCGGCCCTGGCGACCACGGCGTTCATCCGCGAGGACCGCGGCGGCAAGGTGTTCCTGGACGCGACCCGCTCGGGCGGGGTGACCGTGGTCGCGGCGTACAGCCCACGGCTGCGACCGGGAACGCCGGTGTCCTTCCCGGTGGCGTGGTCGGACCTGGACTCGGTCTCCCCCGCCGACTTCACCATCCACAACGCCGCCGCCCAACTCGACGGCGACCCCTGGGCCGCGGCCATGCCGGAACCACAGCCCCTGCCCGCCGACCTGATCGAGCAAGGCCACACAATTCCGGTGGCGCGCGTGCAGGCGATGCACGAAGGTAAGCGTCGGGCCAAGGCCCGCCGGGAGGCCGAGGGCTGAGACCACGTCCTATTAGGTTCTGTGCCTAATGGAGGGTTGCTTAGGCGGGTCCGCCGAGGGTGAAAGCGGGCACGATTTCAAGATCCTTTTCGTTGCGTGTATGTCGTGGCGCGCGCGGCCGGGAATGTGCGGGAGCGAGAACTGAAAGGTGCGCCAGCATCCCCACCACAACCTCCCGACGATCCGGGTGAGGTGGTGACGGAAGGCGGCAGATGGCGGAGGCGACAGCGGTAGCCAAGCCTGACCTGGTGGGGATGCGGCCGACGGAGAGAGCGGTGGCCTCCAGCAGCCGGACGCGACGTTCGTCGAGGGGCGGGTGCGGTCGGAGTCGGGTCCGGTGAGGGCTGACGCGCCGTCTGCGCGGGGTGCTGAGGCCGGTGGACCCGATCTCGCAAGAGACAAGGCAGCGGCGGGCGGCGGACTCGGGCGTGGAACCGGTGAGGCGCTGATCTCGGCGACACTCCTGCCGAGACTTGGGAGCGCTTCGGGGTGGCCGCCCAGCCTGGCTACGCCTACATCAGCCCTTCCGGTGAGATCGAGGTCGCCACCGAGCGGCTGGACGAGCGGGAGTCACAGCCGAGGTGGGCGCCCTCGCATGAGCGGGACCGGCATCGCCATGGTTGCGGGGATGCGTGAACGTTGCGGGATGCGTGAACTCGGTGGGCGACGCGGGCGTGTTCTCAGCCCGGTGGAGCAACGCGCGCGTGTTCAGCCCGGCGGGCCGGGCGAGCTTCGGGACCGCGACCAGGGCGGTCGGGTTGGCCGCAGCGGGTTCAGGGTTGGGGCGGCGTGCAGTCGGGCTCGGGGCTCGGGGCTCGGGGCTCGGGGCTCGGGGCTCGGGGCTCGGGGCTCGGGGCTCGGGGCTCGGGGCTCGGGGCTCGGGGCTCGGGGCTCGGGGCTCGGGGCTCGGGGCTCGGGGCTCGGG
>NZ_JBQERA010000018.1:0-113037 GCF_053813445.1 Actinokineospora lacus
ACGCCGCCTTCCTGACCACCGCCGTCGGCAGGCTCGTCCTCGCCGAACGACCCGACCTCGCCGCGCGCGTGAGATCGCGGCCGCTGACGGCGCTCACCCCATACACAATCACCTCGTGGCCGCAGCTCTCCGCCACCCTCGACGCCGTGCGGGATACCGGCATCGCCGTCGAGCACAACCAGATGACCCTCGGCTACAGCTGCATCGCGGTCGGCGTGCGGGGTGACGACGACACCTTGGTGGGCTTCCTCTGCGTGATCGGCCGCAACAGCTCCTTCGCCCCCCACCGCATCGCCCGCCCCCTGCTCAACGCAGCCTCCGACGTGAGCCGCCTCCTCGCCACCGACCGATGAGGCCCCACTCGTCGCGCCCGAGCCCGACCACGACTGGGCACCCACCCGCTGAACCTCTTTCCCGCCAAGCCGGCGAGCAATCGGCGATGACGATGGGCACGACGATGACCGCGGTGTCGGTGGTCTCCGGGGAGCGGCGCTCCGCGCGGCCGATGGCCTGCACGATGGCGGTGTCCTGGCTCTTGGGGTCGACGAACACCGCCCCGTCGACGGCGGGGATGTCGCCGCCTTCGACGAGGCAGCGCACGTTGGTCACCACCGTCCATCCGCCGGGGGGCGGGTGGCGCAGGTGGTCGAGGACGTCGGCGCGGACCGCGGCGTCCATCTCGCCGTGCACATGCCGAGCCACCAGCGGGGTGTCGGCGTGGGTGGCGCCCGCACCCCGCCGTCGAGTCGTCGGCCGGGTGCGGGCGAAGTCCGCGGCCGCGGTGACGCCGAGTGAAAGGTCAGCACCCGCCGCAGGCCGTAGAATTCCTACCCGCGCACGATCACGACCCTGGGCGGCTAGGGCGTGTCTGATGGATTTTGGTGGGCCGCTGGCGCCTGGCAGTTTCGGTATCTTCCGGTATGCCGAGGCGACCACCCTCTCCAGATACCCGCAAGTTCGCGCTTTCGCCCTTGTATGCCGCACCTGAACGATGGCGAGGCGAACGCGCCACAAGCGCGACCGACGTCTACTCCCTGGGCGTCATCGCCTATGAACTGATGTCCGGGGCACCCCCCGTTCACCGAGGCTGAGGTCGGGGGCCTACGTGAGGCACACCTGACCAAAGCGGTACCGCATCTGAGCGGCACGCCCGCTGTGTTGGGCGCCTTGCAGCGGCACGCCAGCCAAGTCCAGCACCCCACGACCTCGCCGAACAGGGTTAAGACTGAAGCTAGAGCGTCGAATGTCCGGCAAACGTTAAGGATTAACGAATCTCCGTAGTTACTTGTGTGTTCATGTCGTCACGGGGAAAGATTGCAGCTCGACACCTGCAACCCCGCCGACGGCGGGAGAGAAGAGCGCACGTGAGGTCACCAACCGCTTCAACAGCGTTGACCCGCAGGCGTGGCGCGGTCGCGACGGTCGTCGGCGCACTGGCCACCCTCGGCCTGACGGGCGTCGCCCCGGCGCAGGCCGACGAGGTCTACGGCCAGGACGTCGTCATCATGGCGACGCACAGCAGTCCGTTCGACTGTGGGAAGACCTTCTACGCCAACAACTGGTATCCCGGGCACGACCCCTCGGGTTCCATCGACTGGCAGAGCTACGGCGGCGACGCCATCGGCGACGAACCGGTCCGGGCGACCGCCGGTGGCACGGCCCGGTTCTACTCGACCCTCTCGGCCGCGGACGGCGACATCGGCGTCATGGCCTACGGCAGGTACGTGGTCATCACCCACGGGGACGGCACCAAGACCCGCTACGCCCATCTCGCCACGATGGCGCGCGGCCCCGGCGAGTCGATGGCAGTGTCGCGGGGGACCAGGATCGGCACGGTCGGCGGCAGCGGCGGCAACTACGCGCCACACCTGCACTACGAGCAGATCACCGCGGGCGGATCGATCGACACCAACCCTACCGTCGAGGGAGTCACTGTCTCACTTGGACAGAAGAAGGCGATCAGGAGCACCAACAACTGCTGAGTGAGTCCACGGACCGCGGGTCGACTCCTCGCCGACCCGCGGTCCGGCGCCTCACGCGTGTCGCGCTCGCCAGCCGAGGTCGGCTTTCGCCCGCCCGGACGAGGTCGCTGCTCGCGGGGTTTCGGCACCCAGCCCGTCGCCTACCTCGGGATGCAGGGCGTCTCGGGCAGCATGCCGAACGCGAGCCATGCGGGACCGGTTCGTCGCCAACAACGGCTGCACCGCAGAACCCACCCGAGCCCGCGCCAGGCACCCTGACCCACATCACCACCGCCTACTCCGGCTGCCGAGCAGGCTCCCCGGTCGTCTGGGCCGCGTTCAACGGCGGACACCAGCAGGGCCCGGTGGACGGCTGCGCGGGGTGCGAGAACGGGGCGCGGATCTGGGTCAAACCGGAGATCTGGCGGTTCTTCAGCCAGTTCACGAGCAATCCGCCCGTCACGGCTCCCCGAGCCGGGCGTCGCGTACCGCTTGGTGGCCGCGCACAGCGGCAAAGCCGCCGACGTCAGCGGCGCGTCCACTTCCTCGAGGGCGCGGCTGATCCAGTGGTCGGTGCACGGCGGGCTGAACGAGCAGTTCGACTTCATCACCTCCGGCGACGGGTACTACCGAATCCGGGCGCGGCACAGCGGTCTCGTCCTCCAGGTCGAGGGCACCGCAGGCGGCACGGACATCACCCAACGCCCGGGCGCAGGCACCGCTGCCCAGCAATGGCAGGTGATCACCCATGCGAGCCGGTGAGGTGAGCCTGGTCAACCGGCACAGCGGCTTGGCGATGGACGTGTCGACCGCCGACGGCACCCGCGTCTCCCAGTGGCAGGCCACCGGTGCCCCAACGAGCGCTTCAGACTCCAGCGCGCCTGACGACCCCGGTGTTTGGGTGCCTCCGCATCGGGTTTGCTATTCGCATCCTGATCGGTACGGCAGGTCGCCGAAGTAGCGTTCCCATTGCAGGTCCGTCATCTGTTCCGTCTCGTCGCACACCGACGTGGCTGCGGATTCGGCGTCCAATCGCCAGGAGACCAGGCTGCTTGCGGTGGGTTGGCCGGTGGCGTCGTCGGCGTACTTCAGGAGCACCGCGTGGAGCGTGCCGCCGTCCCGGCTGAACGCCAGGCTTGCGATCATCGTTTCTGAGGGCCTGCGGAGTTCGGCGGCGAGGGTGTGGCTGGTGGGACTGGCCACGTCCCAGACCATCGGGCCTGTGTCCACGCCTGCGGTGCCGATCTTCTGCTTGCCCGGGCTCAAGGCGATCTGCCCGACGTTCTGCGTGTAGCTGTCGAGGTCAGCGATCGGGCGTGCGGTGATCGGCTCACTCAGGTCCCAAATCCAGAGGTCGCCTCGGGTGTTGAGGACGACCAGCCGGTAGCTGTCGAGGAACGCCGCGTCGATGGCCTCGTGGTGACCGATGGTGTCCAGGCGGCCTGCAAGGCGAGGAGCTTCCCGCGGGTGGAAGGTCCACACGGTGATCTTCCCTGCGCCCGTTCCGTCCGGGAGGTCCACGGCGACCACCGCCCGCCCGTCGGGGCTGAATTTGATCACCTCGGCACTCGAGTCGGGGAGGGTTGCCAGGTGCCGGGGTTGCCGCGGGTCGCTGATGTCCCACAGATGGCTGTCAGGGGCGTTCTTCCACCTCGTCGGGGGGCCGTCCGGGTCGCGCGGTGCCTGCGCCACCTCGGTGGCCACCAGGACGTCTCCGTGGTTGCCGAACTGGACGTCCTGTGCCTTCATTGGAAGTGTGCTCATGAGGTAGGGCGGCCGGGGTTCGGCGATGTCGAACAGTCGAACCGTGGCGTTCTTGTCGACGGTCGCCATCATGTCGCCGTTGTGGCTGTAGACCGCGGATCGGTCTCCGCCGATCAACCGCGCCACCTCGGTGATGCCGGTGGCGGTGGTGGCCGAGAGGACGGTGGTGTCCGTCGCGCGGTCGCCGAAAGCCAAGAAGCGGCCTAGGGGATCGATCGTGGAGTGGAACGAGAGCGTGTTCAGTGGGACGGCGGTCGCCGCGGCTGAGGTGGAGATCAGGGCTTCTCGGGTCACTTGCGTGGGGTGAAGGCGGTAGGCCACCAGGCTCATCCGGGCCGCGAGTCGCGGGTCGGAGTCGAGGAGGTCGTCGGCCAAGCGGACGACGTGGAGGGCCACTGCCATGTCGCGTTGCCGGTTGGCGCGGATCGCCGTGGTCGTGACGGTGACGACGAGGACGACCAGCAGGACCACACAGGCGCGCAGAATGAAGGCGCGGCGGCGCACCCCGCGTCGTTCGCGGTGCTCGGCGGCGACACTGGTGTCGAGGAATTCGCGCTCGGTCCGGTTCAGCCGGGTCCGGTCGCGAGCCCATTCCGCAATGATCGACAAGCGCGCTCCCCGCAGGAGGGCGCCGTGGTCGCGGTGGTGCTGGACCCAGGTGGCGGCGGCCTCGGTGAGCTGGCGGTGCAGGCGCTGCCCGTCGCGGTCCGCCGCGAGCCAGGCGCGCAGCCGCGGCCACCCGCCGAGCAGGGCTTCGTGGGCGCTCTCGACTTCGTGGCTGGTCAGCACCAGCAGTCGGGCGTCCGCGAACCGCGTGATGATCGCGTCGACCTCCGGGTCGAATTCGGTCCGTGCGACCCGGCGTTTGGTGTCCTGGGTGCCCTCGCCCAGTTCCACGAGCCGCAGGAACAGGTTCCGCGTCGCGATCTGCTGCATCGGGTCGAGTGCGGCGAACACGTCCTCGGCCGTTCGCGCGAGCGCGCCGTCGATGGCCCCGGTGCGCTCGTAACCAGCGAGCGTGAGGGTATTGCCCTTGCGGTATCGCCAGGTCTCCAACAGCGCGTGGGACAGCAGGGGCAACGCGCCCGCGTGGCCGGTCGCCTGGGCGACCAGCGTCGTCAGCAGCGCGCTCTCGACGACGCAGTCCGACCGCTGCGCAGGACCGACGATGGCCCTTCGGAGCTCGTCCACCGTCATGGGGCCGACGGCGAGGTGTGCTTCCCGCACCGCGCGGGTGAGTTCGGCGTCGAGGAGGCAATGGCCGTAGAAGTCGGCCCGGATGCCGATCACCACTCGGCACCGGCTGCTGTCCGCCCTCCATGCTCGGGCCAGCAGATCGATGAACGTCGATCGCTCCTCGGAATCCCGGCACAGGGTGAACAGCTCCTCGAACTGGTCGATGACGAGCACTAGGTCGGTGTCCTGCTCGAGCGCTCGGGCTTGGCGGACGAGCCGGTGCAGGCCGCGGGGGTCGCTGACGAGCTCGGCCTGCGTCACGGCCGGGGTGCCGCCGAGCAGCCGGGCGAGGCCGACAGCGCATTCCTCGACCGGGTGGGAGCCCGGGGTGAACAGCACGACCGGCACGCCCCGCGACCTCAGCCGCGAGACCAGACCCGCCCGCAGGAGGGAGGACTTGCCGACTCCGGACGGGCCGACCACGGTGACGAAGCGCCGGTCGGCGACGAGGGCCGACAGGTCGTCGACCAGCGCCTCCCGCCCGTGGAACCAGTCCGCGTCCTCGACGCGGTAGGCGGCCAGCCCGACGTAAGGCGCCCGTTCAGCGGCCTCGTGGCGTGGGCCGCTGAACGGCGCCGTCGTGCGGACGAGGTCGCGCCACCGCTGCTCCCAAGCGCCGACATCGCCGCCGCAGGCTTGGACGTAGGCCACCGTGGCGGCCAGGCTGGGCATCCGCTTGCCGCCCGCGGCATCGGACAACGTGGTCGAAGAGAAGTGGGCACGGCGGGCCAACTCCCGGTACGACGGTGTGCCCGCCTCCTGCCGCAACTTCCGCAGCTCGGCGGCGAACTCCACCAACGCGGACCCGTCGGGCACCAGCGGACGTTCAGCTCGCGGCATCGAGACCCCCTAGTCAGTCGCAACCCCCGATCCATCGTGCGGCGATCGTCGGGCGATGTCCGCCGATCGCTGTCGAACTACCCGATCGGCTCACCCGCTCAAGACTCGTCCACCGCGGTGAGGCGCCGAAATTCAGGCGTGGAACGAAATGATCTCGGCCGCCCGCGACATGACCTCGTCGCGGCTGGTGACCGCCTCGTCCAAGTCGTCCTCGTGCTCGTTGATCGCGGCCGTCTGAGTGGCCGACTCGATTTCCTGCCACTTGGACACCAGCCCCGTGCGCTCCTTGCAGCGAACATCAGCGGTGGCGGTGGAGATCTCCTCCTTGCTCACCGACCGACTGGTCAGGTCGAACGCGACCATCGCTGCCTCCGGAGATGGATGGTCGAATCCGAGGTCTTCCATGCACACGGCCCACTCCGCGACCACGCGCACCAGGCCGGGTTCACCGAGGGAGCGGCTGTAGGACGCCGTGTCGAGTTCGCTTACCAGCTCAGTTTTGATACTGCCCAGTTCGGCGTCGGCGGCGCGGACGCATTCTGGTCGCGGTGCGTCGTGCCGGACCTGCGGAGGGCGCCGCGGGCTCAGGGTCGACGGGAGGTGGTAGCCGTACATGGCCGCATCCGCGGCCGAGGTGACCCCGTAGCGCCGCTTGTTGCCTGCTGGGCCGAAGTCCCGGATGCGGTCGACGGTGTCCTGCTCGATGGCGGTCCGGTCGGGTGCTGGCGTGCCCTCGCACTTGGCGATGAGGAGCGCGCGGGCGAGAACCACCTGACCGGATTGCCACGTCGTGGTGCGGTAGGCGTCGAGGGGGAGCCGGACGGCGTCCGGTGCGGTGGCGACCGGCGGGGCGGAGCCGACCTGGTCGGCTCCGCCCGTCGAGCACGCCGTCACCAGGGCGACCGCCATGACGGCCGCGATGCGGGACGTGCCCATGCGGTCACGCCCCCCAGCTGATCCTGACGGAGGCGTTCTCGCTGTAGGTGTCGGCGAGGCGCCCGCTGCTCTTGCCGTAGAGGTGGTCCGACGGGCCGGTGAAGCGCGAGGAGTAGAACACGTAGCAGATGGTGGTCGTCGATGCGTCGCAGGCGATGTGCGTGGCGTTGTTCTTGACCTGCTGTCCCGCCCCCGTCCCGGTGCCCGCGAAGAACCTGTGCACGGTCGGGTCGGCGAGGTTGGACACGGCCACGTTCGTTCCCCACCACGCCGTGGCGAATCCGCTGTGGTAAAGGCACAGCGCGTAGGGCGAGGCGGCACACCGCGCCTCGACCAGGTTGACGTCGCCGACGTGGTCGGCCGAGGCGGGCGCGGCGAGCACGACCGCCGCGGCCAGTGCCGCGGGTACCGCCGTCAAGGCGGCGAGTTTCGAGGTGGATCGCATGGTCATGAACCTCTTTCTTGGACGTCGCCACGCCATCCCGGGCGTGGCTTGGAGGGACGTCGCCCGGGTCGGGCGACCGAGCGGGCATCACCTGCCGCGCTGCACCAAGGTGTAGTGCGGAACCCGTTGTCCGGTCTCGACGTGCGGACGCCGGACAACAAACCCCGGACAACCGACCCTGGCCGTCGTACTGCTCCGATCGGGTTGTTCGACCCGGTGCCCGCTACCGCGGATGGCGGTGGTCACCGAACAAGATGATCATTGTGGTCGCAGAACGCGGTGCGTTCTACGAGGGCGTCAGCCGAGTCTCGATCGACGACTGATCGCCTGCCGGGGGCTTGACTGCGAGCCGCCAACGCGTCGCTCGGGCCCGCGGTCATGCTCTCGACACCCGCCGGAGTGCGGATGTGGCAACTCTCTCCGCGGCGGGCGATAGTGGAGGCGCCGTGCGGTACGTCCGCAGCACCGGCATTCGTTCGGCGTCGGATGATCTGGGCACCACGGTCGGCAACGTGCGCTGGGCTACGCCCGGCTGATCACTTGCACACGGGCGGGCGGAGTCCGCGGTGGCCGCCTGCCAGGTCCGGGCGAGCAGAACGCAGCGCCCTTACTCGGAATCGGAGATCGTGCCCGGCCCCGTCCTGCGTGAGGCCCTGGCAGAGCTGAACACCGGGTCGCAAGCGCCGCCGGGCCTGCGAATCGCAGATCGGTCCACCGCGACAGGCAGTCCCGCCGGGCTCCCAGTGTTGAGCGCCGGTTCCGACTGAACTTGGCGGGGTGGTCACGGGCGGGGGGCGATCTGGATGGGACCCGCGGTCCCGGTGGCGTCGAGCAGTCACAGAACGTCTGGTCAGCGATGGTCCCAGCCGCGCCTGGCAGCGTGGCCGGGACCAACATCATGGGTTCGCTCGCCGCCTGTCCCCGCCAACCAGGACGACCACGGCGGCCAGGAAAAGCCTTGACCACCCGCTGGCTTGAACCCACGAGTTCGGGAACGAATCGCCGCCCCCTGATCGGTCGACGCACTAGCTCGCATGCTCGGCGCGGGCCCGCTGGCCTGGGTGGTCGGCTCCCCAGCGCAGCGCCTCCGGCACGACCAGGATACCGACCTGTTGTCCGTGAACTGTTTCTAGGACAGGAGGTGGCTGTCGAAGTGGGTGGAGGTTGAGTACAGCAGGTGGTAGCAGGTGCTGAACGCGTCTTGGGCCGCGGAGCTGCTGTGGGCGCAACGGCCCCGCCGAGTTGACCACTTCATGACCCGGCTGCGGCGTCAGCTGTTGCTGTACGACTCGGCGGTGACCAGTGAGCCCCAACCCTCGGGCACCGCCCTGCGCAACACCGACTGCGGAATCCTCCGATACCGCAAACGGGCCGCCCGCGCGGGCGTCGTGCTGACGTTCTCCTCACCGTGCCCGTACTGCCAGGAACTCAACACCGCCATCGCCGCCCGCTACGTGGAACCGGAGGTCACGGTGTCGTGCGAACAGACCGGCGACGGGTGCACCTGGCGCGCCGAATCCCCTCACGCCCCAGAAGAGGTCGCGGCCGGGTCACCGCACCGCGGGCGAGTCGGTGCGCGCCGCGGCAGCCTCAACCTACCCACAATCGAGCACCACCGGGGTCGTGTCCGCGTTACTCCATTTGGACCTTCACTTTTGTTGGAACCAAGCATAAGTTCAGTGAGTGATTTGCCAAACTTGATCTCGCCCTAGCGAAAGTTGGCTCAACCGGCGACCGAAGCCGGTGCACAAGTGGATACCGCGGACAAGGCGCCAGGGCGGCTGGCGCCGCTGTCGCGTGCCCCTCCATCCGCTTCCCGGGCTCGCCTGCGCGGACGCCCGGGGTGCGCCTCTCCCCTGCCCCCGCCCCGGACCGGGGCGGCGAATGGAGCGCTCCACAATGGACGACAAACAGCCAGTCCGGGCCGTGTCCCGGCGGTCCCTGCTCGCGGGTGCGGCGGCGGTCGGGGTGGTGGCGCCCGCGGTGGCCGCCGCGGCCCCCGCCGGCGCGGCCGAGACCCGCAGGATCACCGTCTACGCCGAGGCGCTGCCCGGCGGCCTCTACGGCTATGGCCTCGCCCCCGGCCAGGCCACCGTGCCCGGGCCCACCCTGGAGATGTGGGAGGGCGACACCCTGGAGATCGAGCTGGTCAACACCACCGACCAGCGCCTGTCCATCCACCCGCACGGCGTCGACTACAGCACCGACTCCGACGGCAGCCCGCTCAACGACTCCGCGTGCGCGCCCGGGGCGACCCGGACCTACTTCTGGCGCTCCCGCGTGGCCACGAAGCTCACCACCACCAGCTGGCTGCCGGGCAGCGCGGGCTACTGGCACTACCACGACCACGCCCTGGGCACCGACCACGGCACCACCGGCGTGGCCAAGGGGCTCTACGGCGCGCTGGTCGTCCGCAAGCGCGGGGACCTGCTGCCCGACCGCCAGTTCGTCTGCGTGTTCAACGAGATGACGATCAACAACAAGATGGCCCCGCACACCCCGCTCTACGAAGCGCGCCTCGGCGAGCGGGTCGAGTGGATCGCCATCGGGCACGGCAACCAGCCGCACACCTTCCACCTGCACGCCCACCGCTGGGCCGACACCCGCACGGGGATGCTCACCGGCCCCGACGACCGGGCGCAAGTGGTGGACAACAAGGACCTCAACCCGGGCTGCTCCTTCGGCTTCCAGGTCATCGCCGGGCAGGGCGTCGGCCCGGGCGCGTGGATGTACCACTGCCACGTCCAGTTCCACTCCGACGGCGGCATGGTCGGCGTCTTCCTCGTCCGCAACGCCGACGGCACCCTGCCACCCGGCGCGCAGGAGGCGCTGGACCGCTTCCACGGCCACGCGCCGCACGAGCACACCACCCAACACGTGCCCGGTCAGCCGGAAGTGCCCCTGCAGCCCGGCGGCGCGGCGAAGCTCGCCCCCGTGCTGCCGCCCGCAACGGAACACCCGGCAGCCGCGCCGCCCGCCCACCACGGCCACCACTGAGAGGGGCAGCACCGTGAAACGACGCGCACCAGCGCTGACCGCGGGCATCGTGCTCGCCGCGTCCCTGGTCACCGCCCCGCAGGCGGTGGCCGACCCGCCGCGGGTCGCCGCCGACGACCGGCCGCGCATCCTGGTCTTCCACGGGCCCGCGGCCGAACAGGAGGACCCCGTCCTGCGCGCCACCGACGCGCTCGTGCGGATCGGCGGGGACAGCGGTCTCGCCGTGGACTCCGCCGCCGATCCGGCGGTGTTCACCGCCGACAACCTCGCGCGCTTCCGCAGCGTGGTGTTCCTGTCCGCCGAGGGCGTGGTCCTCAACCGCGACCAGGAAGCCGCGCTGGAGGGCTACATGAAGGCGGGCGGCGGCTTCCTCGGCATCTCCGACGCCGCCAAGGCCCAGGACGACTCCGCCTGGTTCACCGGCCTCATCGGCGCCCGCCCGCTCGGCGCGCGCCCGACGCCCGAGCCCGTCGCCGCGGTGACGGCCAGCGCGGAGAACCCGCCGCGGGAGACCAAGGACAAGCTGGTCGACGGCGACTCCAACACCAAGTGGCTCGCCTTCGGCGCCACCGCCTGGGTCTCCCTGGAGCTGGCCCAGCCGCTCGCGCTCACCCGCTACTCGCTGACCTCGGCCAACGACGCCTCGACCCGCGACCCGGTCGACTGGACGCTCAAGGGCTCCACCGACGGCACGACCTGGGTGGAGCTGGACAAGAAGACCGGGCAGTCGTTCCCCGACCGCTTCCAGCGCCGCGACTTCGACTTCGCCAACACCACCGCCTACAAGCACTACCGGCTGGACATCACCAAGAACGGCGGCGCGACCAGCATCCAGCTGGCCGACTTCCTGCTCTACCGCGGCGACGCGCAGCCGGTGCCCGAGCCCGGCGTCCAGGAGTCGGTGGTCAGCGTGCTCGACAGCGGGCACCCGGCCACCGAGGGCCTTCCGGCCCAGTGGACCCGCTCGGACCGGTGGCTGAACTGGTCGCCCAACCCGGTCGGCACGGTGCACACCGTCGCCCAGGTCGAGGAACGCCACTACAACCCGGGCGGCGGCGCCAACGGCGCGTTCCACCCGATCTCCTGGTGCCGCGACTACGACGGCGGGCGCTCCTTCTACACCGGCATGGGCCGCGCCGAGGCCGGCTACGGCGAGGAGAACTTCCGCAAGCACCTCACCGGCGCCCTCAAGTGGACGACCGGCAGGCAGCGCGCCGACTGCCAGGCGACCATCGCCGCCAACTACCAGGTCGAACGCCTGACCACACCCAACAAGGCGGGCCAGCTCGACCAGATCGGCGAGCCGCACGGCCTGGAGGTCGCCCCCGACGGCACCGTGTTCTACGTCGGCAAGGCGGCCTGCCCCAGCGGACCGGTCGTCGAGTGGGAGAACCCGAACGTCGGCCTGGGCTGCGGCACGATCCACCAGTGGAAGCCCGGCACCAAGCAGGTCAAGCTGCTGACGACGCTGCCGGTCATGGGCAACCGGGGCAGCGGCACCGAGCTGGTCAAGAACGAGGAGGGCCTGCTCGGCCTGGTCGCGGACCCCGGCTTCGCCGAGAACGGCTGGCTCTACGCCTACTGGATGCCGCACGCCTCCATCGACCGCACCGACCGCGTCGGCGAGCGGACCGTCTCCCGGTTCACCTACGACCACCAGACCCAGACCATCGACCAGGCCACCAGGGTCGACATCCTCAAGTGGCGCGTGCAGATCCACAGCTGCTGCCACGCGGGCGGCGGCATGGCCTTCGACGAGGACGGCAACCTCTACATCGGCTCCGGGGACAGCAACTCCTCCCAGGGCTCCAACGGCTACTCCGGCAACAACTGGACCCAGCACTTCAACGGACTGTCCTTCCAGGACGCCCGGCGCACCGCGGGCAACACCAACGACCTCAACGGCAAGATCCTGCGCGTCCACCCCGAGCCCGACGGCCGCTACACCATCCCCGAGGGCAACCTGTTCGACGAGGCGGCCGACACCGGGGGCAAGACCCGCCCGGAGATCTACGTGATGGGCGTGCGCAACATCTCGCGACTGGCCGTCGACCCCGTGCACGACTGGGTCACCGCGGGCTGGGTCGGCCCGGACGCGACCTCGCCCAGCCCGGAGCTGGGCCCGGCCAAGTACGAGACGGCGACCATCATCACCGAGGCGGGCAACCACGGCTGGCCCTACTGCATGGGCAACCGCCAGCCCTACCGCGACCGCAGCAACACCGACGCGACCGTGCTGACCGGGTGGTACGACTGCGACAACCCGAAGAACGAGAGCCCGCGCAACACCGGCCTGGTCGACCTGCCGCCGGTCAAGGACAACATGATCTGGTACTCGCCCGACGGCGGCGGGCCGGTCTTCCCGGACCGGGGCGACGGCATCCCCAGCTACAAGGCGGCCGAGGCCGTCTACACGCAGCCGTACCTGCGCGGCGGCGGGCAGGCGATCATGTCCGGGCCGACCTACCACCGCTCGCTCGTCAACACCGGCAGCGGTGTCGCGTGGCCGGAGTACTGGGACGGCAAGTGGTTCATCGGCGACCAGTCCAACTCGGCGAACCGGGTCGCGGTGACCGTCGACCCGGCGGGCGTGCCCGAGCAGAAGCCGCCGCTGTTCGCCGAGACGCTGCGCCACATCGTGCCCCCCGGCAACGGCCCGCAACAGTTGCAGAGCTGGATGGACGCCAAGTTCGGCAAGGACGGCGCGCTCTACCTGCTCGACTACGCGGGCGGCTTCTTCAGCCTGCACGCCAACCAGAAGCTGGTCCGGGTCACTTACAAGGGCGGCCCGCCGACCCCGGCGGTCACCGCGTCGTCGGTGGCCGTGCAGAACAAGCCGCTGACGGTCGCCTTCACCGGCGACAGGTCCGGCGGCGTCTCCTACCGGTGGGACTTCGGCGACGGGACCACCTCGACCGAGGCCAACCCGCGGCACACCTACCCGTGGGTGGGCCCGTACTCGGCGCGGCTGACGGTCACCTACGCCGACGGCGAGGAGGTGACCACGCGGACCTCGGTGACGCTCGGCTGCCCGACCCCCGACACCGGGGCCACGGTGCGCTTCGACGACCGCGACACCAAGGTGCCCAACAAGGCCGTCGGCGGCGGGTGCCGCGTCGACGACCTGATCGACGACGAGAGCACCTGGCCGACCAACGCCGCGTTCGTCGACCACGTCAAGGCCGCCGTCGCACCGCTGCGCGAGCGCGGGATCATCACCAAGCGGGAGCGCGACGACCTGGTCCGCATCGCGGGCAACACCGCGATCGGCAGGCCCGGCCACACCGGGTACGAGGCGATCTTCGACGGGACGTCGACGCGGGGCTGGCTCCAAGCGCCGGGCGGGTCCTTCGCCATCCAGCCGGACGGGTCGCTGCGGTCCTCCGGCGGGCTGGGCATGCTCTGGTACGCGCGCCATGCGTACGGCGACTTCTCGGTCAAGCTGCGCTTCAAGGACATCTCACCGGGGCAGACCCGGGCCAACAGCGGGGTGTTCGTGCGCTTCCCCGACCCGAGGACACCGCTGGCGGAGCGCCCGCCGGGCAGCTGCGGCACGGCCGGCTCGGCCAGGACGTCGCAGGCGTGGGTGGCGATCTTCTGCGGCCACGAGGTGCAGATCTACGACGGCGCGACGGGCGAGCCGCAGAAGACCGGCTCGATCTACAACTTCGACCCCGTCCCCGCCGAGCAGGCCGGGGGCACGCCGAAGAACGAGTGGAACGAGTACGAGGTCAGGGTCGTCGGGCAGCACTACACGGTCATCCGCAACGGAGTGGTGATCAACGAGTTCGACAACACCCCGGGCAAGCAGTCCTCGCGGCCCGGTGACCCGGCGACCGACCTGCGCCAGTTCACCGACGGCTTCGTCGGCCTGCAGAACCACGGCGACGCCGACGTCATCGAGTTCCGCGACATCCGCGTGCGGCAGCTCTAGCGAACGGGCGGGCGCCCACCCGGGCGCCCGCCCCGTCCCGAAAGGCGCACCCATGATCCGATCCGTGCTCGCCGCGCTCGGCGCCGCGGCCCTGGTGCTCGGGCCGGTGGCGGTCCCCGCCGCGGCCGAGGACCCGGTCGCCCTCCAGGCGCTCACCTGGACGGCCGACAACGACGTCACCAAGTACCGCACCGCCCCGGCCACCGCCGTCGCGGGCGTGACCACCATCGTCTTCGAGAACAGCGAGGCCACCGGCAACACCAGCGGCATGACCCACACCCTGACCTTCGACACCTCCGCCCCGGGCTACAACCACGACGTCAACCTCAACATCGTGGCCGGCCCGCTCGACGCGAACGGGGGCAGGCACGAGGCCCAGGTGACCCTCACCCCGGGCAAGTACCGCTACTTCTGCGCCATCCCCGGCCACGGCCAGATGTCCGGCGAGTTCACCGTCACCGACGGCGGCGGCGACGACACCACCCCGCCCACGGTCACCGCGGAGATCACCGGCAACCAGAACGCCGACGGGGACTACGTCGGCAGCGCCACGGTGACCGTCGCCGCCGAGGACGCGCAGTCCGGCGTCGCGTCGGTGGAGTACGAGCTGGACGACACCGGCTTCCGGCCCTACACCGAGCCGGTCGAGGTGACCGCGGTCGGCGACCACACCGTGCAGTACCGGGCGACCGACGAGGCGGGCAACGTCTCCGAGACCGCGTCCGTGCCGTTCACCGTGGTGGAGCCCGGTTCCGACGACACCACCCCGCCGACGGTGACCGCGGTCGTCTCCGGCACGAGGGACGCCGATGGCGCCTACGTCGGCAGCGCGATGGTGACCCTGTCCGCCGAGGACGCCCAGTCCGGTGTGGACACCGTCGAGTACCAACTGCACGGCGGGGCCTGGACCGCCTACACCGAGCCGGTCGTGGTCACCGAGGTCGGCGCGCACATGGTGCACCACCGGGCCACCGACAACGCGGGCAACACCTCCGAGGTGGGGGTGGTCTCCTTCACCGTGGTCGAGGCCGCCGACGACACCACCCCGCCGACCGTCACCGCGACCGTCGAGGGGGAGCGTGACGGCGGCGGGGCCTACGTGGGCACCGCGACCGTGACGGTGGCCGCCGAGGACGCCGGGTCGGGCGTCGACCTGGTGGAGTACGCCCTCGACGGCGGCGCGTGGACCGCCTACACCGCGCCGGTCCCGGTCAGCGCGGTCGGCGAGCACGCCGTGCGGTACCGGGCGAGCGACCTCGCGGGCAACACCTCGGCGGAGGCGACCGTCTCGTTCACCGTGGTCGAACCGTCCAATGAGGACACGATGCCGCCCGAGGTGTCGGTCGCGGTGACCGGGAACCTGAACTCCAGCTGGCAGTTCGTGGACAGCGCGACCGTCACCATCACCGCGCGGGACGCGCATTCCGGCGTCGAGTCGGTGGAGTACGCCCTCGCGGGTGACTGGCTGCCCTACACCGGGCCGGTCGTCGTCGGCGCCGCGGGCCGCCACACCGTGCGCTACCGGGCGACCGACGCCGCGGGCAACACCTCACCGGAGGCCGCCGCGGCGTTCACCGTCGTCGAGCAGGTCGGCGACCGCTGCCCGGACTCCGACACCCGCGCGACGGTCGTCATCGGCCACATCGACACCGGCGTGGAGAACACCGACTCCGGCAACGGCTGCACCATCAACGACCTCATCGACGCCGACGGTGAGTTCGCCAGTCACAACGCCTTCGTCAACCACGTCAAACGGGTCACCCGCGGACTGGTCGCCGACAACGTCATCACCAGCACCGAGCGCGACGTCATCATCCGCGCCGCGGCCCGCTCCGAGGTGGGCGGCTGAGCCGCGTCGTCTGACACCGGGCCTGCCGAGCGTTCTCGGCGGGCCCGGTTCGGGTTGACCACGACGATCCGGCCCGCGAATCGCCAAGACCGTCCGCGCGCCCCGCTCGGTGCGCCGCACCATTGCCATCGGCGGGGTCTTGGCCCCCGAGGGCACCTTCCGCGCCGCCGACCTCCGCCACTCCCCCACCGACGACGAACACCCGGCCACCAAGACGACGAGCAGGAAGGGCCCCGGAGTGGCCGAGAACGACGAGGGCCAGGACCACAAAGCCCGGCCCGGCCTGGCCGGTCGACACGCGGCTCGTCGACGGGCTGGCCCGCGCGGCGCGGGCCGAGTACGTCCCAGCCGCCCGCGCCGAACTGCACGCACAGCACCGATTCTGGCCGTTGGCTCAGCTGACCCGCTCAGCGCGCGTCCTGGAGGTCCTGACCGCGGAGGTGTTCCAGAAGGGTCCGTACGGCGAAGCCGGTGGCGCCGTGGGGGGTTTCGTTGTAGGGCGGGTCTTCGTTGTAGGCGGCGGCGCCCAAGTCCAAGTGGGCCCAAGGGATGGTGTCGTCGGTGAATTCCTTGAGGTAGAGGGCGGCGTGGATGGCGTCACCGGGGCGGTGGGAGCTGTTGGTGCGGTCGGCGATCGTCGAGCGGAGGTGGTGGCGTTCCTGTTCAGTCAGGGGGAGGCGCCAGAGGGGCTCGCCCGCGTTCTGGGCGGCGGTGAGGAGTGCCCGTGCCAGGGCGTCGCTGGGGGAGAAGAGGGCGGCGGTGCGGGTTCCCAGGGCATGGGCGGCCGAGGCGGTGAGGGTGGCCACGTCGATGATGTGGTCGGGGGTGGGGCTCTGGGCCAGCAACAGCGTGTCGGCCAGGATGAGGCGACCCTCGTTGTCGGTGTTGAGGACTTCCGTCGTCGTGCTGTCGGCGTGGTGGAGGACGTCGCCGATGCGGATGGCGGCACCGCCGGGCATGTTCTCCGCCAAGGGGAGCAGGGCGCGCAGGCGGGTGGGGAGCCCCAGCGCCGCCGCGGCGGTCATGACGCCCGCCACGGCAGCGGCTCCGCCCATGTCGGCCTTCATGCGGCGCATGCCGTCGACGGGTTTGAGCGTGAGGCCGCCGGAGTCGAAGGTGACGCCCTTGCCGACCAGGGTCACAAGGCGCTCGGCTCCGGGTGGGGTGTAGTTCAACTCCACCAGGCAGGGGGGTTCCGCCGAGCCGCGGCCGACGGCCAGCAGCGCGGACGCGCCCAGGGCGGCCAGCGCGTCCGCCGGGTACACCGTGCACGTCACGTGGTCGCCGGGGAGCCCGGCCATGCGCTCGGCGAAGATGGTGGGGGTCAGGTGGCTCGGTGGCGCGTTGACCAGGTCGCGCGCCAGGCGGACGCCGTCGGTGATCGCGATCGCCTCGGCGACCGCCTCGCCGTGCTCGGTGCGGATGATGATCTCGGTCAGCGGGGAGCGGGGGCTGGACCGGTGTTCGTCGTAGCGGTAGGCCGCCAGCGCCGCCCCCTCGGCCACCGCGCGGGCGCGCTCCGCCGGTCCGCCCCAGGCCAGGTCCAGCCGCAGGGCCGGGACCGGGCCCGCTTGGCGCACCGCCGCCGCGGCGGCCCTGCGGAAGGCCGCCGAGTCCGCCGTCTCCGCACGCCCCAGGCCCACGGTGAGCCGCACCGACCGCCCGTCGTCCCCGGGCTCGGCCACCACCTGGCCCAGCCGCCCGGTAAAGCCCCGCCGCAGGGCGAAGTCGCCGGGACGGGGGCCGTGGAACCACGGGAGCGCCACCACGTCCGCCCGCGCGGGCTCGGGGGTGGCGGTGAGGGTCACGGCCTGGGGTGGGGACACGGGTCAGGCCCGCTGGTAGGCGTTTCCCGCCTGGTCGCGCCGGAGCAGGTCCTCGTCGACCAGGGCACGGCGCAGGGTCACCCAGTCGTCGAACCACTCGCCGCACAGGGCGTTGGCGCGGGCCTCGGAGTAGACCTCGCCGGGGGTGAAGGCGTCGGCGACGACGGCCAGCACCTTGGCGCGGACCTCCGCGTCGCCCGGGATGGCGGTGAGGCGGCCGCGGCGGAAGTACGCGCCCGCGCCACCGCTGCCACCGCCGCCGCCGGTGAGGCGTGCCTCGGTCTGGATCGCCTTGCGGAAGGTCTCCTCCAGCAGGGTGTACGTGCCGCCGTCCTCGGTGGCGAGCCTGCCGTCGACCAGCTTGCGCAGGGCCTGCACGGCCTCCTTGGGCTTGAGGCCCGTCCGCTCGGCGACCGCGGCGGCCGTGCCCGTTCCCAGCACGAGCGCGGCGAAGGCGGAGCGGCGCGCGGGTTCGGCCAGCAGGCCGACGAGGTCGCCGCAGGATGGCGGGTGCTCGCTGGGGTCGGTCGAAGACAAGGGTCACCTCATGTCGGGGCTGTACGTTGATCGACTTCCCAACCTAGCAGCAACGCTCGGTCGGGTGATGCCGTCGCCCGGCTGGGTCAGGTGCGCACGGTGGGTGGCGCCAGCTCGACGGGGACGGTGGGGCGGGCCCGGCGCGGGGTCCCGGACGTGGGCGGCCTGCGGTACGTCGAGGGCTGGTGCCGCACGGCGAGCGCGATCACCTTGGTGCCCTCGATCATCACCCAACGCCGCCGCTGCCAGGCGTGGAGCCGGTCCAGCGTCGGCTCCCAGCGGGTGCCGCCCCAATCCTGTGCCTGCAGGTCGCGGAAGCGGGTCCCGCCGATCAGCGCCCGGAACAGCGTCGCGTCGTCACCGGTGAGCACGGTGTCCTCCGCGGGCAGCCCGGGGCGGCGGTCGGACAGCTCCACCGACGAGAAGCCCAGGCGGTAGGTGAACGACACGTGCCGGTGGTGGGCCTTCCACACCCGGACCCGCGCCGCCAGCCGGGTCCGCAGCTCCACGTTGCGGGCGTCGTCGTCGAAGTCGCCCTCGAAGTGGTAGGCGATGTCCCACAGTTCCTGCTCGGAGAGCCCCGGGTAGGCGAAGCGGTAGCCCGGGAACGGGCGGGACAGCGTCAGCCCGAACGACCCCGGTTTCTCCACGTACGGGCTGAACCGGTCGAAGTGCACGGCCAGGATGTCCGCGTCCGGCGGCTCCAGGTGGGTCAGCGACGCCACGAGGTTCAGCTGGGTCAGCAACGAGGCCGGGGTCTCCCCGGGGTACCCGGTGAGGATGTTCCACACCGGCAGCACCCCGTACTCGGCGCACCCCAGCAGGAAGCGCACGTTCTGGAACGCCGTCGCGCCCTTCTTCAGCGCCCGCAGCCCTTCGGTGCTCAGGCTCTCGATGCCCGGCTGCACCGATCGCACGCCCGCCCGCCGCGCGGCGCGGATCTGCGCCCAGTCCATGTTCGCCTTGACCTCGAAGAACAGCGAGTGGTCGGTGCTCATCCGCTCCACCTCGGGCAGCGCGGTGTCGAGGTAGCCGAGGTCGAGGATGTTGTCCACGGCGAAGAAGTCGAGCACGCCGTAGCGGTCCATCATGTACTTGAGCTCGTCGGCGACGGCGTCCGGGTGCTTGGACCGGTAGACCATCGACGCGCCGTTGAGGCCGCAGAAGGTGCAGTGCGTCTTCGCGCCCCACCAGCAGCCGCGCGAGAACTCCACGGGCAGCGTGATGTCCGGCTCCAGCAGGTCCAGCCCGACGGCGTGCAGCTGCTCGAAGAACCCGTCGTAGTTCGGTCTGGGCACGCTGAGCCGCTCGCTGGGGTCGGTCAGGTTCGGCAGCGCGCGCTGGGTCTGCTCGCCGTCGCCGCGCACGACCAGCCTGCCGACCGGCGCCAGCGGCCCGCCTGCGGCGACCTGGTTGAGCAGGGCGACGAAGGCGTCCTCCCCCGGGCCGTCGACCACGGCGTCGATGGTGGGGAACTTCGCCAGCATCGTGCGGCCCATCGGGCCCTCGCAGTTGCTGCCGCCGAGCACGATGGTGCCGGTGTAGCCGGTGTCGCGCAGCTGCTGCGCCACCGCGAGGGTAGGGCCGTTCTGGCTGAACGTCGTGGTGAACCCGATGACGTCGGGCTCCTGCGCCAGCAGCCCCGTCGCGGTCTCCGCCACGTGCCGGTCGGCGATGGGGCGCAGCGCGGAGACCAGCGCCACCTCGTCGTCGGAGATGCCCTTGGCGCGCAGCATGGCGTAGTACTCGGCGCACTCGTCGGCGTCGGCGTCCCTGCGGGCGTAGATCCAGTCGCCCACCGACAGGTGGTACAGCCCTTCCGATACCCGCTCGTATGCAGCCGCCCACTGCGCGGGCGACATCCCGAGCATCTGCAGCCCCAGGGAGTAGAAGCTGAGGTAGGCGTAGTCGGAGGTCACCGCCCAGCCCTCGGCCTCGGCCACCGCGCGCAGGGTGCCGATCTGGATCGAGGGCCGGTACACGTTGTTCCACGGCATGGAGACGAGCGTGGCGCGGCTGCTGTCGGTCATGGGCCCATCACCACACGATGCGCAGGTCGTAGACGTTGCGCAGGAAACGCGCGTCCGCCGGGTCCGCCAGGCGGTACTGCGGGATCCGCGCGTGCCACTCCTCCCACGCGGTGAGGATCTGCGCGCGGGCGTACGCCGCGCCGAGGCACTGGTGGTGGCCGGTGCCGAAGGCGATGTGCGGGTTGTGCTCGCGGTCGAAGTCGACGCGCCGGGGGTCGGGGAACACCTCGGGGTCGTAGTTGGCCAGGGCGAGCGGCAGCAGCACCGTCTCCCCCGGCTCCGCCGACGCGGCCACGTTCTCCTTGGCCACCAACCGGCCCGGGTACATGCAGGAGTTGACCCGCAGGAACTCCTCCAGTGCCGCGGGCCGCACTTCGGGCTCGTCGAGGAACCGCAGTCGGTCGGCCGGGGTGGTGGCCAGGTGCTGGAGGGCGTTGGCCATGTGGTTGACGGTGGAGTCGACCCCGGCCAAGAACAGCACGGCCAGCAGTGAGGCCCGGTCGGCATCGCTGATCGGCTCGCCGCCGACCTCCCAGCCGAAGGTGGCGCTGGTCAGGTCGCGGGCGACCGGTTCGGCGCGGCGTCGCTTGACGTGCGCGGCGACGTACTTCTGCAGCGCGGGCATGGCGGTCTCGCCGTTGAAGGCGGCGCGCGGGTCGGGCGCCTCCCGGGAGCGGATCATGGCGACGTTGATGGCCAGCAGCAGGTCGAGGTCCTCGACCGGCCACCCGACGGCCAGCATCAGGTTCTCCAGCACGTAGGGCCGGGCGAACTCGTCGGAGAACGACACCGCGCCGCGGTCGGCGAAGGCGGCGATGCGGCGGCGGGCGTTCTCCCGGATGGCCGGGGTGAGGTCGCGGGCGCGCTGCGGGGTGAACCAGGAGGCCAGGTGCTTGCGCCACTCGTGGTGGGCCTGGCCCTGGATGGTCAGCGGAATCCAGCGCTCGTCCTCGGCGCCCTCGGCGGCGCTGACCCTGGACACGCTGAACGCGTCCTCGTCGCGGAACGCCGCGCAGATGGCCTCGTAGGTCGAGAGCACCCAGAAGCCGTCGCCGCTCGAGCTGTGGAACGCGCCGTCGCGGGCGTGCTCGGCCGCCGCCTGCCGATACTGCTCCGGCGCGGCGAAGAACTCGAAGCCCACGGAGTTCCGCACTCCGGTGACCGGGCATCCGTCAACCTGCACCACTTTTCTCCTTCTCCCGTCGCACGGTGGGGGCGGGGTCCAGGGCACCACGCGGCCAGGACCGCGCGTCCAGGCCCGCCGTGGTCAGCCGCAGCTCCCACAGATCGTCGAGGTCGTCGGCGTCGAGCAGCACGCCGTCGACCAGCACGGCGTCCGGACGCGCCAGGTCGGCGACGGTCGCGGGCGGCGTGCGGTAGAGCACGAGGTCGTCGGTGGTCTCCGGCAGCCGCATGGCCGCGCGCGCCTGCGTGGTCGCCGCGGTCAGCAACGCGGGCAGTGCCAGGCCCGCACGGGACAGCTCCGCCAGCTCCTTGTGGAAGGAGGGGCCCGCGACCACGAACGGGTTGCCACAGTCGGTGCCAACCAGCAGCCGCGCGCCCGCCTCGTGCAGGGCGAGCGCCACGTCGCCGAGGCGGTCGATGAGCGCGCCACGCGCCCCGACCTCGTCGCGGTCGAGGCTCAGCGCCTCGCGGGCGGCCACCTTCCAGGCCAGGCCGCGGCCCGCGTCGGCCAGGGCCAAGGCCGCGCCCGAGGGGCGGGTCCAGCGGCGCTCGCCGGTCAGCGCCCGCCAGGTGACCAGGGTCGGGCAGACGAAGCGGTCGGCGAAGCCCGCGACTGCGTCCGGGGCGAGCCCGTCGAGCGCTTGGGCCAACACCGGCCAGCGGCGGTCCGCGGGGAGCCGGAAGATGTTGGGCACCAGGCCGTAGAGGTGCTCGGTGGACCACATCGCCGTACGCGCGTGGGCCAGCGGCACCCGCTCGGGGACGTGCCCGACCACGGGCAGCCCCACCCGGTCCGCTGCGGCGACGACATCGTCGAAGCGGGGGCGCTCCAGGTCGTCGTAGATCTTGATGCCGTCGAAGGCGAAGCCGAGGGCCTCGTTGAGGACGTGGTCGACGGAGCGCTCGTCATCGACCACCATCGCCCCGCCGGGCACGTGGGTGCGCGGGCCGTCGACAACCGCCGTACTCACCCACGCCCGGGGGACCACGGCGGTGCGGGCGCGGTGCACGCCCGCGGTGTAGCGGTGGGCGGGCTCGCCCCACATCTGCCGGTAGCCGGTGATGCCGTGGGTGATCAGCCCGACGAGGTCGCCCGCGGAGGACACGTGCACGTGCGCGTCGACGAACCCCGGCACGGCATACCAGAGCGGCTGGCCGGCCGCGGGTGGGCGGGGCGTGGTGGAGACCCGGCCGTCGGTGACGGTCAGGTCGGTCACCTGCCCCGCCCGCCCGGTGGCGGGATCGACCAGCGCGACGCCGGGCACGTGGTGGGTGCGGGGCCGGGAGGCCAGCGCCCGCAGTGCCTCGGCGAGCGGGTCGCCCTCGGGTAGCAAGCCGACGCGCAACCGCCACTGGGCGTCCTCGCTGGGCTTCACCGCGCCCCCGTCCCCGCCCGCGCGGCGAGGTCCTCGGCGACGCGCGCGCCGACCTCGGCCAAGCGGTGCGCCGCCGTGACGCGCGTCGGGCTCTCGACCAGCCAGAGGCGGGCGCCCAGGCGGCGCTCCCCCTCGGCGAAGACGGCCAGCTCGGCATCGCCCGCGGCGGTGATCATGACCAGCTCCTGTCCGGGGTGGCGGTGTTCGACCCCGCGGGCTGATCCGTGGTGCAGACCGCGGGTGACCGCGGCCAGCTCGGGGATGTCGACCCGCGTGCAGGCCCGCACCATCCAGTCCGGCGCGCCGACCTTGCGGAAGTGCTCGGTGAGGTAGCGCTCGCCCTGGGTCTCGATGGCGTTCGCCTCCTCCTCCACCGCGCCCTCGGGCAGCTCGACGGCCTCGGCGTGCGCGCAGAACGAGTACGCGATGGACACCCGTGGGTCGGCGGCGGCGACCTGCAGGGCGGTGCGGCCACCGAAGTACACGCCGAAGACGTGGTGGCGATCGCGCGGGAACAGGTCCATCACCGCCCGCACATCCTCGACGTGGGAGGCGATGCCGTGCCTGCCGGGGTCGCCCACCCGCTGGCTCGCACCGCGCCCGCGCAGGTCCAGGGCGAGCAGGTCGGCGTCCGGCAGGGCGTCGAAGAAGCCGGAGTCCGCCCACACCCGCGAGTCCATCGCGACGCCGTGCACCAAGACGACGGTCTCGCCCGCCCCCGGGCGGCGCACGCCGCGCAGCCGGGTCCCGTCGGCGGAGGTGGTCTCGAAGGGCTCCAGGGAACGGTCAGGACGTCGCACTGCGGCCTCCCAGGGCCACCGCGCGGCCCAACTCGTCGCGTCCGCTGTCGTGGACGGCCAGGACGAGCCCGTGCGGGGCCTCCACGTATACCCAACCGCGGCGGGTCCACTCCGCCAGCTCCGCGTGGACCTCGTCCTGCGGGCCCCCGGCCGCGATGGCCGTCGCGACGGCCTGGTTGACCCGGCCGCCGTGCACGAACCCGCGGAACAGCTCGTGGCGCCAGCCGCGCAGCACCTGCCTGCCCTCACCGAGGTGGGGGCGGTGGTCGAACACGACGGTGATCGAGGGCCCGAAGCGGTAGGTGAACCGGGACTGGCCGTGCAGCTTCTTCCACAGCCCCACGCGCGCGCCCAGCCTGCGCCGCAGCGCCAGCATGGTCTCCCCGTCGGTGGGCGCCTCGCGCTCGACGTGGTCGAACGAGTAGGCCAGTTCCGCCCGGTCGGCGTCCGCGGCGGGGTGCACGAACCGGTACTTGGCCTCGGGGCCCACCAGGTCGATGCCGAACTCGTCGGGGTCCACGAAGTAGGGGCTGTAGCGGTCGACGCGGACCTTGCTGACCGTCGAGGGTGGCTGCAGGTGCGACAGGAACGGGATCAGGCGCAGCTGCTCGATGAGCATCTCGGCCCGCTCGCCGGGCATGGCCGAGAGCAGGTTCCAGCCGACCTCGATGCCCAGCTCCTGGCACAGCACCAGGAACCGCAGGTTGTGGAACCCGGTGGCGCCCTTGCGCAGCAGCTTCAGCGACCCGGTGCTCAGGCTCTCGATGCCCGGCTGCACCGTCATCACGCCCGCGGCCCGCAGCTGGGCCAGGGCCTTGGGGCTGAGGTTGGCCTTGACCTCGAAGAAGGTGGTGACGTCGACCTCGGCCTCGGCCAGCTCGGCGAGGCCGTTGTCGTCCTTGGCCAGGATGGTGTCCACGGCGTAGGTGTCGAACACACCATGGGTCTCGGTCAGCTCGCGCAGGGTGTGCACCAGCTGCTTGCCCGGCTTGCTGCGGTAAGGCATACCGCTGCCGTTCTCACCGCAGAACGTGCAGTGCATCTTCTCGCCCCACCAGCAGCCGCGCGACATCTGGAACGGCAGCGCGACGTGCGGCCGGATCAGCTCGCTCCACGGCAGCTCGCGCAACCTGCGGAAGTACTCGCCGTAGCGGGGCACCGGGACGGCCTCGACCGACTGCACGACCGCGGGGGACACAAGCAGCCCGGCGTCGCCGCGGGTCACCAGGCCTGGGGCGGTGATCTGCTCGCCGGGGCCGTCGGCGGCGCAGAGCGCGGCCACCGCGGCCTCACCCTCGCCCTGCACGACCATGTCGACGAACGGGTACGCGCGCATGACCGCCTCGCCCATCGGCTGGTCGCAGTTGGCGCCGCCGAGGACGACGACCTTCTCCGGCGCGCGGTCCTTGATGGCCTTGGCGATGGCCAGGGCGGGCACGAGCTGGCTGAAAGAGGTGGTGAAGCCGAAGACCTGCGCCCCGGTCGCCAGCAGCTTGCCGGTGTATTCGGCCAGGAACTCCCCGGCGGCCTCGCGCATCGCGAGCACGTGCTCGACGAGTTCGTCGGAGGTGCCGCGCTCGCGCAGGAAGGTGCCGTACTCGGCGCGGATGGCGGCCTCGTCCTCGCCGGACACCGCGGCCAGCCCGGCGCCGAAGACCCAGTCACCGACGCCGAGCCCGTAGAGCTCCTCGCTGATGGTGTCGTACACGGCGGTGAACCGCTCCGGCTCGCAGTCCAGCGCCTTGACCGCGAACTCGAACCAGTCCAGGTAGGCGTACTCGCAGCGGGCGGGCCCGCCGGGGGACTTGGCGGCCAGCGCGGCCAGCGACGCGACCTGGATCGACGGGCGGTAGAGGCTGTTCCACGGCGGCGCGACGAGGACGAGCTTCATGCCTTCGCCCCTCCCCCGGCAGGCAGGCCCTCGCCGAGGCGGCCGGTGGGCAGCACGGGGTAGCCCGCGCGCGCCTTGTCCAGCAGCTCCAGGCCGGGTGCGACCGCGTCGACGACGGTGATGCCGCCCGGGCGGGCCAGCTCCCGGTAGAACACGTCCACCCCGATCGCGGCGAGGCGGCCGACCAGGTGGCGCAGCAGCTCCTCCGGCGCGGCCTGCTGGGACAGCCCGTCGGCCGGGTCGAAGGCGACGGTGCGCCGCGGCAGGTCGCGGACGTCGAAGCGGGCGGCGGCGAGGTGGCGCGGGTAGTTGGCCAGCGCGGCGTGGATCTGCGTGGCCTCGGTGTCGGCGTCGACCGGGCCGTGCTGGAACATCGTGCGCACCTGCAGGTACTCCAGCAGGCCGCGCTGCAGCGCGTAGTGGCGCACTGGGGAGGCGCCGCTGCCGATCAGCCGGATCGGCTCGTCGGCCGCGCCGTCGCACACCACGTAGGCGGGGACGCCGCTCTCGCAGGTGATGTCGACGATGAGCACCGACGCCCCGGTCAGCTGCTCGACCTCGGCGCACAGGGCGGCCAAGTCCTCGGTCAGGGTGGCCGGGTCGACCACCACCAGGTCCTTCTCGCCGGTGCCGAAGTAGGTGCGGGCGAGCTGGCAGGACCAGGCGTCGCGCTCGATGAGCTCGTTGACCGCGTGCACCAGCGCCTCGAACAGCGTGGTGCCCGCGGCGTAGCCCGCGCTGGAGGTGTAGTGCCACAGCGGGCGGAACGCCAGGTCGTCCTCGGGGTGCGGCCAGTTGCGGTAGCCGCCGTCGCGCAGGAACACCGGCTGGTTGTGCGGGGTGCCGCCCTCCTCGCCGAAGGCGGTGCCGATCGGCACGTACTCGCGGGTGAGCACCGGCGCGTCGGGCATGATGCCGCCGAGCCTGCGCAGCAGCGCGGAGCGGCGGGCGGTGGGCTGCCCCGCCACCTCGGCGCCGGGCAGGAACCGCGCGGTCCCCGCGTTCGGCTCGCGCCGCCAGTCCAGGTGGTAGTGCTCCGCGCTCTCGAACAAGGCGCTGGCCAGGCTGCGGTGGCCCAGGCCCTTGCCCGAGCTGCGCGAGCACAGCGTGCCGTCGGCGTCGCGCAGCTGCACCTCGTAGGTGGGGGCGGTGTCGGGGCCGTACTTGCTGATCAGCGGCGTCAGTCGCTCGGCGTCGAGCCAGTCGCGCACCGCGGTGAGCGCGGAGCCGATGGTGGTCTCCCGCTCGGGCGGGACGTCATCGCGTTGCGCCCCGCCCAGCAAGGCGGCGGTCAGCAGGTCCTGTTCCAGGTGCTCGGTGGTCAAGGGTCTTCCTCACTTCCCCCGCGTCGAAGACGGGAATGCCTGCGCGGACAAGGCCCAGGAGCGGCTGGGGTCGGGACACGACGTGTGCGAAGTGCAGCCGGATGGGGTCGGAGCCCGGTGTGCTGACCCGCAGCGCCCCGGTATCGGCCCAGAGCCGCACGCCCGCCGCCGCGAGTTCCGCCCGGGGGGAGGAAGGCGGGCCATCGGCGGTGGACCCGGCCGGGTCGAAGTCGAGCGTGGCGCACCGCAGCAGCAACGGCCAACGCTCGAACCGGCGCAGGAAGTACCGCTCCGCGGCGGCGTTGGTGGGGTTGTCCCGCCACATCGTCGCCGCCTGCGCCAGTTCCAGCTCGGCCCGTTCGGTGGCTTCGGCGACCGTGGCCGCCGCGCCGAGGCCGGTGGCGGGCATGAGCCTGCCCGCGGTGCGGGAGACGGCCAGCACCACGGGGGTGCGGCCGACGAAGGAGATCGTGGTGGTCTCGGTGGTGTCGTCCTCGGCCGGGTCGGGCGCGCGCCCGTCGGGCGAGCCCTCCAGGGACCGGAGCAGGAACGCGCCGTAGTCCAGCAGCTCGGTCAGCTCCAGGACCGCGCCGCGCAGCGCTTCGGCCTCGGTGCCCGCGACGGCCCAGCCGATGGTGCTCGACAGCCGGGCGACCGGGGGCGTGAGCACGCCCTCGGACAGCTCGGCGCCCGAGAACCACGGTGACGACCAGAACAGCGGGACGTCGCGGTCGACGTTCCCGTCCATGCCGCGGTATCGGCGCAACCTCGCGCCCGGCGGGGCGGACCGCATTCCGTCCTGTGTGGACGTCACCGCGGCGCGGGTGGTCGACGAGCGGGCGACCAGGGCGAACGGGGTGCACGCGAGCAGGCGCTCGACGGCCTCGGAGAAGGCCTTCAGCCGCGCGAGCCGCTCGGTGTCGGCGGTGCCGTATCCCTCCGCCGATCCCGTCTCCGCGACGACCGCGCACCGGACCGTGACCGTGTGCTCCGCGGGGTGTGCCCAGTAGGCAACCTCCCGCAGCGCGCACTCCACCACCGGTGTCACGACCATCGCCCTTCTCCCCTGGGTCACCCGGACCCGTCGACCGACTTCATCCTATTCGGACTCAGTCATGCGAACCGCGGAAAGCGGTGCCACCATGCTCAGACGGTGGCGTCGCTCTCGTCGGACCAGCTGCCCCACGCCTCGAGCTCACGCATCTCCAGCGCGCTGAGCTCAGCGTTGTTGGGGTCGTCGTTGAGGAAATCCGCGGTCATACAGTCAAACACGACAACCGGACCCATGATCGTTTCCTTTCTCTTCAGAGGGATGTGCACTTCCGCCGCCCCGAGCCGTCACCGGCGCGGGGCGGGGTTGGCGAGGGTGAGCGGGACCGGGGTCTTGGCGCGCTTGGGCGTGCCCTTGGCGGGCGGCGTGCGGTGTGCCGACGGCTCGTGGCGAATCGGCAGCGCGATCACCTTGGTGCCCTCGATCATCACCCAGCGGCGCCGTTGCCAGTTGTGCAGCAGCTCCAGCGCGAAGTCCCAGCGCGGTCCGTCCCACCCCTGGGCTTGCAGGTCTCGGAAGCGGGTGCCGCCGATCACCGCCCGGAACAGCTTGGCCTCGTCCCCGGCGAGGATGGTCTGCTCTCGTGGCAGGCCAGGTCGCCGGTCGTCCAGCAGGACGGAGTCGAAGCCCAACCGGTAGGTGAAGGAGGCGGTCTCGTGGTGGTTGCGCCACAGCCGGATGCGAGCGGCGAGGCGCCTGCGCAGCTCGGCGTTGCGCGGGTCGTCGGTGAACTCGCCCTCGAAGTGGTAGGCGATGTTCCAGATGTCCTCATCGGACAGTCCCGGGTAGGCGTACTTGTAGCCCGGGAACGGCTCGGTGAGCGCCAGCCCGTACTGCTGTGGATTCTCCACGTACGGGCTGAACCGGTCGAACCGGATCAGCGTCACGTGCGGCGGGGTCAGGTGCGACAGCGACGCGACGAGGTCGATCTGGGCGAGGATGGAGGCCGGGGTCTCACCGGGGTAGCCGGTGAGGATGTTCCAGTCGGCGCGCACGTCGAACTCCTCGCAGCCGAGCAGGAACCGCACGTTGAGGAACGCCGTGGCGCCCTTGCGCAGCGCGCGCAGGCCCTCGGTGCTGATGCTCTCGATGCCCGGCTGCACCGAGCGCACGCCCGCCCGGCGCATCTGCCGGATATCGGCCCACTCCATGTTCGCCTTGACCTCGAAGAACAGTGAGTGGTCGGCACGCAGCTCCTCCACAGCGGGCAGAGCGGTGTCGAGGTAGCCCAGGTCGAGGATGTTGTCCACGGCGAAGAAGTCGAGCACGCCGTAGCGGTCCATCATGTACTTGAGCTCGGAGGCCACCGCGTCGGGATGCTTGCTGCGGTACCGCATGGTGGCGCCGTTGAGGCCGCAGAAGGTGCAGTGCGTCTTCGCGCCCCACCAGCAGCCGCGCGAGAACTCCACCGGCAGCGAGACCTCGGCCTCCAGTTCGGTGAGCCCCGCGTCCGACAGCTGTTCGAAGAAGCCGTCGTAGGAGGGCATCGGCACGCTGAGCCGTTCCGCGGGCACCAGTGTGGCGAGCTCGACATCGGCCGCGCCGCGGGTGACGAGCCTGCCGGTGGAGCGCAGTTCGGAACCGGTGGCCACCTGGCCGAGCAGCGCGGCGAACGCGTCCTCGCCGGGGCCGTCGACGACGGCGTCGATGGCGGGGAAGTTGGTGAGCAGCGTGCGCCCCATCTGCCCTTCGCAGTTGCTGCCGCCGAGCACGATCCGGCCGGTGTAGCCGGACTCGCGCAGCCGCTGCGCCACCGCGAGGGTGGCCCCGTTCTGGCTGAACATCGTGGTGAACCCGATCACGTCCGGCTCGACGTCGAGCAGCCGCCGCGTGGTCGACTCCACGTGCCTGTCCGCCACCTCGCGCAGTGCGTCGAGCACGCGGATGGTCTCGTCGTCGACGCGCTTGGACCGCAGCAGGTCGAAGTACGCCTCCCGCGCGGCCTCGTCGCCCCGGCGGTTGGTGTAGATCCAGTCACCGACCGACAGGTGGTAAAGCCGCTCGGACACCAGCTCGTAGGCCTGTGCCCAGTTTTCCCGCGACAGCCCGACCAGGTCCGGGGCCATCGAGTAGAACTCGAGATAGGCGTAGTGGGAATCGACCTGCCATCCCTCGACCTCCGCCACGGAGCGCAAAATTCCCACCTGGATGGAAGGACGGGTAGCGCTATTCCACGGCATCGAGACAAGGGAAACCCTGCGTGCTTTGATGACCAATCACCACCCCAGTGGTTGTGGCACTCTGGAGAGTATGTTCGTCGATGACACCCACTCCGTCAACGCCCCCACAATGGGCACAGCAGCGGCCACCCCCGCACTTCCAGGCGTTAACCGGCCAGTGAGTTTCAAATACTTGGGCAGGGAGGGCCATGAAGACCGCCGGTGCTGAGCCGGTTGAATTGTCCGCAGTGGAGAGTCGCATACTGCGACAGTTGGCGCGAAGCGGAAAACCGATCGCGCTGCGTGCACAGATTATTCTCGCCTGCTCCGAAGGAGTGACCGCCGTTGCGATATCCAAGCAGCTGAAGGTGTCGAGGGAAACTGTCCGCAAGTGGCGTGACCGCTTCCAGGAGGACAGGTTGGAGGGCTTGAGCGACCGGCCACGCCCCGGTCCGCCGCGCGCGATCAGCGACGAGTCGGCGCGCTGTCTGGTCGCCGCGACCCTGGAGCTTCCCGCGCCCGGCGGGATTCGCTGGACCACCCGGTCCATGGCCGCGGAGCGCGGGCTGTCGCAGACGGTGGTGTCGCGCATCTGGCGCGACGCGGGCCTGCGCCCTGACCTGGTGGAGACGTGGCGCCTGGTGTTCGACCCGGATTTCGTCGCCCGGGTGCGCGGCATCGCGGGCGTGCTCCTGGCCCCCGGCGGCGGCGCGCTCGCGCTGGCCGTGCGGCGGGGCGCGCGGAAGCCGGGCGACGCGGCTCCGGAACCGGTGGTGCGGACCCACCCGGACTCCGGTTGGACCAGGGACCTGCCCCGGTTCCTCGACGCGGTGGACGCGGGCGGGCAAACGGACCCACTGCACGTGCTCTGCTCGGACGAGCGCGCGCTGGCGACCTACCCAGTGCGGCACTGGCTGGCCCGCAAACCGCATATCCGCTGCCAGGCGATCCCTGGCGCGGCGCGCTGGTCGGTCCTGGTGGACCGCTGGCTCGGGGCGGTGGACACCACGCCGCAAGTGGCCGAACTGCGCACGCGGGCGCGCGGCTGGACCCGCCTCACCGAGCCCGACTGCCCCGCGCCGTGGCCGCCGACGCAGTCCGGGGACCCCGGCACGCGGGTGTGCCCCTGCCGGATCTGGGGTGATCCCGACGGCCCGACCCGATGATCCCGACCAGGCTCGACGGCCAAGCGCCCGGTCGAGCCGCCCGCCTCGGCACCGCCGGGGCGCCACGGTTCCCACCCACCTGACGCACCACACCCGATGGGGGTTCAGATGAAGGTCTCATTGACGGGTTCGGCGGAGACGCTGCTGGCCACGCTGTGCGCGCGCGCCGTGGACGCGCGGTCCCCGCACCCCATGCTCGGTGACACCACGGCCGTCGAGGTCATGGACAAGCTGGACTACGACTTCGCCAAGTTGCGCGTCCAGGCGACGACGGCGATCGGCGTGGCGCTGCGCAGCCGGTTCTTCGACCGCTGGGTGCGCGCGTTCCTCGCCGAGCACCCCGAGTGCACCGTGCTGCACCTTGGCTGCGGGCTCGACAGCCGGGTGCAGCGCATCGACCCCGGCCCCGGCGTGCGCTGGTTCGACGTCGACCAGTCGGACGTGATGGAGCTGCGGGCCCGGCTCTACCCCGAGCGCCCGCGGTACCGGGCCATCGGCGCCTCGGTCGTGGAGACCGTCTGGCTGGACGCGGTGCCCACCGACCTCCCGGTGCTGGTTGTGGCCGAGGGCTTGGCCATGTACCTGGGCGCCGAGGAGGGGCCGGAGATGCTGCGCGCGATCGTGGGGCACTTCCCCGGCGGCGGGGAGATCGCGTTCGACTCGTACTCGCGGGCGACGGTGCGCATGAGCAGGCCGATGCCGGTGATGCGCGAGACCGGCGCCCAGATGCACTGGGGCATCGATGACCCGCGTGAGCTGCTCGAACAGGTGCCCGGACTGCGTGTCGTCGAGTCCGTCAAGGCGTACGAGACGACCGACCCCGGGGACCACCGGCGGCTGCCGCTGGGGCTGCGGCTGCTGCTGCTGCTCGACACCAAGGTGCTGGCCAAGCTGCCGGTGACCCGCGGGGTCGGGCACATCACGCGCTTCGCCTTCGACTGAGGCCCCCGCCTCACTCCCGCGGCGGCACGGCGGTCTCGGAGGCCGCCGTGCCCGCCGCGGCCTCGGCCGGTCGCTCCATCCGGCGCAGGGCCGGGACCAGCAGGGCGAACACCGCGACGACACCCCAGGCCACGGCGAGCGTGACACCGGTCTGGCGCACTCCGATGCCCTCGATCAGCAGGCCGCCCGCGAGCGTGCCGAGCGGCACGGCGGTGAGCTGCGCGGAGTTCTGCAGGCCGAGGATGCGGCCCCGGAACCGCCCCGGGATGCGTTCGTTGACCAGCACCAGCACCATCGCCTGCAGGGGACCGGCGCCGAACCCGGCCAGCACGGCCGCGGCCAGGAGCACCGGGGTCGGCGGCAGCAGCGCCAGCCCGACGGTGCCCAGCGCCGTGACGACCTGGGCCAGGACGAACGCCGTGCGGCGCGAGAGCCGCGCGCCGACCACCGAGTACGCGATCGAGCCCGCGATACCGCCGATGGCCAGGCACGCGATGACCAGGCCGTAGCCGCCGGGGGCGTCCTCGGCGATCAAGTGCACCGGCAGCAGGATGTTCTGCATCGGGGCGAGCACGAGCAGGCTCGCGGTGACCACACCGGTCATCGTCAGCAGCACCCGGTCACCCGCCAGCGCGCGGAAGCCCTCGCCCAGGTCACCGCGCACGCCCTTGGACGGCTCGCCCGAACTGGCGCCCAGCCGCCGGGGCAGGGTGGCGGTGCACAGCGCGGCGGCGGCCGAGCAGGCCGCGGTCACCCACAGCACCGTTGTCGGGTCGAACAGCACGAGCAGCCCGCCGGCGACGGCCGGGCCCACGACGAGCACGACGCCGTTGACGCCCTCGCGCATACCCGCCAGTTTCTCCAGGGGCACCCCGGCCGCGGCGGCCACGTCCGGGGCCAGCGACTCGCGGGCGGTCATGCCCGGCACGTCGAACAGCGCGCCCGCCACGCCCAGCACGAGGAACCAGGTCATGGTGAGGCCGGAGACGTGGTCGACGAACGGCAGGGCGGCGACCGCGAGCGCGGAGGCGATGTCGGCCCCGATGGACGTCCTGCGCCTGCCGAAGCGGTCGACCACCAGTCCGCCCGCCACGCCCGCGACCAGCACCGGCAGCGCGCTCACCGCCGCGATGAGGCCCGCTGCGGCGGCGTCGCCGGTGCGCACGAGGATCAGCCACGGCAGCGCGATGGCCGCCATGGAGTTCCCGAGCATGGACAGGGCATGGGAAAGGAGGTACCGGATCACCACAACTCCAATTCTTGCGTGAGCCGCCGCGCAATCCATATCCGAGGCACCTTGTCACCCGGTTGCGGCGTTGGACCGGGTGATGGTGACGATTGGCGCACGCGCCCGGCGGCTCCGGCAGGCAGGCGGGGACACGAACGGGCCAATCGGGCACATGAGCGCTTTCCAAGCTGAACAAATGGGACACCCCGCACTGGCCACATGGGCATTCCCGGGGGCGCCGCAGACGATCATGTGGCGAAGCATCCAAAATTGTGCTAGTGAATCGGACACCGGTCTGGTCGACCTCGATGTCACGGCCCAGCGTGAATGGCCGCGCCGCCCCGGGCTTCACACCGAATTCACTTCGAATAGCGCGTCGAAGCGAACCCGGGAAAGTGCCCGGCGTCTCGACAGCGTTGACCGCGCCAAGAGTTCACCGGCGCGGACGGGCCGACCGGAACCGAGTCAACCAGGGGCCCTCCTTTGTGAGGCCTTGCCGCTGGGCAGTCTCAGCAGCAGCAGGAACACCAGGACCAGCGCGGCGCAGCTGTACCACAGCGCGCGCTGGAACGCGGAGGTGAAGGTGCCCTGGTGGGTGGCGGTCACCGAGTCCACCACCACCGCCCGCTGGGTGGCGGGCAGGCCTTCGGCCAGCGTGGCGCAGCCTGCCGGGGCGGCCGCGATGTCCTTGCCCGCCAGGGAGTCCTCCGCGCACCGGCGCAGGCCCGCGATGATCCGGTCGGCCTGCTTCGGGGTGGCACCCTCGGCGACGAGCGCGGCCTTGGCCCGCTCGCCGTCGCCGTCGGCGGTGGCCAGGCCGATGCCCGCGAGCGCGGCGAAGAACAGGCTGCCGACGATCGCCACGCCGACCGCGGCGCCGAGCTGGCCGGTGGCGTTGATGACGCCGGAGGCCGAGCCCGCCTCCTGCCCAGCCTCGGGAACCAGTGGCGGACCGCGAGGCCGCCCGCGACCGGGACGCCGATGGAGAACGGGATGATGGTCAGCCCGGTCTGCAGCGCCGACCAGCCCAGGCCGGCTTGCAGGTACAGCGTCCAGCTGATGAAGAAGCCCGCGGGCACGCAGCTGAACAGCAGCTGCGCGGCGACGCCGGTGGCGAAGCCGCGGCTCTTGAACAGGCCCAGGGCCAGCAGCGGCAAGCCGCCGCTGTCGCGCAGGCGGCGCTGGTGGAGGACGAACAACCCGAGCACCGGCACCGACAGCACCAGCGAGACGATGGTCCACGCGGGCCAGCCCAGCTCGCGCCCCTGCATCAGCGGCAGCAGCAACAGCAACAGCAACAGGCCCACGATCCCCAGCACGGTGCCGACGAGGTCGAGCTTGCGGGCGTGTGGGGACTTCGACTCGCGCATCCACGCCATGGCGCCGATGACGGCGGCGACGCCGACCGGGAGGTTGACCGCGAAGATCGAGCGCCACTCCAAGCCGAACGGGTCCCACTGCACCAGCAGGCCGCCGAGCACCGGGCCCGCCACGATCGCCAGGCCCGCCATGCCCGCGTACAGGCTGACGACCTTGCCGACCTCCTCGCGGGCGAAGGTGACGTGGATCAGCGCGAGGACCTGCGGGACCATGACGGCCGCGGCCAAGCCCTGCAACACCCTGGCCCCGATCAGCGCCTCCGGGCTCTGCGCCAGCGCGCACAGTAGCGAGGCCGCGGTGAACGCGATGACGCCGGTGAGGAACATCCGCTTGCGGCCGAAGATGTCACCGAGCCTGCCGCCGGTGATCAGAACGACCGCGAAGCAGAGGGTGTAGCCCGCCGTGGACCACTGGATGGCCGCGGCCGAGGCGGCGAGGTCGCCCTGGATGCTGGGGATCGCCACCGTGACGATGTTGACGTCCAGCAGGTCCATGAAGGTGGCCACCAGCAGCACGCCCAGTGCCCGCCAGCGATGGGGGTCCGGCGCCGGGGTGGGCGGGGGCGCGGGGCCCGCCGGTGCGGCTTCGGGCGCGGCGGGCGCCTCGAGCGCGGTCTGGTCGGTGCCGGTCATTCTCTCCTCCGACGCGCGGGTGAGCGCGGGCAAGGGAAGCGGGCGCCCTCGACCGCCGTCGGGAGCCGAGTACGTGGCCTGGTCTCCCTCGTGCGGCCTAGGGCCTGTCCTCAAACCCCAATCGCGATAGCCGGGCCGGATCGGCCGCTGACGACACCGCCACAGAACCCGAGTACAACCCGGTACGAGGGCCCTGCGCCAGCGCCGCCAGCAACCGATCCGATCCCGACTCTCATCAACCAGGGTTTGAGGACAGGCCCTAGCGGGAACGCCCGCGGATCCTCATCTCGTCCATGTCGGTGATTCCGAACTGCGGCTCGCGGTAACCGCAGCCCAAGGCGCCCAGCACCGCGGCCATGCGCCGCTCGGCGAGCTCGCGGACCTCGCGCTCGGCGTTGCCGCCCGACTCCGCGCGCACCACGACCCGGAAGGTGAAGCTGGTCAGGTTCGGCCCGTAGGTGACGGTGCCCTCGTCGGTGAAGGACGCGCCGAACACCAGGTCGTGGTCATCGATCTCGGCCAGCAACTTCTCCCGCACCGCCTTGTCCAGGCGGTCGAACCTGCCCCGCACCATCACCCGGAAAGTGTGCTCGCTCACCGGTTCTCCTCTTTCTCCACTCGGGAACCCGCCTCGCCCAGCGCGGCCCAGGACCGCAGCAGCAGGGCGACGACGTCGACGGCGATGTCGTCGGGGATGGCGCCCGGCGACAGGACGCGCTGGATCGCCAGCCCGTCCTCCAGCGCGTGCACCACCAGCGCGAGCAGCTCCACCGGCGCGGGCGGAGTGGCTCCGCTCCCGGCCATGTCGCGCGCCAGCGCGGCGGCGATGGCCGCCCGCACCCGGCTCTCCCGCTGGGCCAGCAGCGGGAGGATCTCGGGGTGGCGCATGGCGTAAAGCCACAGCTCCGTGCGCAGCGCCAGCCACTCCGGCAGGTGCCGGTCGCGGTCGCGGTGCCACTCGCGGAACCGCTCCGCCATGCCCGCGAACGAGCCCGCTTCGCGGCCCAAGGCGCTGAGCTCCCCCAGTTCGCGCTCGGTGCGCTGTTCGAGCAGCGCGAGGACCAGTTCGTGCTTGTCCTCGAAGTTGCCGTAGAACGCGCCCCTGGTAAAGCCTGCCCGCTCGACGATCTGCTCGACCGACGTGCCGTTCAACCCGCGTTCGCCGAACAACTCGGCGGCCGCGCGCAGCAGCTTCTCCCGAGTCCGATCCCGGCTCTCCTGCCTGCTCACCCGCTTCGCGATGACGGCCTCCCCGACGCCCGTCGTTTCAGATACAGCCCTGTATCTGTATACAGGACGGTATCAAAGTCGAACGGATGCGCGGAAGCGGGTCACCCGGACCCGGAACCCTTGCGCCACCGACGATCGGACCTGTCCGGGGCGTCTGCCGGTTGCTACCGTCGGAGCGGACCCGACCGGCGGAGCGAGGGGATGGTCCCGGTGGTGCGGAGCACGGAGAACGAGGTCCGGCTGTTCGCGGTGGCGGCGGCGACGGAGGACGGGCTGCGGGCACTGCTCACCGCCCACCGGGAGCGGGCGGCCATGGGCGTGGCGGACCTCGCCGGGTACTGCCGCGCGGCGGCGACCGGCCCGGTGGGGCCGCACCGCGCCGCGTTCGCCGTGCAGACCGCGGCGGAGCTGCTCGATCGCCTCGACGCCGCGCTGGCGGGCACCGCCGACCTGCTCCCCGCCGACGTCGCCGCGCGCGCCCCCAAGGTCGCGTTCGTCTTCGCGGGCCAAGGCGCGCAGTGGAACGGCATGGGGCGTGAGCTGCGCGCCGCTGAACCGGTCTTCGCCGAGACGCTGGACCGGTGCGACGCGCTGGTGCGCGAGTTCGCCGGGTTCTCCGTGCACGAGGTGCTGGACCACCCGGACGGCGAGGCGGGCACCACGCGCATCGACGTCCTCCAGCCGACCATGATGTCGCTGCAGGTGGCCTACGCCGCGCTGTGGCGGCACTGGGGCATCGTTCCCGACGCCGTGGTCGGGCACAGCATGGGCGAGATCTCCGCGGCCCACGCCTGCGGCGCGCTCGGACTGCGCGAGGCGGTGCTGGTGGCGTGCAGGCGCAGCGACCTGCTGCGCCGCGTCGTCGGGCACGGCGCGCTGGCCACGACCGAGCTGTCGCCCGAGCGCGCGCACGACCTCGCCGCGGCCAGCGGCGGCCGGATCGCGGTGGCGGGCGAGAACAGCCCGCGCTCCACCGTCCTGGCGGGGGAGTCCGCCGCGCTCGCCGCGCTGGTGTCCGAATTGGAGGCCGAGGACGTCTACTGCCGCCTCATCAACGGCACCGTCCCCACGCACAGCCACTTCATCGACTTCCTGCGCGACGACCTCGACGCCGCCCTGCGCGGCCTGCCCGCGGGCCCCGCCGTGGTCCCCTTCTACTCCACCGTCACCGGGTCCCCGGTATCGGGCACCGAACTCGGCGCGCCGTACTGGATGCGCAACCTGCGGCAGCCGGTGCGCTTCGCCGCCGCCATCCGGGCGTTGGCCCGCGCGGGCCACGAGCTGTTCCTGGAGGTGAGCGCGCACCCGGTGCTGCTCACCCCCGTCCGGCAGACGCTGGCGGCGGCGGACCTGCCCGGCCACCTGCTGGCCTCGGGACGGCGCGACGGCGAGCTGCGCTCGATGGTGTCCTCGGCGGCGGTGCTGTTCGGCGCGGGCCGCGACCCTCGGGTGCGGGTCGGCCCCGCCCGGGTGGTCGGCGGCGAGCTGACGCCCTACCAGGCCGCGGTGCTCGGGGCGGCGCGGCTGCCCCGCCCGGTGCCCGCGGCCTGATCCGGGTCAGCGGCGCACGGCCACTTGGTGGCGGTAGCTCTCCATCGGCAGGCCCGTCATCCACGGCACGACGCCCAGCTTGGCCAGCACCTTGATGGTGCGGCTGGGCTCGTAGCCCGCGAACATCCCGCCGTGCATGAGGATCTGGCCGTGCGCGGTCAGCTCACGCACGAGCCGGTTCATCCGCCGCTTGCCCAGCTCCCGGCGGAAGTGGCTGTCGGCGGCCATCCGCCCGCGCACGGCGGCGCGGACGAACTCCGACAAGTCCTCATCCACTGTCCACTCCAGACCCGGGATCTGCTCGCGGACGCGGCGCATGGCCGCGTGGCGCTGGCGGGTGAACACGTCGATGTGGGTGAGGTGGCCGCCGGGGCGCAGCACCCGCTCGACCTCGGACAGAAACCTGCCCAGGTTCGGGTAGGTGTGCGAGCTCTCGATGTTGACCAGCACGTCCACTGAGGCGTCGGGGAACGGCAGGTCCTCGGCGTCGCCGTGCACGTAGGTCAGGCCCGCGCCGCGGCTGAGCGTCGCGGTGGCCCGCGCGACCGCCCCCGCGGACAGGTCCAGGCCGACCATGCGCGCGGTGGGGACCAAGCGGGACAGGAAGTTCAGCCCTTCCCCCATACCGCAGCCGACCTCGAGCACGTCCTTGTCGGCGACGGCGGCGAGTCCGCCGGGCAGACCGCGCAGTGCCCGGTAGTACAGCTGCTCGCTGAACCCGTCCGTGCCGGACTCGGCGAAGCCGGGCAGCAGATCGCGGATCTCCGCCAGCTGCTCGGGATCGTGCATGCCCCAGTTCCACAACGCACCGGCGGCCGCGTGCTGGGCGGCCATGTCGTAGATGGCGGCGCTGGCGTCCTTGATCCTCGCCGCGCCCGCGTCACCGCCGACGCTGTCGTCCTCGGCGAGGTTGATCTCGGCCAGGCCGCTGGTGAACGCGGTCATGACCGCCGGGGTGCTCATCGCAGGGCCTCCCGCGCGGTGCCCGCCAACTCGTCGCCGCGCCGGAGGCCGAAGCCCTCGGGCGCCTCGGCCGGGTCATCGCTCGTCCGCACCGGGCGGTTGTCGGCGTCGACGAACACCACGCGGGCCGGGTAGTCGCGGGCGCGGTCCTCGGGGACCTGGGCGTAGGAGATGATGATGACCAGGTCACCGGGGCTGACCAGGCGGGCCGCGGCGCCGTTGATGCCGATGACCCCGCTGTCGGCGGGCCCCTCGATGACGTAGGTGCTGAGCCGGTTGCCGTTGTCGATGTCGACCACGTCGACCTTCTCCCCGGGCAGCAGGTCGGCGGCGTCCATCAGCGCCTTGTCGATGGTGATCGACCCGACGTAGTGCAGGTCCGCTTGGCGCACGGTCGCCCGGTGGATCTTGGACTTGAGCATCTCGCGGTGGATCACAAGTGTCCTCTCACCAGGTGACGGGCAGGGCGTGCACGCCGTAAATGATCATCTCGGCGCGGGTGCGGACCTCGGCGGCCGGAACGGCCAGCCTCAGGTTGGGGAAGCGGCGGGCCAGTTCACCGAAGGCGAGGCGCAGCTCCAGGCGCGCCAGCTGCTGGCCGACGCACTGGTGGATGCCGTGGCCGAAGGCCAGGTGCGGCACCGGGGCGCGGGTGATGTCCAACCGGTCGGGGTCGGCGCACAGCGCCGGGTCCCGGTTGGCCGCGGCCAGCGACAGTGACACCGCCTCGCCCTCGGCGACGGTGTGGCCGTCGATCTCGGTGGCGGTGCCCGCCGCGCGGATGGAGCCCGCGTGGACGATGGTCAGGTAGCGCAGCAGCTCCTCGACCGCACCCGCGGCCAAGTCCGGGTCGGCGACCAGGGCGGCGTACTGATCGGGGTGCTCCAGCAGCGCGAAGGCGCCCAGGCCGAGCATGTTGGTGCTGGTGTCGTGGCCCGCCACGAGCAGCACGCTGCCGACGGTGGCCAGCTCCCGGTCGGTCAGCTCGCCCTCGGCGGCCAGGCTGCCGATCAGGTCGTCGCCGCCGTGCGCGCGCTTGGCCTCCACCAGGTGCGCGAGCAGGCCGCCGATGCGCTGCCACCCGGCGATGGCCTCCTCGGCGCTGGAGTGCGTGGTGAACAGCGCGGTGGTGGCCTCGACGAAGGTGTCCCGCTCGTCGGCGGGAACACCGAGCAGCTCGGAGATCACCAGCGCGGACACCGGCTCGGCGAACACCTTCACCAGGTCCACCGGGGCGCTGCCCGCACCGGCGGCCTCGAACGCGTCGAGGTGCTCGGTGACGATCTCGGCGACCCGGGATTCGAGCTCGCGGGTGCGCCGCGCGGAGAACCAGGTGGCGATGCGGCGCCGGTAGCGGGTGTGCTCCGGTGGGTCCATGGCGGTGAACATGCCGGGGTCCACCTCGGTGCGGTCCCCGGCCATGGGCAGCGGGATGGGGCTGCGCAGCAGGTCGCCGCGCGAGCTCATCCCGCGGTCGGCCAGCAGGGCGCGCACCTGCTCGTAGCCGGTGACGAGCCAGCCGTGGTGGCCGTCGGGGAAGACCATGCGCGCGACGGGGTCGTGCTCGCGCAGCTCGGCCAGCCCGAGGGGCGGGTCGAACGGGCAGCCGCGGCGCATCGGCAGCCCGTCCACCACGCGGGGCTGTGGCGGGTGCGTTCCGGTGGTCGGGGTGTCGGTCATCCGGGGGTCCTCCTAGGACGCGGACCTGGTCAGGACAGGTGGACGGGCAGGGTGCGCATGGGCAGCAGGTAGCGGGGGCCGATCTCGGCCGGGTCGGCGGCCAGGCGCAGCCGCGGGTACCGGGCGAACAGCTCGGTGATGGCGACCTCGCCTTCGATCTGGGCCAGGCCCGCGCCCAGGCAGTGGTGCGGGCCGTGGCCGAAGCCGACGTGGGGCTTGCCGGTGCGCCCCAGGTCGAGGGTGTCGGGGTCGACGAAGGCGGCCGGGTCGCGGTTGGCGGCGGCCAGGACGACCTGCACCGCCTCCCCCGGCCCGACGGTGACGCCGCCGACCTCGACCGGGTCGGTGGCGAACCGGCGGAAGGCGTGCTTGACCGGGGCGGTGTGCCGGATCAGCTCACCCACCGCGCGGGTGGTGATCCCCGGTTCGGCGCGCAGCCGCTCCAGCTGGTGCGGGCTCCGCAGCAGGGTGAACACCCCCAGCGCTATCAGGTTGCGCACGGTCTCGTGGCCGGCCTGCACCAGCACCATGGCCAGCGCCACCAGTTCATCGTCGGTGAGGCGGTCGCTGTCCCGCTCGTGCACGGCCACCAGGTCCGACACCAGGTCGTCGCGTGGCTCCGAGCGCCGGGCGGCCACCAGGCGGCGGGTGATCTCGGCCATGCCGCGCACGGCGGGCGCGAACTGCTCGGGGTCGGGGCGCAGGGCCTCGGCCAGCGCGTCGCTCCACTCCCGCCACGGCTCCCGGTCGGCCTCGTCGACGCCGAGCAGCTCGCAGATCACCGCGATCGCCAGCGGGTGGGCGTAGCAGGCGATCAGGTCCAGGGTCAGCTTGTCCGCCATGGCGTCGAGCAGCGCGGTGGCGTGCTCGGCGATGCGCGGCCTGATCGCGCGCATCCGGCGGGTGGACAACGCCGGGACGACGATGCGCCGGACCCGGCTGTGGTCCGCGCCGTCCATGGTCAGCAGGGTGGAGTCGAACATGTCGACGATGTCCTCGGGGACGCCCCGGCTGAGCATGCTCTCCCGGTGCGAGTCACCCGGCGGCCTGCTGAGCATGCGCGGGTCGGACAGCACCGCGCGGACCTCGTCGTAGCCGGTGACCACCCACACGTCGGTGCCGTCGGCGAACGTGCCCCGGCACACCGGTCGCGGGCCCGACAGCCAGCGCTCACCCGCGGCCGGGTCGGTGATGAACGCGGGGTCCGACAGGTCGAACTCACTGCGGTCGCCTGCCTGTTCCACTCTCGTCATCGCTGTCCATGCTCCTTCCCGTCCCCGCCCTCGGGTCGTGGTCACGGCAGGCCGGGTTCAGCCCGCCATGGCGAGCGCGGCGCCCGCCATGATCCGGTCGGCGAGCTCGTCGGCGTGCCGGGCGCGCCAGTCGGCCAGGTCGGTGCCGCGCAGCCACTGGTTGCAGGCGCCCACCGCCGGTCCGGCGGCCACCTGGTAGTCGGCGACGCGCGCGGGGTCGCCGCTGATCGCCCACTGCCGGGCACGGGCGCAGTACCAGCGGAACACCAAGGCCATGCGGCGCTTGGGGTCGGGCTCGGCGGTGACGGGGACCTGGTCGAAGGGCATGCCGAGGTAGTCGCGCTCGACCCGGGCGCGCACGTCGGATGGCACGGCCTGCCACGAGTCGTGGTTGCGCCACAGGTCGTAGAGCCTTCCCGCGCGGGCCGGGAACAGCACGCCGCGCTTGAGCACGCGCGCCCGGGCGCCCAGCTCGAACAGGCCGCCGTAGGGGGCGTACGCGGTGTCGTGCGCGTCGGCGGCGACGAGCAGGTCCTTGGCCGCGGCGCTCATCCCGCTCTCCGCGGTGGCCAGGTTGACCGAGCCGGTGAGCACGAAGTCGGCGCCGAGCACGAACGCCGCGGCGGCGGCCTCCGGGGTGCCGATGCCGCCCCCCGCGCCGACGCGCACCCCGGTGGCGGGCCCGCCGACCTCGGCGCGCGCGGCGCGGATCGAGGGCAGCAGCGCCCACAGCGCGCCCTGGTCGGTGTAGTCGGCGGCGTCGCCGACGGCGCACACGTCGTCGGCGAGGGCGAGTAGCGCGCCCGCCTCGGCCTCCTCGTCGGTGATCCGGCCCCGCGCGCGTAGCGCGGCGATCACCGTCGACGGTGCGGGCGACAGGAACACCCGTGCGATGTCGGCGCGGGTGACCTTGGCCAGCACCCGGCGGGCGGGGGTGGCGGTGCCGTCGGGGTTGACCCGGGCGCCGGACAGGCGCAGGCGGACCAGCTCGGCGCTCGCCTCGACGTAGGTGGACACCTCGACGGCGCGGACCCCGGTGCGCAGCACCACGTCGACCAGCTCGATCTCGGCGTTTGGGGTGAACGGGTCGTGGGTGAGGTTGACGCCGAACGGGGCGTCGGCGCCTGCCAGCGCGCGGACGCGGGCGATGGCGTCGGCGACCTCCGCGGCGGGCAGGCCGGGGGCGCCCAGGAACGACAGGACGCGGGACTTCGCCAAGCGGGCCACCAGCTCCGGCGAGCTGACGCCCTCGTGCATGCCACCCACCACATAGGACAGCCGAACGCCGTGGTCGGCGCGGAACTCGGCCGACCCCAGTCGTTCGGCGGTGGGGGCCTGCCTGGCGGGCGCGGGGGCCGCGGTGGTGAACAGCGAGACGGGCAGCGGGCGGCGGGGCAGCGGGGTGGCCTCGTCGCGGATGCGGGCCACCAGCTTGGTCAGCACCTGGCCGGGGCCCAGCTCGCGCAGCTCGAACGGGCCGAGGCCCATGAGCACGCGGACGCTCTCGGTCCAGCGCACCGGGGCGGTGATCTGCCTGCGCAACGCGTCGGCGACCCCGTCCGGGGTGTGGAAGTCGGCCTCGGCGTTGGCCAGCACCGGGATCTTCGGCGCGGCGATGCGGGTGCGGGCCAGCACGGCGGCGAACTCGGCGGCGGCGGGCTCCATGTACCGGCTGTGGAAGGGCGCGCTGACGTTGAGCGGGGCGCAGCGGGCGCCCGCCGCGGTGAACAGCGGCAGGGACGCCTCGATCGCGTCGTCCGGACCGGCGATGACGGTCTGCAGCGGGGAGTTGTAGTTGGCGATGTCGATCCGGTCCAGGCCGTTGTCGCGCAGCACCTCGGCCACCCGCTCGGCGGTGATGCCGGAGACCGCGGCCATCCGCCCGCCGCCCGCGGCGCCCATCAGCCTGCCGCGCTCGCGGACCAGGGCCAGGCCGGTCTCGAAGTCGAAGGCGCCCGCGGCGAACAGCGCGGCGTACTCGCCGAGGCTGTGGCCCAGCACCACGTCGGGCAGCCTGCCGCCCTCCTGCACCGCGGCCAGCCAGGTCAGCGCCTCCACGGCGAACAGCGCGGGCTGGGTGTACTCGGTGCGGCGCAGGTCGCGACCCGGGTCCTCCAGGCACAGCTCGCGCAGCGAGTAGCCGAGGACGGCATCGGCGCGGGCGACCAGGTCGGGAAACCGGTCGAACAGCTCGCGGCCCATGCCCTTGGACTGGGCTCCCTGCCCGGGGAACACCCACACGCGCAGCGCGTCGGCGGTGGTGGTCGTGGAGGGGGTCGGCGCGGTCAGGGTGGTCACGGGCGGCACCTCGGTCCGGGCGGGGGCTTCGGCGAGAACGGCGGTCAGCAGCGCCTCGTCGCGGGCGTAGGGGGACAGCAGCGGCAGGGACTTCGCGGTCGAGCCCGCGGGCAGCGCGGCGCGCACCAGGTTGGCCATCGACCCCGACGGGCCCAGGTCCAGGAACAGGTGCTCACCGGTGAGCAGCGGGCCCAGGGTGGCGGGCACGTCGAACGGGTCGCGCAGCACCCGCCACAGGTGCGCCGGGTCGGGCAGGCGCACCGGGCCGCCGCTGGTGGCCGACAGCAGCGGGATGCGGGCCGGGCGGGCGCTCATGCCGGACACCAGGGCCTTGAACGCCGCCTCGACCGGGTCGATCAGCGGGGAGTGGAACGGGTAGGGCACCGGGAGCCGCTGGCACAGCACACCGCGGGCGAACAGGTGTGCCTCGGCGCGGTCGAGGTCGGCCACGGTGCCCGCCAGCACGAAGTTGCCCGGCGAGTTGACCGCCGCGAGGTGGGTGGCGGCCAGCACCGGGTCGGTGCGGGCCAGCGCGGGGTCGGCCAGCACGGCGAGCATGCCGCCGGGCGGGCACTTCAGGGCGAACAGGTCCACCTGCGCCAACAGCAGCCGCAGGCAGTCCTCGGGGTCGAAAACCCCGGCCACCGCGGCGGCGGCCACCTCGCCGAGGCTGGCGCCGAGGACGGCGGCGGGGGTGAACCCGTGCGCCAGCACCATCTCCGCCAGCGCGTACTCGATCATGAAGATGCCGGGCTGGCTGTGGCGGAAGTCCGACAGCGGGACCTCCGCGCCGACGCCGTCGTGGTGCAGGGCGGCGAGCAGGGACTCACCGCGCTCGGCGACCACGACGTCGTCGAGCCGCCGCAGCACGGCGCGGAACACCGGGTCGGCGTCGCGCAGCCCGCGCCCCATGCCGTGGTACTGCGCCCCCTGTCCCGCGAACAGGAAGACCGGTGTGCGCGCCATGGCCGTCAGGGGGTGCCCAGCACGGCGGTGATGACCTTGTGCCCGGTGGGCAGCGGGGTCAGCGCCTCCACGGCGAACCCGGCCTCGGCGAGCACGGCGCGCAGGGCCGTCTCGTCCAGGCCCAGGGTGCCCGGGTCGCAGGCCACCGCCTGGAACATCGCGCGCCACCCGTCGATGTCGTTCTCCACCAGCGGCTCGACGACGAGCAGGCGGGCGTCCGGACCGCTCTCCGCCATCGCCGCGGCGACGGTCTTGAGGACGCGCACGCAGTTGGCCTGGGTCCAGTCGTGCAGCACGTTCTTGAGCACGTACCGGTCGGCGCCCGCGGGCACCTGGGCGAAGAAGTCGCCGGGGACGAACGAGACCCGCTCGGCGATCTCGGCCGGGGCGAGCTCGGCCAGCCGCGCCGGGCCCCGCTCGCACACGCCGGCCCGGTCGGCGACGATGCCGCGCATCCCCGGGTTCGGCACGAGCAGGCCGGGCAGCAGGCCACCGGAGCCGCCACCGACGTCGACGACGGTGGCGACACCGGAGAAGTCGTGGGCGGCGACCAGGGCGTCGGCGACCGGGCGGGCCAAGTCGACCATGCCGCGGTCGAACAGGTCGGCCATCTCCGGCTCGCGTTCGAGGTGCTCGTAGAGCGAGGTGCCGAAGACCTCCCGGAAACCGGACTCGCCGGTCTTCACGGTGTGCATCAGGCCGCCGAAGGCGTCGTCGTACAGCTCGGCGGCCAGGATTGCGAAGTGCCGCTGGGTGTAGGGGTGGTCGGCGCGTAGCGGGGCGTATGCCTCACCGAGGCGGAACCTCTCGCCGTCGCGCACCAACACGCCGGGCACGGTCAGCATCTGCAGCAGCCGGTACAGCACGCCGGGGTGGGTGCCGGTGCGCTCGGCCAGCTCGTCGGCGGTCAGCGCGCCGTCGCCGAGGATGTCGGCGATCTTCAGGCGGGCCGCCACCGCCAGCGCCCTGGCGAACCAGCCACTGACCGCCAGCTTAAGGATCTCCATCGGTGCACGTCCTTCTCTCACGTGCCCGGCCGCGCGGCCGGGTCCTCACGCCGCACGCGGGCGGCCAGGGCGGTCGGGGTCGGGTTCTCGAACACGTCGGTCAGGGCCAGGCGCACGCCGGTGGCGGCCTTGACGCGCTGGCCGATGACGGCCGCCTGCAGCGAGTGGCCGCCGTTGGCGAAGAAGTGGCAGTCCGGGCCGAGGTCGGGCTGCTCCAGCAGCTCAGCCCACAGCCCCACCAGGAAGGCCACCAGCTCGTCGGCGGTGTCACCGCCCACCACGGCCTTGGTCGTGGTGGGCCGTTCAGCGGCGAGCGCGGCCAGCGCCTGGTAGTCGATCTTGTCGCTGCCGGTGCGCGGGTAGGCGTCCACGGCGGTGAACCGGTGCGGGACCACGGCGGCGGGCAGGTGGGCGCGGGCGTGGTCCCACAGCTCGTCGACGGCCTCCGGCCGCTCCGGCACGCGCACGAAGGCGGCGAGCACGCCGTCGCCGTGCGGGTCGCCGACGACGACCACGGCGGCGGCGGCCACGTCCGGGTGCGCGGCCAGCACGGCCTCCACCTCGGACAGCTCGACCCGGTTGCCGCGCAGCTTGACCTGCCGGTCGAGTCGCCCGCGCAGGTCGATGCCGCCGTCCGGGCGCCAGCGGGCCACGTCGCCGGAGCGGTAGAACCGACCGTGGGTGGCGTCCTCGCCGAACTGCCGGGCGGTCAGGTCGGGCCTGCCGTGGTAGCCGGGGGCCACGCCGACGCCCGCCACGCACACCTCGCCGCGCAGGCCGACCGGCAGCGGCTCGCCGTCCGGCCCGGCGATGAAGACCCGGGTGTTGGCCACCGGGGCGCCGACGTGGATGCCGCGGTCCGGGTCGACCAGTCCCGCGGTGGCCCAGATGGTGCTCTCGGTGGGGCCGTAGACGTTCCACAGCCGGGCGCCGGCGTCGACCAGGGCGCGGGCCAGCGGTGGGGGCAGCGGCTCGCCGCCGGTGAGCAGCGTGCGGCCCGCCACCAGCTCGCCCAGTGCGGGGGCGACCAGCCGCCAAGTGGTCGGGGTGGCTTGCAGGAAGCCGATGTCCTCGGCGCGCACGGCCGCGGCCAGCAGCTCGCCGTCGGTACGCGCCTCGTCGGGCAGCACCACGGTGGACCCGCCCGTGGTCAGCGGCATCATCAGCTCGATGGCCGAGGTGTCGAAGCTGTAGGTGCTCAGCCAGCCGGTGGGGCGCTCGGACCCGGCGACACCGAACCGCTCGGCGTAGTCGGTGATGTGGTTGACCAGGCCACGGTGCCGGATCGGGATGCCCTTGGGCTTGCCGGTGGAGCCGGAGGTGTAGATGACGTAGGCCAGGTCGTCCGGCTCGACCTCGACCGCGTCCACCGGGGCGGCACCGTGCGGGTCCACTTCCGGGGCGACCACGGCGCGGCAACCCTCGGGGGCGCTGGTGCCGGGGCCCGTGAGCACGACGGCGGCGCCGGAGTCCTCGATCTGGTAGGCGATGCGCTGCTCGGGGTGGGTGGGGTCCAGCGGCATGTACGCCGCGCCCGCGAGCCAGGTGCCGAACACGCCCGCGGCGAGTTCCGGTCCGCGGCGAAGCAGCAGCGCGACCACGTCGCCGTTGCCGACGCCCGCGTCGGTCAGCGCCTCGGCGGTGGCGGTGGCCGCCGCCCACAGTGCGCCGTAGGTGGTCTCCTCGCCGTCGTGGCGCAGTGCCGGGGCGTCGGGGTCCTCGGCGACCCGGTCGGCGAAGGCGGCCAGCACGGTGGGGGCGTCGATGGCGCGGTCGGTGGCGTTGGCCGCGTCGATGACCTCGTGGTCGCGGTCGCACCAGGTGGACAGGCCCGCCAGCGGGGCGTGGGGGTCGGCGCCCGCGGCGGCCAGCAGCGCGTCGTAACGGCGCACGGCCAGCTCGACGTCGGAGCGGTCGAGCACGCCGGTGTAGAACACCGCGCGCACGGTGATCGATTCCTGGTCGGAGGTCACGAAGAACTCCAGGTCGAACTGGCTGGCGCCGTTCTCGACCACGACCAGCTCCGCGCGCGCCCCGGCGACGCCGAACTCCCGGTGGCCGCCGCTGTGCGGGATGTAGTTGAAAACGTGGCGGTACAGCGCGTTGCGCCACCCGGTGCCCTCGCGGCCGACCAGGTCGACCACGTCGTCGGCGGGGACGGCGGAGTGCGCCATGGCGTCCAGGAACGCCGCGCGGGTGTCGGCCACGAGGGTGTCGAACCCGCGTGCGCGATCGACGCGCACGCGCACCGGCACGATGTTGGAGTGGTAGCCGACCGTGTCGGCCGCCTCCCGGGTGCGGGTGTTGACCGGGCAGCCGACCGCCAGGTCGGGCCCGGCGCCGTGCGCGGCGAGCAGGGCGCAGTAGGCGGCGAGCAGCACCACCGACTCCGGCGCGCGCAGGGAGCGCCGCAGCTCGCGGACGACGGCGGTGGCCCCCGGGGACAGGGTGTGGGTGACCTCGTCGCCGACCAACGTCGGCTCGGGGTGGTCGGCCCGCTCGCAGCCCAGCTCCAGGGCGGCGGGGCGGAAGCCCGCCATGGCGGTGCGCCAGAACGCCGCGTCCGCCTCGGTGGGCTCGGGCCCCGCCCAGGCGGGGACGTGCCCGGGGTCGGGGTGCTCGCCCGCGCGCACCCGCTCGTAGAACCCGATGAACGCCGAGCGCAGGACCTCGGTGGACCGCACGTCGCCGATGGCGTGGTGCAGCGCCAGGCAGAACAGCGCCGAGCCCGCGCCGGTCAGCAGAAGCGCCCGGGTGAGGAGGGTGCCGTCGGGCTGGAAGGGGCGGGCGACGAACGCCGTCAACTGGTCGGCGCCGTCGCCGTCGAGGGCCGCCTGCTCCAGCGGGACCTCGACGGTGGCGGGCACGTGCTTGGTCAGCTCGGCGCCGGTGCGGGTGTAGGCGGTGCGCAGCACCTCGAACCGGCGGACGAGCAGCCGCAGGGCGGCCTCGGCGACGCGGGGGTCGAGGCCGCCCCGCACCCGGAAGGCCAGCGACAAGGTGTTGGCCGTGGTACCGGGGACGAGGTCGTCCAGCAACCACAGGGCGGTCTCCTTGCGGCTCGCCGGGACCGCCGGTGCCGTGGTCGCGGTCACCTGGCCTCTCCGGCGTCCGGGGCCAGCAGGCGGGACACCGCCTCGGCGGCGGCGGGGTCGCGGAGCAGGTCGCGGTGCTCGACCTCGACCCGGACCTCGTCGCCGGTGGCGATCTCGGCGATGCCCGGGGTGGCGCGCATGCGGTTGAGACCGCTGCGCGGACTGGTGGAGGTGAACACGGTGGCCTTCGACCAGCCCGGCCGGGGGTCGAGCGCGGCGGCCACGCCGAGGTAGGTCATGAAGGAGCCGACCAGGTCGACCAGCTCGCCCGCGTAGTCCTCGTCCATGCCCGCGCGCCGCAGGGCGGTGATGCCGACCGGGCGGAATTCCGCGTGCAGCTCGGCGGCGAACTCGGCGGGGGTCGCGGTCCTGTCCTCGGCCAGCTTCTCGGCGGTGGCGGCCAGGGACGCGGCCTCGTCCTCGCTGAGGACGGTGGTCATGTTGCCGACCACCCGGCCGAACTGCAGGTGCACGGTCGGCACGTCGACCAGCTCCGGATCGAAGACCACGACCACCGGCTCGCTGCCCTGGGCCCGCGCGACGCGCTGCGCGAGCGCACCGGCGAACACCGAGCCCGCGCAGTAGCCCAGCACGGCGCGCACGCGGCGACCGCTGGCGGTCACGGCGTCCAGCCACGGCGCCAGGTAGTCCTCGGTGGACACGCCGCAGCCCGGCGCCAGTTTGGGCGCCACGGTCTGCCAGACGGCGCAGTCCAGGCCCAGGCCGGGAACCAGTTCGAGGAAGCCGCCCTCGTTGCGGCCGGTGACCGGGAAGTCGGCGGCGAGCACGAGGTCCTCGGCGGACTCCGCCTCGCGCAGGACGTTCCACACCGCCGGGTCCGGCGCGGCGGAAGGGGCAGGCGCGGAACTCGCCATGGTGTCACTCTCCTCAGTTCTCACAACGCCACTCAGACCCGAGCATAGAAATACTCATCTCACCCTGTCCAGGATTTTCCAACATTCCTTCTATTGAGGGTGTCAATGCCCTCCACCTGCACTTTCTATTATTTCGGACGCCAGATAAGGACCTCGACCTGCCAGTCGAAATCCCTGTCCTGACGTATTTGCCTATTCGATTCTCACCTGTCCGGCCAGCCGGTCGCCGCCCTTTCCCCATCGGTGGCCCTGGGCAGGAGCCAGGCGGTCAGCTCGCGGGCGGTGGGCCGGTCGTAGAACAGGTCAGGGGGCAGGTCCAGGCCGGTGAGCCTGCCGAGGTGGTCGCGCAGCTCCAGCGCCGTCACCGAGGACAGGCCGAGGTCGAGGAACACGTCGTCGGGACCGACGCCCTCGGCGCTCTCGTGGCCGAGGACGACCGCGGCGATGGACCGCACCCCGTCCAGCAGCACCGCCTCCCACTCCCCCGGCCCGACCGCGGTGAGCCGCTCGCGCAGTTCCGGCGCGACACCGGCGGAGAGCCCGCCCACGGCCGCGGGCTCCGGTTCCGGCGCGGGCGCCGAGACCCGGTCGACCACAGTGGACAGCGGCAGGGCCGGAACCGGTCCGGCGCCGCCCATCGGGACCAGGCGCGCAGCGGCGGCGGGCGCGGCGACGGCCTCCCACAGCCCGGCGACAACGGCCTCGGCGGGGATCTCCTCGGCGGCGGCCACCGTCCACGTGCCCGGCAGTTCCGCCGGTTCGGCCCCACGGGTGAGCACGACGGCCCGGTCGGCGCTGACCGTGGTGGGCGCGTCGACCACGGCGGCCGACAGGGGTGGCAGCGCGTCGAGGTCCGCCACGGTCGCGCCCTCCGGGCACACCCGCGCGGCGGGACCGGCCACCAGGCAGGCCGCCCCGGCGGAGAGCACCGAGGCGATCACCGCCGCCGTGGTCTCGTCCGCGGGCCCGGAGACCAAGACGGTGCCCTCCGGCCTCCACGGGGCCACCGGCACGGCGGGCTCGTACCCGGCCGCGCGCAGGCCATCGGCCGTGACGGCCAGGTGCGGCTCGGTCGCGGCGAGAGCGGCGCAGAACCGCACGCGGGCCTGGCGGTCCAGCGGGCACCGCACGTCGATCCGCCTGCCACCGACCACGACCGTCCATTCCGGAGTGATGGCGGGCAGGACGACGACCTGGTTCCCCGGTTCCGGGTCGATGGTGGTGGCCATCCGGACGCGGGCGCCGTGGCGGGCCAGGGCGCCCGCGAGCGCGTCGACCGCCTCGGCGGTGTCGTCGGCGTCGGCCGGTGCGACCAGGAGCCATTCACCGGTCAGCTCGGCGATGGTGTCGGCGACCGGGGTCCAGGTCAGCTGCTCACGCACCGGGCGGTCCGGGCGGCGGAGCCGGGCCAGGGCGGCCAGCACGTCGGCCGCGGGCTCGTCGCCGCGCAAGCCCAGCAGCGCCAGCGCGCCGGGAACGTCGGCGCGGTCCACCGCGGCCAGCACCGGGTCGTCGGTCGCGGCCACCGCCCGCCCCGCGGCCCGGGGCTCGGGAGCGGGCTCGGGCCAGTAGCGGCGCTCGGCGAAGGCGTGGCGGGGCAGGTCGACCCGGCGCACCGGGCGCTCGGCCCAGACGGCGGCCCAGTCGACGGCCACGCCCAGCGCGTGCAGGGTGGCCAGCGCCTCGGTGACCGCGCGGGTGCCGGGACGGTCCCGGCGCAGCAGGGCGACCGGGCGGACGGCCAGGTCGGGCAGGCACTCCGCGACGGCGGGGGTCAGCACGGCGTCCGGCCCGACCTCCAGCCAGGCGGTGGCCCCGGCGGCGGCGACCGCGTCGGCGAAGCGCACCGCGCCGCGCAGCTGGTCGACCCAGTAGGCGGGAGCGGTGACCTTCTCGTCGGTGCGGACCGTGGAGACCAGCCGGAGCCTCGGCTCGTGGCAGGTCACGGCCTCGGCGGCGGCGCGGAAGCCGGGCAGCGCCGGGTCGACCTGCGGGGAGTGGAAGCCCACGCCCACCTTGAGCCGCCTGGTGCGGTGCCCCCGGGCGCGCAGCTCGTCGGCGACGGCGACCACCGCGTGCTCGGCCCCGGAGACCACCACCGACGTGGGGGCGTTGACCGCGGCGACCGACACCTCGCCCGCGTGGCCGCCCAGGCAGGCCAGGACCTCGTCCTCGGTGGCGCGCACCGAGACCATGGCCCCACCGCCGGGGAGCTCGCCCATGGCCTTGCCGCGCGCGGCGACCAGGGCCACCGCGTCGCGCAGCGAGAAGACCCCGGCCACGTGCGCGGCGGTCAGCTCGCCGACGGAGTGGCCGATGACGACGTCGGGCCGCACGCCGAAGGTCTCCAACAACCGGACCTGGGCGACCTGGAGGGCGAACAGGGCGGGCTGGGTGTACTCGGTGCGGTCGAGCAGGTCCTCGTGCCCGGGGTCGAGCACGACCTCGCGCAGCGGTCGGTCCAGGTGCCGGTCGAACTCGGCGCACACCTCCTCGACCGCGGCGGCGAAGGCGGGAAACGCCTCGTACAGGTCCGCGCCCATGCCGGGGCGCTGGCTGCCCTGGCCGGTGAACAGCATGGCCAGGGTGCGCGGCCCGGCCACCGCCGTGGTCACCGCCGGGGTGCCCCGCCCCGCGGCGAGCGCGCGCAGGCCCGCGACGAGCTTGCCGCCGTCGGCGCCGGTGACGACCGCGCGGTGCCGGTGGGCGGCGCGGCTGGTGAGCAGCGAGTAGGCGGTGTCGAGCGGTGTCCGGGTCGCGGGGGCGGCCAACAGGGCCTCGGCCTGGGCGCGCAGCCCGGCCTCGGTCTTGGCGGTGAGCACCCAGGGCGCGCCGACGAGCGGGGCGCCCGCGGGCTCGGTGGTCGTCACCGGTGGAGCCGCCTCGACGACGACGTGGGCGTTGGTGCCGCTGATGCCGAAGGAGGACACGCCGACGCGGTGCGGGCGGTCCCGCTCGGGCAGCGGGGTGGCCTCGGTCAGCGGGCGCACCGCCCCCGCGGTCCAGTCGACGTGCGGGCTGGGCGTGCCCAGGTGCAGGCTGCGCGGCAGCAGCCCGTGGCGCAGGGCGAGGACGGCCTTGATGAGCCCGACGACGCCCGCGGCGGCCTGGGTGTGCCCGAGGTTGGACTTCACCGAGCCGAGCAGCAGCGGGTGCGCCCGGTCCTGGCCGTAGGCCGAGAGCAGGGCGTTGGCCTCGATCGGGTCGCCGAGGGCGGTGCCGGTGCCGTGCGCCTCCACCGCGTCCACGTCCGACGGCCGGAGGCCGCCCGCGGCGAGGGCCGCGGCGATCACGCGCTCCTGGGCCGGGCCGCTGGGCGCGGTGAGCCCGTTGCTCGCGCCGTCGGAGTTGACCGCGGAACCGCGCAGCACGGCGAGCACGTCGTGGCCGAGCGCGCGGGCCCGCGACAGCCGCTCGACGGCGACCACGGCGACGCCCTCGGACATCCCGGTGCCGTCGGCGTCGGCGGAGAACGGCTTGCACCGCCCGTCCGGCGCGAGGCCGCGCTGGTGGGAGAACTCGACGAACACCGCCGGGGTGGCCAGCACGGTCACACCGCCTGCGAACGCGAGCTCGCACTCCCCCGCCCGGACCGCCTGGGCTGCCAGGTGCAGGGCCACCAGCGACGACGAGCACGCGGTGTCGACGGTGATGGCGGGCCCCTCCAGGCCCAGGGTGTAGGCGACGCGGCCGGTCAGCACGCCGCCGCCGACGCCCGGGGCCAGGAAGCCCGCCGCGGCGACGCCCTCCAGGTGGCGGCCGTAGTCGGCGTGCATGACGCCCGCGAACACCCCGGTGCTGGTGCCGCGCAGCGAGGTCGGGTCGATGCCCGCGTCCTCGCACGCCTCCCAGCAGGTGCGCAGCAGCAGCCGTTGCTGCGGGTCCATGGCGACGGCCTCGCGCGGGGAGACGCCGAAGAAGCCGGGGTCGAAGTGGGCGGCGTCGTCGAGGAAGCCGCCGAGGCCGCTCAGCGGGCCGCCGGGGGCGTCGGGGTCGAGCAGCCGCTCCAGCGGCCACCCGCGGTCGTCGGGAAACGGCGACACCGCGTCGCGCTCGGCGATCAGCAGCTCCCAGAGCTGGTCCGGGGTGCGCACGCCGCCGGGCAGGTCGCAGGCCATGCCGACCACGACCACCGGGTCGTCCGCGGCCCCGCCGACCGGGCCGGTGGGGACGGCGGAGACCGCGACCCGCTCGCCACCGCGCAGCCTGCCGTCGAGGTGGCGGGCCAGAGCGGCGGCGGTGGGGTGGTCGAAGGCCAGGGTGGCGGGCAGGCGCAGGCCGGTCGCCGCGGTGAGCCGGTCGCGCAGCTCCACAGCGCCGACCGAACCGAGCCCGGTGTCCTTGAACGCGCGGTCGGGGTCGACGGCGTCCGCGCCGCCGTGGCCGAGCACGGCGGCGGCGTGCCCGGCGACCAGCTCGGTCACGGCGCGCAGCCGGTCGGCGTCGGACAGCCCGGCCAGCCTGCCCGCCAGCTCGGAGCGCTCGGCCGCGCCGCGGGCGGCGGTGCGGCGGCCGCGGACCCCGGCCAGGGCACGCAGCGGTGGGGGCAACGCCTCGCCGTGGGCGCGCAGTGCGGCCGGGTCGACGCGCAGCGGGACGAGCACCGGGTCTGGCAGGCCGAGCGCGGCGTCGAACGCGGCCAACGCGTCGGCGGTGGGTAGCGCGCCGAGGCCGGAGCGGTCGAACCGGGCGCGGTCGGCGCCCGCGGTCATGGCGCTGTGCTCGGCCCACAGTCCCCACGCCAGCGAGGTGGTGGGAGCGGCGCGGGCGCGGGCCAAGGCGTCCACGGCGGCGTTGGCGGCGGCGTAGTTGGCCTGGCCGAGGGCACCGAGGACACCGGTGGCGGAGGAGAACAGGACCAGCCGGGCCTTGGGCAGCAGCGCGCAGAGGTGGCCGACGGCGTCGACCTTGGGCGCCAGCACGGCGGCGAACCGGTCCGGGGTCAGGTCGGCGACGAGGCCGTCGTCGAGCACGCCCGCGGTGTGCACGACCGTCCCGATGGCGTGGCCCGCCACCGCCTCGGCGAGGGCGGCGCGGTCGGTGACGTCGCAACGGACGACGTCGACGGTCGCGCCCAGTTCGGTCAGCTCGGTGAGGAGAACCGGGTCCGGGTCGCGCCGGGCGAGGAGCAGCAGGTCGCGCACGCCGTGTCGCTCGACGAGGTGGCGGGCGAGGACGGCGGCGAGGGCACCGGTGGCGCCGGTGACGAGCACGGTCCCCAGGTCGAGCGCGTCCTCGTTCCCCGCGGCGGGGACGCGGACGAGGGTGGGCGTGGTGGCGTTGCCCTCGGCCAGGGTGAGCTGCGGGACATCGGCGGCCACCGCGGCGGGCAGCGCCGCGAGGGTGGCCGGACCACGGTCGTCGAGGTCGACGAGGCGGAAGCGGCCGGGGTACTCCGCCTGCGCCGAGCGCACCAAGCCCCAGACGGCGGCGGCGGCGGGCTCGCGCTCGGCGGCGTGGGTGACCAGGACGAGCGTGGAGTCCGCGCACGCCTGCGCCGAGGCCCACTCCTGGACCAGGGCGAGCACGGTGGTGACGGTGTCGAGCACGTCGCCGTCGGGCACCGGGGTGGCCACGAGCGGCGGGACCGCTTCCAGCTCGGCGATCGACGCCACGACCGGGTGACCGTCCACAAGGGACCACTGGCCGAGTACGGTGAACTCCCCCGCGGCGGGCAGGGGCAGCGGTGCGCGCTCCAGGCGCAGCAGATCCCCGGCCATGGCCGCGGGCTCGACCTCCGCCAGCGGGCTGAATGCCAAGGACTCCGCGGTCAGCACCGGCGTGCCGGTCGGGTCGGTGACCCGCACCGACACGGCGTCGGTGCCCGCCGGGGCGAGGTGGACGCGGACGGCGACGGCGCCGGTGGCGTGGAGGCGGACGCCGGTCCAGGCGAACGGCAGCCAGGGGCGGTCGGTCTCCCCCGAGAGGAACCCGCCCGCGGCGACGGGGTGCAGGCAGGCGTCGAGCAGCGCCGGGTGCACGCCGAACTCGCCGGGCTCGCCACCGGGCAGCTCGACCTCGGCGTGGACATCGCCACCCACCCGCCACGCGGCGCGCAGCCCCTCGAAGCGCGGTCCGTGGCGCAGGCCGACACCGGTCATCGCGGCGCGCAGGTCGGCCAGGTCGACCGGCTCGGCGCCCGCGGGCGGCCACGCGGCGGTGTCGACGGCGGGTACCGGGGCGGGCCCCGTGCTGAGGGTGGCGGTGGCGTGCAGCCGCCACGGGGCGCCCGCGGTCGCCGAGCGCAGCCGGGCCGGGCGGTCGCCGGTGGCGTCGGGGGCGTCGACCTCCAGCCGCAGCCGCAGGTCCCCCTCGGCGGGCAGGGCCACCGGGGCCAGCAGCGCGAGGTCACCGATCCCGGTGGCCCCGGCCTCGTCGCAGGCGCGCAGGAACAGCTCGACGACGCCCGCGCCGGGCAGCAGCGGCTGACCCGCCACGGCGTGGTCGGCCAGCCACGGGTCGGTGGCGAGGGTGAGCCTGCCGGTGAGCACGAGCCCGCCCTCGTCGTCGGTGAGGGCGCCGCGCAGCACCGGGTGCCCGACCGGGTCCATGCCCAGTGCCCCGGCGTCCACACCGGACTCGGCGACGAGCCAGAAGCGGCTGGGGGTGAACGCGGTGGTCGGCAGCGGGACCGCGACCGCGCCGGGCAGCACGGCCGACCAGTCCGGCCGCACGCCGAGCACGTGCAGGGACGCGACGGCGGTGAGCACGCGCGCCATCCCGCCCTCGTCGCGGCGCAGGGTGGCGACCACCGCGGCGTCCGAGCCCGCGGCGGCGGCGGTCTCCGCCGCGCCCAGCGACACCACCGGGTGCGGGCTCACCTCCACCAGGGCCGTGACGCCGCGCTCGAGCAGGCCGCGCACGGCGTCGTCGAAGCGGACGGTCTGGCGCAGGTTGCGGTACCAGTACTCGGCGTCGAGGTCCGGCCCGTCGACCCACTCGGCGCGCACGGAGGAGAAGAACGGCACGCGCGGGGTGATCGGGGTGATCGGGGCGAGGTCGGCGAGCAGGCGCTCGCGCAAGGACTCCACGTACGCGCAGTGCGAGGCGTAGTCCACCTCGACCCGCTTGGCGCGCACCTCGTCCCGCTCGCAGGCGGCGATCAGCTCGGTGAGCGCGTCCACGTCCCCGGACACCACGACCGAGCCGGGGCCGTTGACGGCGGCGACCGAGATCCGATCGCCCCAGGCGGCGACGCGGGCCCGGACGGCGTCGGCGGACTCGGCCACCGACACCATGCCGCCGCGCCCGGCCAGCGCGGTGAGCGCCTTGCCGCGCAGGGCCACCACGCGGGCGGCGTCGGGCAGGTCGAGGGCGCCCGCGACGCAGGCGGCGGCGATCTCGCCCTGGCTGTGCCCGGCGACGGCGGCGGGCGCGACGCCCAGCGACTCCCACAGCGCGGCCAGGGAGACCATGACGGCGAACAGCACGGGCTGCACCACGTCGACCCGGTCGAGTCCGGGGACGCCGGGCTCACCGCGCAGCACGGCGGTGACGGGGAAATCGACGTGCGGGGCCAGCGCGGCCTCGCACTCGGCGAGGCGGGCGGCGAAGACCGGGGCGGTGTCGAGGAGTTCGGCGGCCATGCCCGCCCACTGCGAACCTTGGCCCGGAAACAGGAAAGCGGTGCCGCCGGGCTCACCGGCGGTGCCGGTGGCGACCGCGGCGGACGGGGTGTCCTCGGCGATCGCGCTCAGCCCGGCCAGCAGGGTCTCCCGGTCGCCGACGACAGCGGCGCGGTGCTCGTGCGCGGCGCGGGTGGTGGCGAGGGCGAACCCGAGGTCGCCCGCCTCGTGCGGGCTGTCGGCGAGGTGCTCGGCCAGGCGGGCGGCTTGGGCGCGCAGGCCGGCGCGGTCGCGGCCGGAGACGGTCCAGATCGCGAGCGGCAGGTGGGCGGGCTCTGGGGCGGGCGCGGCCTCGGGGGCTTCCTCGACGATGACGTGGGCGTTGGTGCCGCTGAGGCCGAACGAGGACACCGCGCCGCGGCGGGGCCGCTCGCCCGCGGGCCAGGGGCGCGCCTCGGTGAGCAGCTCGACGGCGCCCGCGGACCAGTCCACGTGCGGGGTCGGGGCGTCCACGTGCAGGGTGCGCGGCAGGACCCCGCGGGCCATGGCCATGATCACCTTGATCAGGCCGGCGACGCCCGCGGCGGCCTGGGTGTGGCCGAGGTTGGACTTGATGGACCCCAGCCGCAGCGGCGAGACGCGGTCCTGGCCATAGGCGGCGAGCAGCGCCTGGGCCTCGACCGGGTCGCCGAGGGCGGTGCCGGTGCCGTGCGCCTCGACGACGTCGACCTGGGCGGGGGCGAGCCCGGCGGCGAGCAGGGCGTCGGTGATCACCCGGCGCTGGGCGGGCCCGTTGGGGGCGGTGAGGCCGTTGGAGGCGCCGTCGGAGTTGACCGCCGAGCCGCGCACGACCGCCAGGACGGTGTGCCCCTCCGCCACGGCGGTCGACAGCCGTTGCAGCACGAGCACGCCGACGCCCTCGGACCAGGAGGTGCCATCGGCCGCGGCGGCGAACGGCTTGCACCGGCCGTCCGGGGCCAGCCCGCGCTGGCGGGAGAACTCGACGAAGCCGTCCGGGGTGGCCATGACGGTCACACCCCCGGCCAGGGCGAGGTCGCACTCCCCCGCGCGCAGCGACTGCACGGCTTGGTGCACGGCCACCAGCGACGACGAGCACGCGGTGTCGACGGTGACGGCGGGACCGTGCAGGCCCAGGTGGTAGGCGACGCGGCCGGAGACGACGCTGCCCGCGCCCTGGGCGCCCGGGTAGTCGTGGTGCATGACGCCGATGAACACCCCGGCGCGCCTGCCGCGCAGCGCGGTGGGATCGATGCCCGCGCGCTCCAATGCCTCCCAGGTGGTGGTCAGGGCGAGGCGCTGCTGCGGGTCGGTGCGCACGGCCTCCTTCGGGGAGATGCCGAAGAACCCGGCGTCGAACTCGGCGGCCCCGGTGAGGAACCCGCCGACCCCGACCACCGCCTCCGCGCGCAGCGCGGCCAGGTCCCAGCCGCGGTCGGCGGGGAACGGCCCGATGCCCTCGCGGCCCTCGGCGAGCAGAGCCCACAGGTCCTCGGGGGACTCGACGCCGCCGGGGAAGCGGCAGGCCATGCCGACCACGGCCACCGGCTCGGCGGCGCGCTCCTCCAGCTCGCGCAGCCTGCCGCGGGTGGCACGCAACTCGGCGGTGGCCCTGCGCAGGTACTCGCCCATCCGGTGCTGGGTGTCCATCGATTCCTCCTGGCCGGTCACGGGCGGCCGAGTTCGGCGTCGAGCAGGGCGAAGACCTCCTCGTCGGAGGCGGACAGCACGTCCTCGGCGTCATCGGGGCCGCCGTCGAGCGCGGTGAGCAGGGCGCGCACCCTGGCCGCGGCGCGGGTGCGCGTGCCCGCGTCGGCGGCGGCCACGGCGAGCGCGGCGCCCACCCGGTCCAGCTCGGCGAACAGCGCGGGCAGGTCGGTGGGCCCGGCCTGGCCGCCGAGCAGCTCGTCGAGGTGCGCGACGATCTCCAGCGGGGTGGGGTGGTCGAACACCGTGGTGGCGGGCAGCTGCAGGCCGACGGCGGCGGCCAGCCGGTTGCGAAACTCCACCGAGGTCAGCGAGTCGAAGCCCAGCTCGTCGAAGGAGCGGTCCGGGTCGATCGCCGAGGGTCCCGGGTAGCCGAGGACCGCGGCGGCCTGCGCGCGGACCACCACGGACAGCCGGGCGCGGCGGGCGTCCGGGGACAGGGCGGCCAAGTCCTCGCGGGCCGGGGCCGGGGCCGCCGGGGCGAGGGCGCGCAGCAGCGGGGGCAGGGTGCCCGCGGCGGCCTGTGCTCGCAGCGCCGCGGTATCGAGCAGCACCGGCACGGCGTCGGGTTCCGCGGCGGACAGGGCGGCGTCGAACAGGGCCAGCCCGGTGGGGGCGTCGAGGGTGCCGATGCCGCCGCGGAGCAGCCGGTCGGCGTCGGCGACCATGCCCCCGTCGACGGCCCACGGGCCCCAGGCCAGCGCGGTGGCCCGTCCGCCCACCTCGGCGCGGTGCCGGGCGAGGGCGTCGAGGAACGCGTTGGCGGCGGCGTAGGCGCCCTGGCCGGGGCCGCCGAACACGCCCGCGGCCGACGAGTAGAGCACCAGGTGCGCCTCGGGCAGCAGTTCGTGCAGGTTCACGGCACCGTCGACCTTGGGCGCCAGCACCCGTGCGAGCGTGTCGCGGTCGAGCCCGGTGACCACACCGTCGGCGAGCACACCCGCGGTGTGCACGGCCAACCCGACCGGGCGGTCGACGGTGGCCAGCGCGGCGGCGAGGGCGGCGCGGTCGGTGACATCGCACCGGATGACGACCGCTCGGGCGCCCGCCTCGGCCAGTTCCGCGAGCAGGGCCTCGTCGACCCGCCCGGACCGGTTGAGCAGCAGCAGGTCCCGGGCGCCGTGGGTGTGCACGAGGTGGCGCAGCAGCGGTGCGGCCAAGGCGCCGCCCGCGCCGGTGACGACGGCGGTGCCGATGTCGAGGCGGGTGGGGGCGGCGGGGTCGCCGCGCACGAGGCGCGGCGCGTGCGGGCCGTCGGCGCGCAGGGCCAGCTGCGGCTCGTCCGAGGAGAGCGCGGGGCGCAGCGCGCCGAGCGCGACGGCCGCGCAGTCGACCAGCGCGAACCGGCCGGGGTGCTCGGCCTGCGCGGCGCGGACCAGGCCGTGCGCGGTGGCGAGCGCGGGCTCGGCGTCGTGGGCGCCGCGGGTGAGCACCACCAGCTTCGACGCGGCGAACCGGTCCTCGGCCAGCCAGTCGCGCAGCAGGTCCAACGCGGCGCCCGCCGCGGCGTGGGCGGCGGCGCGCAGGTCACAGCCGGGGGCGGCGATGGGGGCGATGACGACCGGGGCGACCGGGCCCGCGGCGAGCGCGGCCAGGTCGTCGGCGCGGTCGGCGCCCGCGCCCAGGGCGGCGGTGAGGCCGTCCGGGTCGGCGCCGAGCACGGTGACCCGGACCGGGCCGGTGGCGGGCAGCTCGACCGGGGTCCAGGCGACCCGGTGCGCGACGGCGGTGCCGGGGGCGGCGGACGGGCGCAGGGCGATGGCGTCGACCGACAGCACGGGGTGGCCGTCGGCGTCGGTCACCAGCAGCGCGACCGCGTCCGGCCCCACCGGGGTGAGGTGGGCGGTGGCGGCGGCGCCCGCGCGCTGGTGCAGGCAGACCCCGGTCCAGGCGAAGGGCAGGCGCGGGGCGCGGCCGGTGGTGAACCCGCCCAGGGCCACGCCGTGCAGGGCGGCGTCGAGCAGGGCCGGGTGCACGAGGTGGTCACCGGGCTCGCCGGCGGCCAGGACGATTTCGGTGCGCACGCCGCCGTCGTGCCGGTGGGCGGCGCGCAGGCCCTGGAACGCCGGGCCGTACTCGGTGCCCGCGGCGGCCAGGGCCGGGTAGAACCCCCGCACGTCGACGGGGTCGCCCTGCGCGGTCGGTGCGGCGGGAGCGGCGGCGGTGCCCGGGGACAGGGTGCCGGTGGCGTGCCGGACCCAGTCCGCGCCGTGAATCCGGGCGTGCAGGGCGAAGGCGCGGGTGCCGTCCTCGGTGGCCGGGTCGGCGACCAGGCGCAGGTCCGCGTCGGCGACGGCCAGCGGGACCTCGGTGACCAGCTCGGCCACCGTGGGGCAGCCCAGCCGCTCCCCCGCCCGCAGCGCCGCCTCGACCAGCAGGGCGCCGGGCACGACGGTGGCGCCCGCGACGGTGTGCTCGGCCAGCCAGGGGTGGCGGGCCGGGGTCAGGGCGCCGGTGAAGACCGTGGAGCCGTCGGGCAGGTCGACCGGGTCGGCGTCGAGCGGGTGGTGACCCGCGGTGCCGGTGGTCTCCACCCAGTGGCGGGTGCGCTCGAAGGGGTAGCCGGGCAGCGAGAGCCTGCGCGCGGTGGCGGGCAGCGGCCGGGAGACTGGCGCGCCGCCGACCCAGGCCGCGGCGAGCGCGTCGAGGTCGTCGGTCCGCGGCGCGGCGGCGCCCGCGGCGCGCTTGCCGCGGTGGACGGCGGTGGTGTCCCCCGCGAGGAAGGCGCGCAGCGCGGCGGCGAACCCGGCGGCGTCCTCGGCGACGACGGCCAGCCGCTCGTCGAAGTGGTCGCGCCCGGCCCACAGGGTGAGCTCCAGGGCCGCGGCGTCCACATCGGACGCCGGGGCAGGCAGTCCGCCTGCCAGCTGCCCGGTGGTGGTCTCGCCGTCGAGGTCGGGTCGGACGCCGAAGACGTCCTCGACGCGCGCGGCGAGCATGGCCAGCTGCGGGTAGTCCAGGCCGAGGGCGGCCAGCGGCTCGGTCGGGTCGACCGGGACGCCCACCAGCTCCTCGACGAGTGGCCGCAGCGCCGACAGCGCCTCACCCGGGGCGGCGAGGTGGTCGGCCACCGACCGGGCCAGCTCGGTGAGCCGGTCCGCGTCGCGAGCCGAGAGCGCGAACAGCCTGGGGCGCGACGGTTCCGGGGCGGCCGGGGCCTGCTCGTACGCCGCGAGCACGACATGGGCATTGGCGCCGCCCGCGCCGAAGGAGCTGATGGCCGCGGTGCGGGGGCCGTGGGCCGGGGCGGGCCACGGGGCGGTCTGGCGCTGCACGCGGAACCGCGAGCGGTCCCAGTCGATGGCGGGGTTGAGCTCCTCGGCGTGCAGGGACGGCACCAACTCGCCGTGGCGCAGTTGCAGCAGCACCTTGGTCAGCGACGCGATGCCCGCGGCCGACTCCAGGTGGCCCAGGTTCGACTTCACCGAGCCCAGCGGCCACGGGCCCCGGCCCGCGCCGAGCGTGTCGAAGGCCCGCTCCAGGGCGGTGACCTCGATGGGGTCGCCGAGGCTGGTGCCGGTGCCGTGCGCCTCCAGGTAGCCGATCCCGGCGGGGTCGACCCCGGCGGCGGCCAGGCCCGCGGCGACGACGTCGGACTGGGCGGCCGGGCTGGGCACGGAGAACCCTGCGGTGTGCCCGCCGTGGTTGAGCGCGGTGGCGCGGATGACCGCGTGCACGTGGTCGCCGTCGCGCAGGGCAGCCGACAGCGGGCGCAGCAGCACGACGCCGACGCCCTCGCCGGGCACGTACCCGTCGCCGCCCGTGCCGAAGGCCCGACACCGACCGTCGGTGGACAGGAAGTTGGCCTGGCTCAGCAGCAGGTACTTGTTGCGGTGCACGGCCAGGTTGACCCCGCCCGCCAGCGCCGCCTCGCACTCGCCGCGGCGGATGGCCTCGACGGCCAGGTGCAGCGCGGTCAGCGAGGACGAGCACATGGTGTCCAGCGCGAGGCTGGGACCGCGCAGGTCGAGGAAGTGCGAGACCCGGTTGGCGACCGACCCGCTGAACGAGGAGGGCACCAGTCCGGGTTCGGGGCGCACCCCGTGCAACTGGTACTGGTTGTACATCACGCCCGCGAACACCCCGACCGCGCGACCGCGCCACGCCGACGGGGCGTGCCCGGCCTCCTCGAACGCGTGCCAGGCGGCCTGCAGGAACAGCCGCTCCTGCGGGTCGAGCACCGCGGCCTCGTTGGGCGAGATGTGGAAGAAGCGGGCGTCGAACTCGTCGATGCCGTCGAGGAAGCCTCCCCACCGGCCGTAGGAGCGGCCGAGCACGCCGCGGGTCTCGGAGTGGATCTCGTCGTGGTCCCACCGGTCGGCGGGCACCTCGGTGACGCAGTCGCGGCCCGCGCGCAGGTTCGCCCAGAACTCGTCGAGGTCGCGCGCCATGGGGTACCGGCCGCTGACGCCGACGATGGCGACCAGCCCCTCCTCCGGCGCGGGCTCCACGCGCCGCGCCCGCGGACGCGGCGCGGTGGCGAAGCCCGCGGTGATCCGCCCGGCGTCGCCGACGAGCGCGACCAGGTGCGGCTGCCCACTGCCCGCGGCGGCGAGCAGGATGTCCACGGCGGTGGCGGTCGGCATCGGCGCGAGGCCCATCGACGCCAGGGCCGCGCTGTCGACGGGCATCCCGCCGTCCGCCCACGCGGGCCAGCCCACCGACACCGAGCCGGGGACGGTGGCGGCGAAATCGTCGAGGAAGCCGTTGGCGCAGGCGTAGTCGGCCTGTCCCGGGTTGCCCCACGCGGCGGCGGAGGAGGAGCACAGCAGCAGGAAGTCCAGGTCCCGCGTGGCGGCGGCGAGGTGGCGGGCGCCGTCGACCTTGGGGGCCAGCACGGCACGCACGTCGGCGGCGCCCTTGCCCGCGATGAGCCCGTCGCGCAGCACGCCCGCGGCGTGGATGACGCCGTGCAGGGCGCCGAACCGCCGGTGGGCGGTGTCGACCGCGTTCCGGACGTCCTCGGCGCGGGTGACGTCGGCGGTGACGACGGCGACCTCGCCGCCGAGCCCGGTCAGCTCGGCGGCCAGGGCCTGGTCGGGGGCGCGCCCGCACAGCACGAGGCGGGCACGCGCGGTGCGGGCGAGGTGGCGGGCCAGCGCCCGGCCGACGCCGCCGAAGGCCCCGGTGATCAGGTAGACGCCGCGCTCGCGCAGTGCGACGGGGGTCGCGGGGGCGTCGGTGGGGTGGAACTCGCGCACCTGACGGCGGCCGCGGGCAGTGGTGACCTCGATGTCATCCTGGGCGAACTCGGCGAGCGCGGTCGCGGTGTCGTCGGTGCGCACGACCATGGCGCGGAGGGTGGGCTGCTCGCGCACGGCGGTGCGCAGCAGCCCGGCGACCGCGCCGGTGGGCCCGGTGCTCTGGTACACGAGCGAGCGCGGGCCGGAGCGCAGCGCCGCCGCGAGGAAGTGCGTCAGGGCGACCGCCTCGTCGGCGATGTCGCCGGTGGGGCGCCACAGCACCCCGGTGGTGGGCTCGGCACCAAGCAGGGCGCGCCAGTCCTCAGAGGACTCGGGGTCGAGCACGTACCCGTCTCCGGTGGTGGCGAACGCGGCGCCGAAGCGGGCCCGCACGGCGCGGACCCCGGCGGGCAGGGCCACCTCGCCGTCACCGACCAGGAGCACGGCGGCCGGGGTGCTCGGCTCGATGGGGGCGTCCACCCAAGTGGGCTGGAACCACACGACGTCCGCGGGGATCGCGCTCTCCACAGTGGACAGAAGGGGGAGGACGGGAGCCTCCCTCGGTGGGGCGCCGACGGTGGACAGCAGGTGCTCGACGAGGGCGCCGGGGGTGCTGTGCTCGAACAGCAGCGTCGGGGAGAACTGCTCGCCGTAGACCTTCTCCAGGTCGGCGGAAACACCGAGCAGGGCGGTGGAGTCCAGGCCGAGGTCGTAGAAACCGACCTCCTCCCGGGGCTCCTGCTCGTCGCCGCGGGCGGCGAGCAGGCCCCGGACCAGGCCGGTGACCGCGGCACGCGGGTCGACGGCAGGCGCGGCGGGCTCCGAGGCAGGCTCCGGCGGCCCTGCCGAGGGCGGCGCCGGGGCCTTCGACGGTGCCACGCCCGGCGCGGCGGGCGGCACGGCGGGCGGCTTCGGCGGCCCTGCCACAGGCACGGCGGGGCCCGGCGCGGCGGTGACGGGCGCAGAGGTGACGGGCGCGGCGGTCACCGGCTCCGCGTCGAGGTCGAGGCGGGTGATGGCGGCGGCGTCGCGGACCCGCTTGGAGGTCAGGCCGTGCAGCCACGCCAGCCGCACCCCGTGCTCATCGTAGAAGTCGAGGTCGCAGGTCGTCAGGTCGGCGTCGGCGCCGGAGTGGGCGGGGGGCCGGGCGTGCACCAGGGTGGCCGGGCCCAGCGGTCCGCGGGCCCGGAACGACCCGATGAGCATCGGGATGTACGGGCGGGTGCCCTCCCCCGGAGCGGTCCGGGCGAACCGGGTGGGCAGCAGCGTCGCGGCGTCCAGGGCCGCCGGGTGCAGCGGGAAGTGCGCGCAGTGCGCCGCCGCGGCCGGGCCCAGCGACAGTTCGGCGAGCAGGTCGTCCGGGCCGACGTGCAGGGTGCCCCGGCCGCGCATGAAGTCGCCGTGCTCGATGCCGGTGTGGCGCACCAGCGCGTACAGGTCGGCCATGTCGGCGGTGGCCCGGCCCCGGCGCAGCGCGTCGAGGTCGGTGGTGTGCCGCGGGAACGCCTGCCCCAGCAGCACGTCCGCGGCCAGCACCGGCACGGGGGCACCGGCGGCGCGCCCGTGCCGGTGCCGGGCCCCGGTGACCGCCAGCCGGTACCGGCCCGGCCCGTCCGCGGTGAACCGCAGCAGCAGGTCGGTGTCGTAGTCCGGTCCGGCGGCGACCGGGGCCTGGAACAGCACGCGGCGCAGCTCGACGCCCTCGGTGTCCACGCCCTTGGCGCGCAGCACCCGGAAGACCACGTCCAGGAACGTCACGCCGGGCAGTACCCGGGTGCCGTGGACGCGGTGGTCGCGCAGCACCGGGTCCTGGCCCCGCACCACCACGGCGCAGGTCAGCCCGTCCAGCCCACTGTGCATCGGATCCCCTCAGAACTGCAGCTCGAAGAAGGCGGCGGGTTCGGGCGCGGCGGCGGCCGGGACCTGCTCGCCGAACCAGAACCGCCTGCGGCGGTAGCGGGGCGCGGGCAGCTCGGCCCGGGTCAGCACGTGCCCCTCCGGGGCTTGGCGCAGCACCAGGTGGGCGTTCGTGCCGCCGAACCCGAAGGAGCTGACCCCGCCGCGGCGCACCCCGCCCCTGCCGGTCCACGGCGTGGCCTCGCGCACCGGGTACAGCGGCGAGTCCGCGAACCTGAAGCGGGGGTTGAGCGTGGCGCAGTGCAGGGTGGGCGGCAGCTGCCCGTGCCAGACCGAGAGCGCCACCTTGATCGCCCCGGCGATGCCCGCCGCGCTGAGCGTGTGGCCGATGTTGGTCTTGACGCTGCCGACCCCGCAGAACCCGGTCTCAGCGGTGTCCGCACGCAGCACGGCGGTCAGCGCCTTGAGCTCCATCGGGTCGCCGATCATGGTGCCGGTGCCGTGCGCCTCGACGTAGCCCAGCGCCGAGGCCCGCACGCCCGCGTCGGCCAGCGCCCGCTCGATCACCTCGCGCTGGGCGTCGGGGTTGGGCGTGGTGATGCCCATCGTGCGGCCGTCGTTGTTGACCGCGCTGCCCTCGATCACCGCGTACACCCGGTCGCCGTCGCGCAGCGCGTCGTCGAGTCGCTTGAGCAGCAGCATGCCCACGCCCTCGCCGAGGACGATGCCGTCGGCGCGCTCGTCGAAGGTGTGGCAGCGCCCGGTGGGCGAGAGCGCCCCGGCCTCGCTCATCCCGATGAAGGGCACCTCGTCCAGCAGCACCTCGACCCCGCCCGCCAAGGCCAGGTCCGTCTCGCCGGTGCGCAGCCCCGCGACGGCGGTGTGCACCGCGACCAGGGCCGACGAGCACGCGGAGTCCAGCACCAGCGCGGGCCCGCGCACGTCGAGGAAGTGCGACAGGTGGGCGGCGATGAAGTTCTGCGCCATGCCGCTGATCGAGTGCGGCCCGGCCTGCCCGTGGTGGGCGCCGAAGTTGGCCGCACGGGCCCCGGCGAACACCCCGAGCCTGCTGCCCGCCACGTCGGCGGGGGTCAGGCCCGCGTCGGCGAGGCATTCCGCCCCGGCCTCCAGGAACTGCCTGCACAGCGGGTCCATGTGCGGGGCCGCGGCGGCGTCGAGCTTGAAGTACTCGGGGTCGAAGTCCTCGATGTCGTCCAGGAAGCCGCCCCACTTGCTCACCGTGCGCCCGGGCTCGGCCAGCGGCGACCACAGCCGGTTGGCGTCCCAGCGGCTCGCCGGGACCTCGGTGACCGAGTCGACGCCCGCGACCAGGTTCCGCCAGAACGCCCGGTGGTCCGGGGCGCCCGGGAAGTGGCAGGCGATGCCGATGATCGCGATGTCCCGGCTCGCCCGCGCCCGCTCGGCGGCCACCGGGCGGGCGACCGGCGCCACGGCGGGCTCGGGGCCCGCCGCGGTGCCGGGCACCACGTCGGCCAGTGCGGCGGCGAGGCGGGCTGCGGTCGGGTTCTCCAGCAGGGCGGAGGGCTCCACCGGCACGCCCAGCGCGCGCTCCAGGGCGGCCACCACCTGGGCGATCATGATCGAGTCGAGGCCCAGGTCGGCGAAGCCCGCGTCCGGGGTGACCCGCTCGGGCGCCAGCCGCAGCACGCCCGCGATCACCCGGGTGACCGTCGGCAGCAGCGCCGCGTCCGAGGTGGGCCCGGTGGGTACCGGTGCGGGGGCGGCGGGTGTGACCTCGGCGGCGCGGGGCACGGCGACCTGGGTCAGGGCGCGGGCGTCGAACCGCTCGGGGTCGACCGCGCAGGGCAGGACCACCGGCTCGGCGCAGGCCATGGCCCGGTCGAGCAGGTCGAGGCCCACGGCGGGGTCCAGTCCGCGCAGGCCCAGGTCCCGGTAGACCGGGGTGTCGACCTCGGGCATGCCCGCCGACCGCCAGCTCGGCCAGTCCAGCGCGCGGACCACGAGCGGGCCGCCCGCGGCGGCCCGGTGCTCGGCGACGCGGTCCAGCACGGCGTTGGCGACGGAGTAGTCGCTCATCCCCGCCGCGAGGGCGGGCACCGCCGCCGACACCGACGAGTACAGGACGGCGAAGCGCAGCGGGTCGCCCGCGCAGGCCGCCAGCAGCGCGGAGGTGCCCTCGACCTTGGGGGCGAGCACCGCGCGCATGTCGGCGACCCGCTTGCCGAGGAACGCCGGGTCGGTCATGAGACCCACGCCCGCGCAGTGCACGAGCCCGATGACCGGCCCCCACTCGGCGCGCACCCGCCCGAGCGCGGCGGCGACCGCGGCGGCGTCGGCCACGTCCACCGACTCGGCCCGCACCAGCACGCCCGGCGTCACCAGCGCGGCGAGATCGGTGAACCTCGCCCGCTCCGCCGCGGTGGCGTCCGGGTCCTCGGCACGAGCGGCCCAGGTCTGCGGGTCCGGCAGCGCCGAGCGGCCCAGCAGCACGAGCTTGGTGGCACCGCGCTCGACCAGCTCGGCGGCCAGCAGCCTGCCGAGGCCACCGGCTCCCCCGGTCACCACGACGACCCCGTCGCCGAGGCCCTCGGTCCACGCGCCGATCCGCCCGGTGGGGGTGGTCTCGCGAAGCACCGGGACGTGCCGGAGGCCCTCGCGCACGCAGATCCGCGACTCCCCGTCGCCCGCGGCCAGCTCGGCGGCGACCACCGCGCGCACCGCGGCCAGGTCCAGGGTGTCGACGTCCACCGTGCGGGCGCGCGTCCCTCGGTACTCGCCGGGCAGCATCGCGACAAACCCGGCCTGCACCGCGCCCCGCAGGGTCGGCTCGACCGCGCCGAACGTGGTGAGCCCGCGGGTCAGGTGCAGGTAGGCGAACGGCCCGCGGCGGTGGGCGGCCACGAGCTCGCGCAGCAGCACCACCCGCGCCCAGTCGACCCCGGCCGTGTCGGTGCGCGGCCCGGCGGCGTCGACCAGGTCGACCACCGTGGTGGCCGTCCCGGCCCGGGCGACCGCGCGCAGCCCGGCCGCCTCGTCGTCGCCGTCGAGCAGCAGCACGCGGGCCGTGGGGAACGCGGTGGCGGCGAGGGGGGCGGAGTGCTCGTCGGCGAGCACCAGCAGGTCGCCGCCGGGCAGCGCGGCGGGGGGAAGCGGCGCGGGCTCCCAGTGCCTGGCCAGCAGGCGGGTCGCCGCGGTCGCGGTGGCGGGCGCCTGCTCGCCGTCGAGCCAGTGGCTCTCCTTGGCGAAGGGGTAGGTCGGGATGGAGGTGATCGCGGCGGGCACGGCGCGCAGCGCGGTCCAGTCGATCTCCGCGCCCCCCTCCCACAGCCGGGCGAGGCGCTTGAGCCCGCCCTCGCGGGCGAGTCGGGCGATGTAGGCCGCGCCCTCGGGCTCGGTCAGCCACTCCTGGCCGTCACCGGCGGTCTTGGCGCTGGTCCTGCCCGCCGTGAACGCGGTCAGCCGCTCACGCAGGGCGTCCACCGAATCGGCGACGACGGCCAGCCGGACCGCCATCGGCACCCGGCCGACCTGCGAGGTGTGCGCGATCGCGGACAGCGGGGCGGTGGTGCCCTCCAGGAACGCCAGGACGGACTCGGCGTAGCGGCGCAGGGCGTCCTCGTCGCGGGCCGAGAGCAGGAACACCTCGGCGCCGCTGCTCGGCGCGGTCGCGGCGCGCGGCGCCTCCTCCAGCACGACGTGCGCGTTGACGCCGCCGAAGCCGAAGGAGCTCACGCCCGCGCGCAGCGGCACCGGCCGCCCGCCCGCGGTCGGGGCCCACTCGCGGGCCTCGGTCACCGGGGCGAACGGGGTGCCGGTGAAGTCCACCAGCGGGTTGGGCTCGACGATGTGCAGGGTCGGCGGCAGCACCCGGTGGCGCATGGCCAGCACGACCTTCACCACCCCGGCCACGCCCGCGGCCGGTTCGAGGTGCCCGATGTTGCTCTTGACCGTGCCGACGCCGCACTCCACCGCGTCCACGCCCGGGGTGGCCAGGACGCGGTGCGCCCGCGCCAGTCCCTCGATCTCCACCGGGTCGCCCAGCTTGGTGCCCGTGCCGTGCAGCTCCACATAGGACACCGTCTCGACCGGCACCCGCGCGTCGCGGTAGGCCTCGACCAGCAGGTCGGCCTGGGCCAGCGGGTTCGGGGCGGTCAGCGAGGACGCCCGGCCGCCGTGGTTGACCGCGCTGCCGCGGATCACCGCGTGCACCCGGTCGCCGTCGGCGAGCGCCGTGGACAGCGGCTTGAGCACCAGCACCGCGACGCCCTCACCCTTGACGTAGCCGTTGGCGCCCGCGTCGAGGGTCTTGCAGCGCCCGTCCGGGGACAGCACGCCCAGGCGGGTGCCCGCCACCACGGTCTGCGGGGACAGCACCAGGCTCACCCCACCGGCGATGGCCAGTTCGGTCTCGCCCGCCCGCAGGGACCGCACGGCCCGGTGCAGGGCGAGCAGGGAGCTGGAGCACGCGGTGTCGATGGTCTCGCTGGGGCCCCGCAGATCAAGCAGGTAGGACACGCGGTTGGCCAGCATGGTGCGGGCCAGGCCGGTGCCGGTGTGCGGGTTGGGGTCGCGGTCGCCGCGGCGCAGGACCATGGCCTCGTAGTCGGTGAACTGCACGCCCGCGAACACCGCGACCTTGCGCCCGGACAACCGGTCGGCGCGCTGGCCCGCGTCCTCCAGCGCCGCCCAGGCGTGCTGCAGGAACAGCCGGTGCTGGGGATCGATGACCTGCGCCTCGGCCGGGGATATCCGGAAGAACCGCGGGTCGAAGTGGTCGACGTCGTCGAGGAACCCGCCCCAGCGGGCGGTGCCGCCGTAGGTGCGGGCGACCTCGCGCCAGTCCCAGCGGGCGGGCGGGGTCTCGGTGATGAGGTCGCGGCCCTCGGCGAGGTCGGCCCAGAATCCCGCCAGGTCGGCGGAGCCGGGGAACCTGCCGCTGAGCCCGACGATGGCGATCGGCTCGCCATCGTCCCGCCGCGGCGCTGCCCGGGGCGCGGCTGCCGTGGGGGCGGGCGCCTCGGGCACCGGGGGCGGCTCGGTCACCGTCGCCGCGGCCTGCGGGAACTCGGTCGTGAGGTGGTCGGCGAGCTTGGACAGGGTGTTGGCGCCGTACAGGGTCGTGGTGGCGACGGTGATGCCGTGGCGGTCGAGCAGCGCGGCGGCCAGCGACTGCAGGCCGAAAGAGTCCAGCCCGTACTCGCCGAACCCGGCGTCGGGGTCGAGCGCGGCGCCGTCGAGGCCCAGCACCTCGCCGACCACGCCGCGCAGCTCGGTGAGCACGTCCGAGGACGCGCGCGCCCGGGTGAGGGCGGCGGTGGCCGCCGGGGCCGCGACCGGCGCGGCCTCCTCGCGCAGGCGCGTGCCCTCGACCAGCTCGCGCATCCGGTCCGGGTCGCCGGGCAGGACCGCGACCTGGGTGCGGCCCAAGCGCAGCACCCGGCGCATCGCGGTCAGGCCGTCCTCGGCCTCCAGGTAGCGGAACCCGGTGGTGGCCAGGTAGCGGCGCTCGTCCTCGGCGTCGACGTGCATGCCGCCGGAGCGCCACATCGGCCAGTCGATGGTGATGGTGCGCCCCCGCCGCTCCCCGGCGACGCGCAGCGCCTCGCGCTCGGCGGCGGCGCCGTCGAGGTGCCGGGCGCCCACGGCGTAGTCGACGAGCCCGTAGTCGCCGAGCAGCCCGGCCAGCGAGCCGAACAGCACGAACGCCGCCAGCGGCTCACCCGCGGTGACCCGGTCGAGCACGGCGGTGCCCGTGACGCGGGCGCGCAGGTGCTCGCGCAGCTCGGTGACGTCCTTGTGCGGCAACGGGGTCCGCGACGCGGTGCCCGCCAGGTGGAAGACCCCGGTCAGGGCACCCCAACGGGCGCGCACGGCGTCGACGACGGCGGTCATGGCAGCGGCGTCGGTGACGTCGGCGCGGAAGTACTCGACCTCGCCGAGGCCGCGCAACCGGTCCAGCTCGGTCGCCCGGGCGCCGGGCTCGGACCGCCCGGTCAGCGCGACCCTGCCACCGCGGGACAGCAGGTCCTCGGCCAGGATCACGCCGAGGCCGCCGAGGCCACCGGTCACCAGGTGCACGCCGCCGTCGAGGGCGGGCCCGGGTTCGACCGGGTCGCCCGGGAGCTCGCGCAGCACCTGCGCCGAGCGTCCGGTGTGATCGAGCCGGACCACGGCGGCGTCGACACGACAGGCGGTCACCTCGGCGAGCAGCGCCCGCTCATCGACACCGGCGGCCACCCGCGCAGCGCTGAAAGCGGTACCCGGCAGGGCGGCGCGCAAGGCGGCGTCGAACCCTCCCCACGACTCCGCGGACCCGTCGGCGGGGACGAGCACCTGCACCCGGGTCGGGACGGGCACCCCTGCCGTCATCATGGCCTTGGCCAGCAGGAACACCGACTCGATCCCGGTGTCCTGGCGGCCGGGCAGCGACAGCGGCCACTGGTGCGCGACCCGGGCCACCGGGGTCCCGCGACCGGCGAGGTCGCGGAGCAGCCGGACGTAGTCGCCCGCGGCACCCGGGCGGATCTCCGCGCGGGGGCCGTCGATCCGGTAGTCCACGCCCGCCCGCACGCGCACGGCACCCGGCACGGCCAGTTCGCCGAAGACGAGCACCTGGCCCGCCGGTGCCGGGGCCTCGACCGGCCGCGGCTCCCAGTCGACACCGAAGAGGCTGATCTCGGGCCGCTCGGCGGGGGCCGGGCCGCCGTCGGTGAACCAGTGGCGCTCCGGGGCGAACGGGTAGGTGGGCAGGGACCGGCGGGTCGGGGTGGTGGTCCACCGGGCGGACCAGTCGACCTCGGCACCGCGCACCCAGGCCGCGGCGGTGGCGTCGTCATCCAGGCCGGTGGCCGGGCCAGGGCGGTCGGCCCGGGTGGCGGTTCCGGTGTGGACACCGGCGGCGGTGCCCGCGAGGTACCCGCGCAGCAGGTCGAGGGCCTGGGTGCCGGTGGTGGCCGCGAAGGCCAGGCGCTGCGCGTGCTCGGCGCGGCCGACCTGCAGGGTGTGCGCGGTTCCCGCGAGGTCGTGCGCCCACCGCCCCGGGGCATCCACAAAGGACTTCACCAGGGCGCGCAGCCGCTCGGGGTCGCGCGCGGACAGGACGAGCACGACGGGGTGATCACCCGCGGGCTGGGCCTGCTGGAACTCCTCCAGCACCACGTGGGCGTTGACCCCGCCGTAGCCGAAGGAGCTGATGCCCGCGCGGCGCGGGACGCCCGGGGCGGGCGCGGGCCAATCGCGGGCCGCCCGCGCGACCTCGAACGGCGTGCCGTCCAAGCCGAGTCCGGGGTTGGGCACCGGCCCGTGCGGGTCGCCGGTGATGCGACCATGGCGCAGCGACAGCAGCACGCGGATCAGCGCGGCGATGCCCGCGGCGGGCTCAAGGTGGCCGATGGTGTTCTTCAGCGCGCCGAGCGCGCAGTGCGGGGCGGTCGGCATGGGCAGGCCCCAGTCGGCGTAGAGGGTGCCGAACGCCTCGCGCAGGCCGCGGATCTCCACCGGGTCGCCGATGACGGTGCCGGTGCCGTGGGTCTCCAGGTAGCCGATGGTGGACGGGTCGACCCCGGCCACCCGGTGCGCCTTGACCACGACGTCGGCCTGGGCGGCGGGATTGGGCGAGGTGAGCGAGTTGGACCGGCCGCCGTGGTTGACCGCCGTCCCGCGCAGCACCGCCAACACCGGCAGGCCCTCGGCGCGGGCGCGGGACAGGGTGGTCAGCACGACCGCCCCGACGCCCTCACCGCGGACGTAGCCGGTGGCGTCGGCGTCGAAGGCGCGGCCGACACCGTCCGGGGCGAGCATGCCCGCCCGCTCCAGCGACGCGAACGCGCCCGGCGACAGCAGCACGCTGACCCCGGCGGCGACGACGAGCCCGCAGTGGCCCAGGCGCAGCGCTTCGGCGGCCCGGTGCAGGGCGACCAGTGACGAGGAGCAGGCGGTGTCCACCGGCTCGCTCGGGCCGCGCAGGTCGAGCAGGAACGACACCCGGTTCGCCAACATCGACGGTGTCAGGCCGGTGGCGGCGTAGGCGTCGGTGCCGGTGCCGGACCTCTGCACCAGCTCGGCGTAGTCGGAGGCGCCGACGCCGACGAACAGGCCCGTGTCGCTGCCCGCGAGGGAAGCCGGGTCGACGCCCGCGTCCTCCAGCGCCGACCACACCGACTTGAGCAGCAGCCGCTGCCGCGGGTCCATCCAGCGGGCCTCGCGCGGGGAGATGCCGAAGAACAGCGGGTCGAACTCGGCGACCCCGGGGAGGAACCCGGCGCGGGTGACGCGCGTGCGGTCGGCGTGCTCGGCGGGGTCGCCGAAGTGGGCGCGGGCGTCCCACCGGTCGGCCGGGACCTCGCTGATCAGGTCGCCGCCGCGGGCCAGGTTCGCCCAGAACCCGGTGACGTCGGCGGAACCGGGCAGGATGCCCGCCATGCCGACGATGACCACCGGGTCGTCCTCGCTCGCCGCGGCGGGCGGCGGGGCGGTGGCGGCAGGCTGGGGCCGCTGGTCGGCCAGCCAGCAGGCCAGCGCGGCCGGGGTGGGGGTGGCCAGCAGCTGGTCGGGGCCGACCGGGACGCCGAAGGCGTCGGTGGCCTCCCCGGCCAGGCGGATCAGGCCCAGCGAGTCCAGGCCGTGATCGTGGAACGTGGTTGTCGGGTCAAGGCCGGACGCGGGGAACCCGGTGACGCCCGCGAGCAGGCCCAGCACCGCCTCGCGCAGCTCGCCCGCCACCGGGGCGGGCGCGGATGGCGCGGTGGGGGCGACGTCGATCCAGCAGCGGGTGCGGGCGAAGGGGTAACCGGGCAGGGAGACCGGTCGGGGCGTCGCGGCGCGCCCCGCCGCCCAGTCGATGTCCTGCCCGGACGCCCAGCGGCGGGCGGTGTCGTGGGTGTCGGTCGGGGCGGTGGCCGGGCCGGGCTCGGTGGTGACCGCCCCGGCGTACCCGGCGGCGCGCCCCTCGGCGACGGCGGTCAGCTGGTCGGTCAGGTCCCCGCTGTCGTGGGCGACGAAAGCCAGGCGGTGGGCCATGGCCTCGCGGCCGACCTGCAGGGTGTGCGCGACCCGGTCGAGGGTGGCGCGGGCGCCGCCGGGCACGCGGGCGGCCAGGGTGCGCAGCGACTCGCCGCCGTGCACGTCCCGGTCGTCGCCGCCCAGCTCGACGAGCCGGGTGCGCAGGCGCAGCAGCGCGGTCGGGTCCACGCCCAGCTCGTCCAGCGAGGCGTCGCCCGCGGTCGGCGGCACCCCGGCGGCCTCGGCCAGCGCGGGCATCGCGTCCACGCCATCCGCCCCGGCGGCGCGCAGGTGGTCGCGCAAGGCGACGACGACGCGGACCAGCGCCTCCGGGTCGCGGGCGGACAGCGGGAACACCCAGGGGCCGGAAGTCGTGGCCGAGGCAGGCTCGGGCGCCTGCTCGACGACCAGGTGCGCGTTGGAGCCACCGGCGCCGAAGGCGCTGATCCCGGCCCGCAGCGGGGTGTCCGCGGTCCATGGCGAGAGCTCACGCTGCACCCGGACCGGCGCCGACGCCCAATCGACGGCGGGGTTGAGCCTGTCGGCGTGCAACGAGGGCACCAGTTTCCGCTCGCGCAGTTGCAGCAGCACCTTGGTGAGCGCGGCGATGCCCGCCGCCGACTCCAGGTGGCCGACCGAGGACTTCACCGAACCGATCGCGACGGCGTCGGCGCGCTGCCCAAGGGCGCTGGTCAACCCGGCCACCTCGGTGGGGTCACCGAGCGCGGTGCCGGTGCCGTGCGCCTCCACATAGGACAGCGACGCCGGGTCGACACCCGAGCGGGCCAGCGCGGCGGTGATGACCTCGCGCTGAGCGGTGGGGCTGGGCACGGCGTAGCCGCCGGTCTTGCCGCCGTGGTTGACCGCGGAGCCGAGGATGACGCCGAGGACCCGGTCCCCGTCGCGCTCGGCGGCGGCCAGCGGCTTGAGCAGCACGGCGCCGACCCCCTCACCGGGGACCATGCCGTCACCGCCGTCGCCGAAGCTGCGGCAGCGGCCGTCGGTTCCGGTGAACCCACCCGCGGCGAGCTGGCGGTGCTTGCGCGGGTGCGGGGTCAGGTTGACCCCGCCCGCCAGCGCCAGGTCAGCGGCGCCCGCCAGCAGGGCCTCGCACGCCAGGTGCACCGAGGTCAGCGAGGACGAGCACATCGTGTCCACGGCCATCGACGGACCGCGCAGGTCCAGCGCGTAGGAGACGCGGTTGGCGATGGAGGCGTAGCCCATGCCGCCTGCGAGGCCGTCGGCGCCCTCCATCAGCTGGTAGTGCCCGTACATGACGCCGACGTAGACGCCGACGCGCTGCCCGCGCAGCCGCGCGACCGGGTAGGCGGCGTCCTCGATGGTGTGCCAGGCCGTCTGCAGGAACAAGCGCTCCTGCGGGTCGGTCACCCGTGCCTCGGTCAGCGTCATGCGGAAGAACTTGGGGTCGAACTCGGCGATGCCGTCGAGGAAGCCGCCCCAGCGGCTCACCGGCCTGCCGTCCACCGAGCCCTCGGCGCGCCAGTCCCACCGGTCGGCAGGGACCTCGCGGACGCAGTCGCGCCCGGCCCGCAGGTTGGCCCAGAACTGCTCGACGTCCTCGGCCAGCGGGTAGCGGCCCGCCATGCCGATGACCGCGACGCGGGTGTCCACCACACGGGTGTCCGCGCCGGTCGACCGCTCGACGACCACCGGCGCCGCGGTGACCTCGGGGGCATGGGGGGCGGCCGGTGCGGCCGGGCGCAGGGCGCGCAGCTGCTCGGCGCGGGTCTCGACGAGGAAATCGGCGAGGTCGCGGATGGTGGGCTGCTCGAACAGCAGGGTCGCGGGCAGCTCGCCGACGCTCTCGCCGAGCAGGTCGGCCACGCGTGGCACGGTCAGCGAGTCGACGCCGAAGCCCTCGTAGGTCTCGTCCAGCCACAGCCGGTCGCGCGGGATGTCGAGCACGGCGACGAACGCGTCGCGCACCAGGTCCCTGGCGACCTCGACCAGGTCATCGCCGCCTGCCCCCACCGGGGTGGTGACGACCGGGGGCGGGCCCGCGGCCGGAACGGCGGCGGGCCCGGCGACCGGGGCCACCGCGGCGGTCGGGGTCTCGGCGACCACCACGTGCTGAGCGCCGCTGACGTCGGCGCTGATGGCGCGGACGCGGGCGAACCCGGCCAGGCCCAGGGCGTGCCGCCAGCCCGCGGCGGACAGCAGCGGCGTGCCGGGCAGCCGCAGGTGCGGATCGCGGGCCAGCCACCAGCCGTCGAGCAGGCCGAAGGTCAACGTGGTGGTGACGGTGTTGGCGGTGGCCTCGTTGAGGATCAGGCGACCGCCGGGGCGCAGCAGGGTGCCGACCGCGCCGAGGGTGGCGAGCAGGTCATGGGTGGCGTGCAGGACGTTCGCCGCGACCACCACGTCCACGGACCCGGCGGTGAAGCCCTGGGCCAGCGGGTCGGTGGACACGTCGAGCTTCTCGAACCGCACGAACGGGAACTCGGCGCCGAAGCGCTCCTTGCCGTGGCGCAGGAACGCGGGCGAGATGTCGGTGTAGACGTAGGTGACCCGCGCGCCGGAGGCGGCCAGCGCGGGCAGCAGGCTCGCGGTGGTGCCGCCGGTGCCCGCGCCGACCTCCAGCACGGTCAGCGACCCCGACCCGGCGCTCTCCGGCAGCGCGCCCACGACCAGCTCGTTGGCGCGATCGACCACTGGGCTGCCCCGGTAGGCGTCCTCGACGAGCCTGACAGACCCGCCGGGGAACAGGACGTCGGTGGCGCGGGTGGTGCCGCGCAACACGCCGAGCAGCCCGTCCATGCAGGGCACGAGCAGCTTGTCGACCCCGGCCAGCGCCGAAGCCCGGGCGCAGAGCGCGGCCAGGTCGGCCCGCGGGTCGGCCGGGACGGGGCGACCGGGGGCGGTGAACACCCCGCCGTTGCCCGCGAGGTAGCCGTCCGCGGCCAGGATGCGGACCAACTCGCCGAACAGCCTGCGCTGCTTGGCGTCCACGCCGAGGCGGACGGCCAAGCCGTCCTCAGTGGAGGCTATGTCGAACAGGCCGTCGGCGGACAGCAGCGTCCAGGTCCAGCCGACGAGCGTCTCGCGCAGTGAGCGCTGGTCGGCCGCCGACACCGGGTCCTGGACCGGGGGCAGCGCCGCCAGGGCGGGCACGAGAGACCGGTCGTCAGTGTCCGCGCCGGTGCCGCCCAGGTCGACGCCCGCGGCGGCCAGCACGTCGGCGTCGGCCTTGATGGCGAGCACCTGCCGGTCGCGGCGGCCCAAGACGCGGCGGACGACGGCCATGCCCTCGGCCGGGTCGATGGAGTGAATGCCGGAGGCTGCCAGCCGGGCGCGGTGCTCGTCGTCGGCGACGATGCCCACGGTGCCCCAGTAGCCCCAGTCCACGACGGCGACCCGGCAGGCCAGCACGTCGTCGAGGTGCTGGGCGAATGCGTCGGCGAACGCGGACCCGGCGGCGTAGTTGGCCTGGCCCGCGCTGCCGGACAGGGCGACAGCAGAGGAGAAGAACAGCACGAAGTCCGGGCTCACCCCCGCCAGCGCCGCGCGCAGGGCGACGGAGGTCCGGGTCTTGGCCTCCAGCGCGGCGCGGAACCCCTCCTCGGTCATGGCGGCCACCGACTGGTCGCGCAGCACGATCGTCGCGTGCACGACGCCGTGCAGCGCCCCGTGCCGCGACAGGGCGGTGTCGACGACAGCGCGCAGCGCGGCCGGGTCGGCGGCATCGGCGCGGTGGTAGGAGACCAGCGCGCCGCTGGGGTCGATGGCGCTGACGCGGTGGCGGCGGGCCTGGTCGAGCTCGCCGCGGCCGACGAGCAGCACGCGGGCGCGGTGGTGGCGCACCAGCCAGGCGGTCAGCTCCAGCCCGATGCCCCCGGCACCGCCGAGCAACAGGTAGACCCCGCCGTCGCGCACGGCGGCGCCCACCGGGGCCTGCTCGACCGGGCGCAGCGCACGGCCGAGCAGGGCGCCCCCGCGCACGGCGAACGGGCCGCCCGCGGGGGCGGCGAGCACGACCGGCGCGACCGCGGCCTGCGCGTCGGTGGTGGCGGCGTCGACCACGGACACCGTCCAGCGGAGGTGCTCGCGGCCCAGGGACAGGGCCAGGCCGTGGGTGGCGGCGGCGAACGGGTTGCGCACCGGCTCAGCCGCGGTGGCCACCGCGTCCTGGGTGACCACGGTGAGCCGGACCGGCGCCGCGAGCCGCTGCAACCGCTTGGCGAGCGCGAACAGCGCGAGCACGCCGCGGCGCTGCGCGGTCTCCAGCGCGGCCTGGTCGTCGGTGCGGCCGGTGGCGGGGCCGGTGAGGAACAGGACGCGGGCGGGCGCGGGCCGCCCGTCGAGGGTGTGCACCTGCTCGGGGTCGACGCGCAGGGTGTCCTGGCCGAGCGCGGCGGCCACGGCGTCGGCGAGCGGGGCGGCCTCGGGGCCGTGCACCAGCCAGGTGGTGCCCGCGGTGGGGGGCGTCACCGGGGAGGTGAGCGGTGACCAGTGCGGGGTGAACATCAGGCCCTCGACGTCGGGCTCGGGAGCCGCGGGGTCATCGGCGGGCGGCGAGGGGGGCCGCACAGCGGTTCCCTCGACGGGGGCGGGGCGCAGGGCGAGATCGCGCAGCCGGGCGCGGACCCGGCCGGTGTCGTCGGTGAGCACCAGGTCGTAGCGGTCGCGGCCGACCTCGCGGACGTGCGCGTAGCCGGTCTCGGCCAGCGCGTCGGCGGAGTCGACCGCCGCGGCGGCGAAGGGCGCCATCGCGGGGCCGGTGGCCTCGCGCAGCACGGCGAGGGCGTGCAGCGCGCCGTCGACCAGGCTGGGGTGCAGGGGGGTGCTGAACTTCCGCGCCTCCGCGGGCACGCGCAGGCGCACCAGCGCCTCCCGGTCCCCCGCGGCGATCCACTCGACGGCGCGCAGGGCGGGGCCGTAGTGCAGACCCGCGGCGTCGAGGTCGGCGTAGATCCGCCCGCCGTCGTGCCCGCGGGTCAACCGCGCCCGCAGCCCGGCGATGTCCACAGTGGAGTCGATGGGCTCGGTGGCGGTGGCGGCCGAGCCCTCGGCGAGGAGGGTGCCGCCGTCGTCGTGGGCGGTGAAGGCCACGCCGTCGCCGTCGCGGGTCAGGCGCAGCACCAAGGCGCGCTCGGCGTCGGTGACCACGAGCGGGCGCAGCCACCGCACCCCGCGCAGCACCACGGGGGCGGCCACGCCCGCGCGCTCGGCGGCGGCGCGGGCCAGCTCCAGCAGCACGGCGCCGGGCAGCAGCCGGGTGTCGCGGACGCGGTGGCCGTCGATGTAGGCGTGCTCGGGGCCGAATCGGCTCTCGAACGCCAGCCCGTCCAGGCTGCGCGCGGGGTCGATCTCGCCCAGCAGCGGGTGCTTGGGCGCGGTCGCGGTGCGGGCGGTGGGCGACCAGAACTCCTCGGTCAGCCAGCAGCGCAGCTCCTCGAACGGGTAGCCGGGCAGCGGCACGCGCCTGCGGTCCGGGTCCGCGGCGCGCGGGAGGGTCGCACCGGCCGCCCACGCGGCGGCGGCGTCCCGCGGGCTCGCGCCGGCGGCGATCGCCGGGCGCTTGCCGCGACCGCGCGCACTGCCGGTCCACACCCCCTCGCCCGCGCCCGCTCGCAGGCGGGCGGCCAGTTCGGCGGCGTTCGACGCGACGACGGCCAGGCGCTCGGGGAAGTCCTCGCGCCCGACCACGAGGGTGTGCGCGACGTCGGCCAGCCACACCGCGTCGCCGGGGCCGCCCTCGACGGCATCGGCCAGCGCGGAGGTGACCACGCCGAGGCGTTCGGGGGTCTGCGCGGACACGGGGAACACCCACGGACCAGTGGCGGTGCGCGGGGTCTCCGCGCGGACGAACTCCTCGATGACCAGGTGGGCGTTCGCCCCGCCCGCGCCGAAGGAGCTCAGGCCCGCGCGCCGCGGCAGCCCGTCGCGGCGCGGCCAGGGAGCCGGTTCGCGCTGCACGCGCAGGGGGGTGGACTCGAAGTCGATGTTGGGGTTGAGCGGGTCGGCGTGCAGCGAGGGCACCAACTCGCCGTGGCGCAGTTGCAGCAGCACCTTGCCCAGCCCGGCCATGCCGGAGGCGGACTCGGCGTGGCCGATGTTGGACTTCACCGACCCGATCGGCAGCGCGCCGGCGGCCAGGCCGCTGCCCGCCAGCACCCGGGCCAGGCCGCGGATCTCCACCGGGTCGCCCAGCGCGGTGCCGGTGCCGTGCGCCTCCAGGTATCCCAGCGTGGCCGGGTCGGCGCCCGCCTCCGCGAGCGCGCGGGCCACCAGGTCGCCCTGCGCGACCGGGTTGGGCACGGTGAACCCGTTGGTGCGGCCACCGTGGTTGACACTGGTGCCGAGGATGAGCGCGTGCACGTGGTCGCCGTCGCGCAGCGCCGCCGACAGCGGGCGCAGCACGACCGCGCCGACGCCCTCGCCGGGAACGTACCCGTCGCCGTCGGCGCCGAAGCTGCGGCAGCGGCCGTCGCTGGAGGTGAACCCGCCCTGGCCGAGGAAGCGGTACTTGTACGGGTGGGCGTGCAGGTTGACCCCGCCTGCGACGGCCACCTCCGTCTCACCCGAGCGCAGGTCGCGCACGGCCAGGTGGATGGCGGTCAGCGAGGACGAGCACATGGTGTCCACGCCGAGGCTGGGCCCGGTCAGGCCGAGGGTGTAGGAGACCCGGTTGGCGATGGAGGCGTGTGATGAGGCGCCGATGCGCCCGTCGGCGGCCTCGTGCAGCTGGTAGAGCCCGTACATGGCGCCGACGTAGACCCCGGCGCGCAGCTCGCGCAGGTCGGCGCGGGTGTGCCCGGCGTCCTCCACGGCGTGCCACGCGGCCTGCAGGAACAGCCGCTCCTGCGGGTCGATGATCTGCGCCTCGCGCGGGGAGATGCCGAAGAACAGCGGGTCGAACCGGTCGATGCCGTCGACGAAGCTGCCCCACCGGCTGTAGGGGGCGGCCCGGTCGGCGGGGGTGGCCTGGTCGTAGTCGCGCCAGTCCCAGCGGTCGGCGGGGATCTCGGTGACCAGGTCGGCGCCCGCGCGCAGGTGCGCCCAGAACGCGTCCAGCGTGGGCGAGCCCGCGAACCGGGCTGCGATGCCGACGATGGCGATCGGCTCGGCCGCCCCGGGGCGCGGGGCGGTGGTCGCGGGCGCGGCGACCGGCGCGGGCCGCGCGGGCGCGGTCCGTTCCGGCCGCGCGGCAACCGGTTCGGCGGCGGGCTCGGGCTCCACCGGTCCGACCAGCTCGGCCATGCGGGCGGCGTGGTTGTCGGTGAACCAGCCGGTGAGCGAGCGCAGGTCCTGGTACTCGAAGAACAGGGTCTTGGGCAGCGATCCGAAATGCTCCTCCAGCCGCCGGGTCAGGTCCATGATCAGGATGGAGTCGATGCCGTACTGCTCGAAGGCGGTGTCGGCGTCGAGCTCGTCGGCCGGGAGGGCGAACACCCCGGCCAGCACCGCGCGCAGGAAGTCCTCGGCCGCGGCGTTGTCGACCACCGCGACGGGAGGCGGCTCGGCGGCCGGGGTGGGGGGCTCGGCGGGCCGGGCGGGGTCGAGGACGGCGCGCAGCTTGTCCAGCTCGCCGTGCGCGATCAGCACGGCGGTGCCGTCGTGGCCGAGGGCGCGGTCCAAGGCGTCGAAGGCGGCGTCGGTGGGCAGCGGCCACAGGCCGATCCGGCGGGCCAGCCGCTGCTGGGTGGCCTCGTCGGCGTCGACCTTGATGCCGCCGTCTGCCCACAGCGACCACAGCAGCGACAGGCTGCGGCCCGGCCTGCCCGCCGCCCGCCGCCACCGCGCGAACGCGTCGAGGAACCGGTTGGCGTAGGCGTAGTCGCCCTGGCCGGGGCTGCCCGCGGCGCCGGACATCGAGGAGTAGGCGATGAAGAACTCCAGCGGCTCGCCCGCGGTGGCCGCGTCCAGCTCCAGGGTGCCGCGCACCTTCGGGCCCAGCACCGCGGCCAGCTCGTCGTCGGTCTTGCGCAGCAGGAACGAGTCGCGGGTGGTGCCCGCCAGGTGGAACACGCCGTGGACCGGTCCGAACCGCTCGCGCACGGTGCTCACCAAGGCCTGGGCCGCACCGGGGACGCCGAGGTCGCACTGCGCATAGTGCGCCTCGACGCCGTCGAACCCGCTCAGGTCGGCGGTGGCGGCGCGGCCGGTGAGCACGTAGCGGGCGGGGCCGCCGAGGCGGGCGACCAGAAGCCTGCCCAGCGCCCCGGCGCCACCGGTGACCAGGTAGGTGTGCCCGGCGCGCGGGGTGATCGGGGCGGCGGTGGGGGTGACCGGCTCCCAGCGCGGGACCTCGCGGCCCGCGCCGGTGTGCCGGGCCAGCGGCGCCCAGTCGCTGGTGGCCTCGTCGGCCACCAGGCGGGCGGTCGAGCAGGAGTCCGTGTCGGGGGCGCTGAGCACGGTGAGCCGGAAGTCGGGGTGTTCGGCGGCCAGCGTGCGGGCCAGGCCCTCCAGGGCGAGGGTGCGGACGTCGTCGACGCCACCGGTGGGGTGCAGCAGCTGCACCAGGCGCACCGGGCCGCGCGCGGGGCGGGCGGCCCAGGCGCGGAAGAGGGCGAGCACACCGGGCAGCGGGTCGGCCTGCGCGGTGCGCACGACCACCACGGGGTCGGTGCCGTCGGTGACAGCGCGGTCGGCGGTCTCCTTCGCGCCGAGCGCGGCGGCCAGCACCGGGTCGTCGCCGACGAGCACGACCCGGGCGGGCGGCTCGCCTCGCGTCGGCGGGCTGGGGTGCCAGACCTGGGCCAGCAGGTGCGTGGCCGGGACCGACCCGTCGAGCACCGCGGCGCCCGCGACGGACCGGGTGCGCACCCCGCGCAGCCGCAGGGCAACCCGCCCGTCGTCATCCACGAGGGACAGGTCGTGGCCCTCGGCGGTGGCCACGGCGTGGATGTAGCCGCGGTCCGGCAGCGGCGCGAAGACGTCGGCGGCGTCGAGGCTGAAGGGCAGCTCGCGCTCGCGGGCGGCGCGCGGGTCGCCGGAGGTCCACAACGCGGCCTGCAGCATGGCGTCCAGCAGCGACGGGTGCAGGGTGAACCCCTCGGCGCCGCGGCCCGCGGCGGCGGGCACCGCGACGGTGGCCAGCGCCTCGCCGGGACGGTGGTGGACGCCGGTGATGCCTCGCAGGCTCGGGCCGTAGCCGCCGCCGAGAGTGGTGAACACGCCGTAGACCTCATCGGCGGTCGCGGTGTGGGGCAGGCGGACGCGCACGGCGTCGAGGTCCACGGTCGGCGCCGGGCCGGGCTCGGTGAAGCGCATGGTGCCCGCCGAGCAGATCTCCCCGGCGGCGGAGCCGTCGACGCGGCGCAGCTCGTAGGCGACGCCGTCGCGGCGCGGGGACAGCACCACCCGCACGGCCACCGGTTCCCCGGTCACGAGCACCGGGCGCGCCCACAGCACGTTCGCGATCCCGGTGACCCGCCCGTGCCCGGCCGCGGCGGCCGCGGCGGCGGCGAACTCCAGAGCGGCCACGGCGGGCAACACCTTGACCGCGCCCAGGGCGTGGTCGCGCAGGAAGAACTCCTCCCCGGTCAGCACGCGCTCGCCGGGTGCGGCGGGCGGGTCGAGCGAGGCGGGCGGGTCGATCCAGTACGCGCGGGTCGCGGGCGGCGGGGAGGGCAGCGAGAGCCGGGCGGGCACGGGGGAGCCTGCCGGGGGCCAGGCGACCGGGGTGCCCGCCACCCACAGCCGGGCGGCATCGTGCGCGTCGCGCGGGATCGCGGGCGCGGTGTCGCTGCCCGAGCCCGCGGGGGCTGCGTGGCCACGCAGCACGCCCTCGCCGGAATCGAGGCGCTCGGCCAGGTCGGCGGTGTGGGCGGCGACCACGGCCAGCCGCGTGGTCAGTGGCTCACGGCCCACCCACAGGGTGTGGGCGACCCGGTCGATGGTGGCCGCCGGGTCGTCGAGGTGCGCGCGCAGCCAGGCCGACAACGCCAGCCGGTAGCGGTCGAGCTGCTCGACGCCCGCCGCCGACAGCACGACCAGCCGCGGTGCCGTGGTCCCCTGGTCCATCTACCTCTCCCCCGCTTCAGCCGCGGCTTGCTCGACGACGACGTGCACGTTGCTGCCACCCATGCCGAACGAGCTGATGCCCGCGCGCGCCGGGACCCCGTCGGGCGGCACCCACGGCGTGGTGGCGGTCTGCAGGCGGAACGGGCTGCCCGCCAGGTCGAGCATCGGGTTGGGCGTGCCCAGGCCGACCAGTCCGGGCAGCACCCGGTTGCGCATGGCCAACAGCACGGTCACCAGCCCGGCGACGCCCGCCGCCGCCTCCAGGTGCCCGATGGCCGACTTCACCGATCCCAGCGCGGTGCGCCCGGGCACCACCAACCTGCCCCACTCGGTGTGCAGCCGGGCGAAGGCGTCGGTGAGCCCGTCAACCTCCACCGGGTCGCCCAGCGGGGTGCCGGTGCCGTGCGCCTCGACGTAGGAGATGGTGTCCGGCGGCACGGCGGCGGCGCGGTGCGCGGCGAGCACGACCTCGCGCTGCGCGCGCGGGTTCGGCACCGTCAGCGAGTGCGTGCGCCCGCCGTGGTTCTCCGCGGAGCCGATCAGCACCCCGTGCACCGGGTCGCCGTCGGCCCGCGCCCTGTCCAGCGGCTTGAGCATGAGCAGCAGCACGCCCTCGCCGCGCCCGTACCCGTCGGCCGCGGAGTCGAACGTTTTGCACCGGCCGTCCGGGCTGAGCATGCCCGCCCGGCGCAGGCCGGTGAAGCCGTGCGGGGACAGCAGCAGGTTCGCACCGCCCGCGAGCGCGGTCTCGCAGTCGCCGCGCTGCAGGGCGCGGGCCGCGCGGTGGATCGCGACCAGCGAGCTGGAGCAGGCGGTGTCGAAGATGGTGCTGGGCCCGGCCAGGTCGTAGACGTAGGAGATCCGGTTGGCGGCGATGGAGGCGAGGTTGCCGAGCAGGAAGTGGTCGCCCATGCCCGGATCGCCTGGGCCGAGCAGGCTCAGGTAGTCCGCGCCGCTGATGCCGACGAACACCCCGGCGCGGGTGCCCGCCAGCGAGGCGGGCGCGTACCCGGCGTCGAGCACGGCCTCGTGCGCGGCGTGCAGCAGCAGGCGCTGCTGCGGGTCCATCTGCGCGGCCTCGCGGCGGGACACCCGGAACAGCGGGGCGTCGAAGGCGTCCACGTCGCGCACGAACGACCCGCGCAGGCCCTCGGGGAACAGCCGGTCGGAGAACCCGCGCTCCACCGGGTACGGGCGGGTCATGTCCTGGCCCGCGGCCAGCTTCGACCAGAACTCGTCGATGGAGTCGGACTCGGGCAGCCTGCCGCCGACGCCGATGACCGCGATCGGCGGGTAGGCCCTCTCCCGGCCCGCCTGCCGCGGCGCGGCGACCACAGCGGGGGCGGCGGGGGCGGCGGGCGCGAGCACCGCGCCGTGGGTGGTGGTCAGGTGCGCGGCGAGCGCGGTCAGCGTCGGGTGCGAGTAGAAGGCGGTCGGGCGCACGGTGATCGCGAACCGCTCGCGCAGCGCGACGGCGAGCCGGGTGAAGCTGATCGAGTTGAAACCCGCCTCGCCCAGCGGCGTGCCCACCGGGATCGACGCGGCGGGCACGCCCGCGACCTGGGCGGCGACCTCCCGCAACAGCTCGACCAGGCCGCTTCCCGACACCGCGGGCCCCGGAGCGGGGGCGGGCACGGCGGCGGGGGCGGCAGCAGCGGGGTGGCCGAACTGCGAGACCAGCTCCGCCAGCGGGCGCGCCCCGAGCGGGCCGACGTCCACCTTGGCGTTCGGGGTGAGCGGGAACCGCTCCAGCACGACGGTCCGCGCCGGGACCATGTACTCCGGCAGCCAGTCGCGGGCGCGGTCGGTTGCGGTGGCAGCGGCGTCGGGGTCCTGCCTGGGCACCACGAACGCGATGAGGGCGGGGCCGCCCGGGGTGTCCTCGCGCAGCACGACCCGCGCGTCCTCGACCCCACCCGCGCGGCGCAGGGCATCCTCGACCTCGCCCAGTTCGACGCGGTGCCCGCGCAGCTTGACCTGCCGGTCGGCGCGGCCGAGCAGCGTCAGCTCACCCTCGGCGGTCCAGCGGGCCAGGTCGCCGGTGCGGAAGTGGCCGCCGACGAACCGGGTCGAGGTCAGCTCCGGGCGGTCGCGGTAGCCACGGGCCACGCCGTCGCCACCGAGCAGCAGCTCGCCGACCGCGCCGAAGGGCACCGGCGCCCCCTCGGCGTCGACGACGGTGGCGGTGGTGTTGGCGATCGGGGTGCCGACGGTGATCGGCCTGCCGCGGCGCACGCGCAGCGCGGTGGACCAGATGGTGGTCTCGGTGGGCCCGTACATGTTCCACAGCTCGTCGCAGCGGCCCAGCAGCGCGTCGGCCAGCGGCCGGTCGAGCGCCTCGCCGCCGCAGAGCACCCGGGGCACCCGGCCCGACCAGCCCGCGGCGAGGAGCATCCGCCAGGTGGCCGGGGTGGCCTGCACGATCGTGGGGCGCACCTGGTCGACCAGCTCGGCGAGGGCGAACCCGTCGCGGGTGGTGCCCGACGGCGCCACGTGGACGGTCGCGCCGACGGTCAGCGGCAGCAGCAGCTCCAGCCCCGCGATGTCGAACCCGGCGGTGGTGACGGCCAGCAGGGTCTCGCCCGCGGCGCAGCCGGGCCGCTCGGCCATGGCGGTGAGCAGGTTGGCCAGGTTGCCGTGGGTGACCTCGACGCCCTTGGGCTTGCCGGTGGAACCGGAGGTGTAGAGCACGTAGGCGAGCTGGTCGTCCGCGCCAGGGATTGGCGCGTCCTGGCTGGCCGCGGCCCAGTCCACCGCGTCGAGCCGGACGCGGGCGCCGGGGGCGGCGGCGGGCAGGTGGGCGGCGGCGGCCGGGTCGACCAGCACGGCGACCAGCCCGGCGTCGGCGGCGATGTGCGCCAGCCGCGCGGCCGGGAAGGCCGGGTCCAGCGGCACGTACGCCGCGCCCGCCGCCTGCACGGCGAGCAGCGCGGTGACCAGGTCGACGTGCCGGTCGACCAAGACCCCGACGAGGTCGCCGGGGCGCACCCCGCCGTCCCGCAGCGCCGTGGCCAGGGCGCGGACCCGGCCGCCCAGTTCGGCGTAGGTCAGCGTGCGGTCGCCGTCGGCCACGGCCAGGGCGCCCGGGGTGCGCTCGACCTGGCCGAGGACCAGCTCGGCGGCGCTCGTGCCGCGCGGGCGGTCGCGGCGGGTGTCGTTGGCGCGGGCGAGCGCGGCCCGCTCGCCGGGGGTGGCCGGGGCCAGGTCGCGCAGCCGGGTCGTGGGGTCGCTCGCGGCCTGGACGAGCAGCAGCCGGTAGTGCTCGGCGAGCTGTTCGGCCGTGGCGCGGTCGAAGCGGGCCGGGTCGTACTTGACGTAGAGCAGCGCCCCGGGGCCGCGCACGACGACCTCGACGACGAGCGGGTTCTCCCCCTCCTGGGTCAGCTCCATGGCGTCGCGGAACACCGTCTGCCCGGCGGCCATGTCCTGGTCGCCGCCCACGCCCTGCTGCAGGTAGAAGCCGATGTCCACGCCCGCGGCCGGGTCGCCGGAGCGGCGCAGGTCATCGATCGCGGCGGCGAACGGGTAGGCGGCGTGCTCCTCGGCGTCGGAGAGCTGGTCGCGCACGGCGGTGAACAGCCGCGCGCAGGTCATGTCCGGGTCGCAGGCCACCCGCACGACCACCGGATTGATCAGATAGCCCACGGTGCGGTCGAAGCGGTGGCTCGGGCGCCCGTCGGTGGGCACCATCGCGCTGATGTCGGGGTGGCCGCTATGGCGGTGCAGCAGCGCGGCGAACGCGCCGAACACCACGCCGAAGGTGGACGTGCCCACGCCGCGTGCGGCGGCGGTGACCGCCGCCCACTCGGCCTCGGACAGGCGCAGCCGAACCATCTCGCCGCCGGTGTGCGCGGGCGGGGCGTCCGGGCGGTGGTCGGCGATGGCGTCGAGCACGGGCGCGCTGTCGACGCCCGCGAGTCGCTCGGCCCACCAGCGGCGGTGCCGCTCGCCCTCGGGCCCGGCGAGCATGCCGCGCTGCCACTCGACGAACTCGCGGTACGGCGCGGCGGGCTCCAGCGGGGGCAGCGGACCGCCCGCGGCGAGCGCGGTGTGGCAGGCCACGATGTCACGCAGCAGCAGGTGGCTGGACACCCCGTCGGTGATCAGGTGATGGAACACCAGCAACAGCAACCAGTCGCCGCCGGGGGCCTCGATCAGCCAGGTGCGGTGCAGTGGGTCGTCCTCGAGGTCGAACGCCTGGTGGGTGAGCCGGTCGACGCGGGTGGCGAACTCGGCGTCGGTGACGTGCGAGAGGTCGAGCCCACGCACCTCGGCGGGACGGTCGAGCACCCGCTGCCACGGACCATCCGGTCCGTTGTGGACGGACACGCCGAGGTCGGGGTGCCTGCGGATGCTCGCGGCGAGCGCCTCCGCCAGCACGTCCCGGTCCACGTCGCGGCCCAGCCACAGGCCCAGCGGCAGGTTGTAGGACGTGGCGCCGGGCGTGGTCGCGTGGATCGCCCACAGCGCGGCTTGGCCGCGGCTGAGCGGGTACGGCTCGGCGGACGGGACCAGCGGCCCGGCGGCGACTTGGGCAGTCCGGTCGAGGTCGAGCAGCCCGCGCAACAGCGGGGCGGCTGTCGCGGCCGGGACGTCCCCGGCGGCGACGGCGGCGAGCAGGTCGCGCAGGGCGGCGGTCATCGGTCCGCCCCCTTGCGCAGCTCGGCGAGCGCGGCGTCGACGCTGATGCTGCCCGTGTGCAGCCCCGCCAGCAGGGTGTCGAGCTCACCCGCGATCGCCGGGGCAGGCCGCGGCGCCGCCGGTTCCGGCTCGGGCGCGGGCTCGGTGGAGGGCAACGGACCAAGTCTGTCCACAATGGACTTCGCCACGGCGCGCACCGTCTGCCCGGTGGTGAACCGGGGGCCGACGTTGTCGACGCCGTAGTCGGCGGCCAAGCGCCTGCTGAGCCTGCGCAGCGCCAGCGAGTCCACCCCCGCATCGCTCAGCACCCGGTCGGCGGGCAGGGCCGAGGTGGCCACGCCCAGGTGGGCGGCCAGCACCTCGCGGACGCGCGTCACCACGTCGTCCTCCGGGGTGCCGCGCACCGCCAGCGGCACAGCGGCGGGTTCGGCGGACGCGGGTTCCGGCACGGGTGCGGGCGCGGGCGCGGGCGCGGTGACCTGGCCCGCGCCCGGGAGGGCTTGGGCCTGCACCGCGTCGAACCGGGCGCCGGGGGTGAGCCAGTGGCTGGTCGGGGCGAACGGGTAGGTGGGCGCGGGGACCTTGCGCGGGGCGTCGGTGGCGCGCAGCGCGGCCCAGTCCACGTCGGCGCCCCCGGCCCACAGCCGGGCGAGCTTGTCCAGCCTGCCCGAGGCGGCGACCGCGCGCAGGTAGTCCAGCCCCTCGGAGTCCTCGAGCAGGTCGGCGATGGTCGGGTCCGCACCGGTCCCGGCGGCCACGCCCGCGGCGGAGCCACCCGCCAGCCAGGTGTCGAGCGCGTCGGCGAGGCCGACGAGGTCGTCGGCGACGACGGCGAGTCGGTGGGCATGGACCTCGCGGCCGTCCTGGAGGGTGCGGGCGAGCGCGGCGGGAACCACGCCCGCCGTGCGCGACCACGCGGCCAGCCGCTCGGCGGCGGCGCGCAACCGGTCGCCGTCCCTGGCCGAGAGCACGAACACCTGCGGCCCGGCGCCGGTGCGGGGCTCCTCGCGGAACTCCTCGACCACCAGGTGGGCGTTGACGCCGCCGAGGCCGAAGGAGCTCACGCCCGCGCGCAACGGCTCGCCGTCGCGGACCGGCGCCCACGGCTCGGTGCCGGTGGGCAGGCGCAGCGGGCCGCCGGTGAGCCGCAGGTGCGGGTTCGGCTCCTCCAGGTGCAGGTTGGCCGGGATGGCGCGGTGGCGCATGGCCAGCAGCACCTTGATCAGGCCCGCCACGCCCGCGGCGGCCTCCAGGTGCCCGGTGTTGCTCTTGAGCGCGCCCAGCACCACGTGGGGCCGCTCCGGGGCGGGCAGGCCGAGGTCGGCGTAGCGGGTGGCGAAGGCGGCGCGCAGGCCGTCGACCTCGATCGGGTCGCCGATCTCGGTGCCGGTGCCGTGCGTCTCGACGTAGCCGATCGTGCTGGGGTCGACCCCGGCCCGGCGGTGCGCGGCGACCACGCACGCGGTCTGCGCCACCGGGTTCGGCGCGGTGAGGGAGTTGGTGCGCCCGCCGTGGTTGACCGCGCTGCCGCGCAGCACGGCGTGGATGACGTCGCCGTCGGCGATGGCCAGCGACAGCCGCTTGAGCAGCACCACGCCCACGCCCTCGGCGCGCACGATGCCGTCCGCCGAGGCGTCGAAGGTGCGGCAGCGCCCGCGCGGGCTGAGCATGCCCGCCTGTGCCATGTCGACGAACAGCGTCGGCGAGGCGATCACGTTGACCCCGCCTGCGAAGGCCAGGTCGCAGGCGCCGTGCCGGATGGCCTCGGCGGCGCGGTGCACCGCGACCAGCGAGGAGGAGCAGGCGGTGTCGATGGCCTCGCTGGAGCCGTGCAGGTCGAGCAGGTAGGACACCCGGTTGGCCAGGATGGCGTGCGCGCGGCCGACCGTGCCGTACCCGTCGACCGGGACCCCCAGCGCGTGCTGGACCTCGAAGTAGTCGTAGGTGCCGCAGCCCAGGAACACCCCGGTGCCGGTGCCCGCCAGCGCCGACGGGCGGATGCCCGCGTCCTCGGCCGCGCCCCAGACCGCCTGCAGGGCGAGCCGGTGCTGCGGGTCCATCGCGGTGGCCTCGGTGGGTGAGATGCCGAAGAACCCCGCGTCGAACAGGTCGACCCGGCGCGCGAACCCGCCCCAGCGCGCGGGGGTGCGGAACTCGCCGGGCTCGGCGGGGCCGTCGATGGCCTTCCAGTCCCACCGGTCGGCGGGCACCTCGGACACCAGGTCGTCGCGGGCGGCCAGCCGCGCCCACAGTTCGTCGACGTCGTCGGCTCCGGGGAACACCCCCGACATGCCCACGATCGCCACGGCCTCGTCGGCGCCCTCACCGACCACGGCGGCGGGAGCGGGGGTCGGGGTGGCGGGCTCCGCCGGGGCCTGCGGGGCGGCCGGGGCCTCGGGCGCGTACCGGGCGGCCAGCTCGGTGGCGAAGTCGGCGCCGACCTTGGCGACCAGCTCGGCCGCGGTGGCGACGCCGAAGAAGGTGGCCGGGGTGGCGTCGATGTCCCACCGGGCGTTCACCCGGTGGCTGAGCCGGGTGTAGGCGATCGAGTCGAAGCCGAAGTCGCGCAGCTCGTCGTCCGGGCCCATCTCGGCGGCGGTCACCCCGGCGACCTCGCGGACCAGGGCGAGCAGGTCCGCGCCGAACGCGGCGGGCGGAGCCACGGGCACCGGAGCCGGAGCAGCGAAGCCGGAGACAGGAGGCGTGGCCGGAGCCGGAGCAGCGAAGCCAGAGCCGGGGGCCGGGGTCGGGGTCGGGGTCGCAGGCTCGGCGGGCACCGGGCCGGTCTGGACGCCGATGCGGCGCAGGAACCCGTCATCGCCGGAAACGACCACCACCTGGATCTCCTGTCCGCCGAGCACGCGGCCCAGCGCGTCGAGCCCCGCGCGGGGCGGAAGGGGGCGCAGCCCGGCCGCGGCCACCCGGTCGCGGTGCCGCTCGGCCAGCGCCGACCCGGCCCACGCGCCCCAGTCGAGGACGCGGACGGGGTGCGCCAGCCGCTCGGCCAAGGCGTGCACGAGGGCGTCCTGGGCCGCGCATCCGGCGGCGTACGCGGCCTGGCCGGGGTTGCCCAGGAAGGACTGCACGGACGAGAACGCGGCGAGGAAGTCGGGCGCGTGCCCGGCCAGTCCTTCCGCGACCGCGGCGAGCGCGCGGCTCTTGGTGGCCAGGCCCTCGGTGAACCACGCGGCGTCCATCGCGGCCAGCGACCGGTCGCGGTCGACGGCCACGGACACCACCACGCCGCGCACCGGGCCGCGGGAGGCCGCGCGGGCGAGCACCCCGCGCACGGCGTCCGGGTCGGTGGCGTCGGCGTGGTCGACGGAGACGCGGTCGAGGGCCGCGATCCGGTCGGCGCGGTGCCCGGTGGGCGCGGAGCGGCCGACCAGCACCACGTGCGCGCCCTCGGCGGAGAGCCACTCAGCGGCGTCAAGGCCGAGGTCGCCGGTGCCGCCGAAGACGACATAGGCGCCGTCCGACCGGACCGGCAGCGCAATCGCGGGCTGCGCGACGGGGACGAGCTCCTGCCGGTACCAGTGGCCGCCGCGCAGGGCGTGGTCGCCGACGCCCGCCGCGGCGATCGCGGCGGCGGACTCGCCGGGGGCGACGTCGACGGCGGCGACGCGCCAGCGCTCGCACTCCGCGCGCAGCGAGCGGACCAGCCCCCACACCGCGCCGGAGGCGGGGGCGGTGACCGGCCCGGTCACGGGGAAGGCCCCCGAGGTGACAACGGTCAACGCGAGCTCGCCCGCGCAGGCCGGACGGGCCAGCAGCGCCTTGACCAGCTCGAACAGGGCCAGCACGCCGGTGCGCTCGGCCTCGGCCACGCCTTGGGCGGTCACCGCGCCGCTGTCGGCGGCGACGAAGTACACCGCGCCCGGTGACGGCAGGTGATCGGTCGAGGCGCCCGCGGCGACCCGGTGCACGGCGCCGCCGCGGTGGTGCGCGGCCAGCGCGTCCGCCACCGGACCGCCCCCGACAATCCACAGTGGACTATCGGCGGCGATCGGCTCCGGCTCCTCGGTCAACACCCAACGCGGCGCGAAGCTCTGGGGCTCAACGGTTTCCGCCCCCGACGGGGTCACCCAGCAGCGGCGGCGCTCGAACGGGTAGGTGGGCAGGGAGGCCAGGCGCCCGACCGGCGTCCACTCGACCCGCTCCCCCGCCACCCAACGCGCGGCCTCGCCCGACGCCGCGACCGGGCGGCCCTCCGCGACGGCGGTGAGCCCGGCGAGCAGCGCGTCCCGGTCGCCCGCGACGACGACGGCGCGGTGGGCCATGGCGTCGCGCCCGCGGCGGAGGGTGTGCGCGACGTCGGCCAGGTCGACCTCGGCGGAGGCGACGTGCTCGCGCAGCGCGGACGCGGTGCGGCGCAGGGCCCGCGCGGTGCGGGCCGACAGCGGGAACGCGACCGGCTCGGCCAGCGGCGCGCCCGGGGCCGGGGCGTCGCCCTGCTCGATGACCACGTGGCCGTTGACGCCGCCGTAGCCGAAGGAGCTGACCGCCGCGCGGCGCGGGGTCGCGCCCTCGGGCCACGGCTCGGCGGCGCGCGGCAGCCGGAACGGCCCGCCGTCGAGGCGCAGGTGCGGGTTCTGCCTGCCCAGCCCGGCGATCGGCGGGATGGTGGCGTGCTCCATGGCGAGCACGGCGGTGATCACCCCGGCCACGCCCGCGGCGGACTCCAGGTGCCCGATGTTCGCCTTGGCCGCGCCCAGTGCGGTGGTCCCCGCGGCGGGAGCGGTGTCACCGCGGCGGGAGCGCAGCTCGTCGAAGGCCGAGCGCAGGCCGTTGACCTCGACCGGGTCGCCCAGCTCGGTGCCGGTGCCGTGGGTCTGCAGGTGGCCGATGGTGGCCGGGTCGGTGCCCGCCTGCTCGTGGGCGCGCACGACGACGGCGGCCTGGGCGGTGGGGTTGGGGGCGGTCAGCGACCGGGCGCGACCGCCGTGGTTGACCGCGGTGCCGAGCAGCCGGGCGCGCACCCGGTGCCCGCCCGACCTGGCGCGGGCGGCGGTGGTGAGCACGACCAGGCCCAAGCCCTCGCCGCGGACGAAGCCGTCCGCCTCGGCGTCGAAGGGCCTGCACCGACCGCGCGGGCTGAGCATGCCGGTGCCGCTGAGCAGCGTGTGGTTGTGCGGGGTGAGCATGAGGTTGACGCCGCCCGCAACCGCCACCTCGCACTCACCCGCGCGGATGGCCACGGCGGCGCGGTGCAGGGCGACCAGCGAGCTGGAGCACCCGGTGTTCACCGGCTCGCTCGGCCCGTGCAGGTCGAGCAGGTAGGACACCCGGTTGACCAGGATGGAGTGTGTGGTGGCGGTGGCGGCGTGCGCGTCGACATCGACGCCCGCGGCGCGGCGCACCTCGTCGTAGTCGGTGGACCCGGCGCCGATGAACAGCCCGGTGTCGCTGCCCGCCAGCGAGCCCGGGGCGATCCCGGCGTCCTCCAGCGCGGCCCACACTCCCTCCAGCAGGATGCGCTGCTGCGGGTCCATGCCGTCGGCCTCGTGCGGGGAGATGCCGAAGAACAGCGGGTCGAACTCGTCAACCCCATCGATGAACCCACCGCGCGCGGCGATCACGCCCGCGGGCAGGGCGCCCGGGTCCCACCGGTCGGCGGGCACCGGGCCGACCAGCTCCTCCCCCGCGACCACCCGGGCGAAGTAGTCGGCCAGGTCCCGGCTGCCGGGCAGCCGCGCGGCCATGCCGATGATCACCGGCGCCTCGACCGGCCGCGGCGCCGGGACGGGCGCCAGGGTGCTCGCCGAGGCCGGCGCGCCGACCGGGGGCGGGGTGGTGGCCATGGGGGCGGTGGTGCGGGCGGGCAGGCCGGGGTGCTCCGCGGCGAGCCGGGCGACGAGGTCGCGCAGGGTGGCGGTCTCGTAGAACAGCGCCGGGGTGACGTCCACGCCGAGCCGGTCGCCAAGGGTGGCGGCCAGCAGGGTGTAGCTGACCGAGTCGAAGCCGTACTCGCCGATCTCGCGGTCGAGGTCCAGTTCGGACACCGGGATGCCGGACGCGGCCTCGGTGATCTCCAAGATCCGCCGGGACAGGTCATCGGTGTCGCCGATGCCTCCGGTGTCGCCACCCACCGCCTCGCGCGCCGGGGCGGCGACGGTCGGGACGGTGGCGGGGGCGGCGATGACGTGCTGGAAGTTGCGGTCGGTGTCGGCCGGGGTCGGGTAGGCGGTGACGCCGTCGAACCCACAGGTGCGCAGCAGCGCGTCCCAGCCGGGGACGTCGAGCAGCGGGGAGCCGGGCAGGCGCAGCGCGGTGTCGTCGTGGGCCCACCAGCCGTCGAACAGGCCGTAGGTGATGGTGGCCTGCAGCGTCACCGTGGTCAGCTCGTTGAGCACCAGCTCACCGCCCGGGCGCAGCAGGGCCCGCAGGTGGAGTGACGCGCGACCGAGGTCGGCGGTCGCGTGCAGCACGTTCGCGCCGACGACGACGTCGAAGCCGCCGCCGGGGAAGCCCTGCGCCAGCGGGTCGGCGTCCAGGTCGAGCCTGCGGAACCTCAAGTACGGCCTGCCCTGGCCGAAGTGCCGCCTGCCGTGGGCGAGGAAGGCCGCGGACAGGTCGGTGTACCAGTACTCGACCCGGTCCGCGAACCGGTCGAGCGCGCGCAGCAGCCCGGCCGAGGTGCCGCCGGTCCCGGCGCCGACCTCCACGACCCGCACCGGCTCACCGCCCGCGCCGGTGATGGCGCGCTCGACGTGTGCGGCCACGTGGTCGGCGAGGACGTCGTTGTAGACGTCGCTGACCGGGTTCTCCCGGTAGATGCCCGCCATCAGCGAGGTGCCGGACTTGGGGAACAGCAGGTCGGTGGCCTGCACCTCGCCGCGCAGCAGCGCGGGGTAGGCGGCCAGGCAGCGCGCCAGGAGCCGGGTGAACACCGCCGCGCCCGGGTGCCGCTCGGCCAGCCCGGCCAACCGGTCCAGGTGCCCACCGGCCCGTGCCCCGGCCAGCGCGGCCGGGTCCGGGCGCAGCCGCCCGCCGACCTCGGTGAGGTCGCCCGCGCCGACCAGCATGCCGAGCAGGGTCTCCAGCAGCCGGGCGTAGCGCGGGGTGACGCCGATCCGGGCGGCCACCTCGGCGGCGTCCGGGTCCGCGCCGCGCCAGGCGCCCATGTCGTCGAACAGGGCCAGCAGCGCGCCGCGGGCCAGCCTGGTCATCGCCGCGTCGGCGGCGTGGTAGTGGGTAATGGCCCGCACCTGGGTCGGGGTCAGCGTTCCCGCACCCATCCTGCGCCGCAGCTCCCCGGTTCCGGGCACCACCACGACTTGGGGCGCCGGGGTGCGCAGCGCCCGCTCCAGCGCGGCGAACCCGGTCTCGGGCGTGATCACGGCGAACCCGGCGGCGCCCAACCCCGCCCGGTGCCGCTCGTCGGCGACGGCGCCGACCGTGCCCCAGTACCCCCAGTCGACCGAGCGCACCCGCAGGGGCAGCCGGGCGTCGAGGGCATGGGCGTAGGAGTCGAGGAACACCGACCCGGCCGCGTAGTTGGCCAAGCCCGGGTCTCCGAGGAAGGACTGGGCGGAGGAGAAGAACAGGACGAAGTCCGGGGCGCGCCCGGCGGTGGGGTCGGCCAGGGCGTCCATGAGCGCCGCCGCGACGCCTGCCTTGGCGGCCAGGCTGGCGGACAGCTCCTCGTCGCTGAGCCCGCGCACCAGCCGGTCGCGCTGGACCAGCGCGGCGTGCAGCACGCCGTGCACTGGGCCGCGGATCTCGGCCTCGGCGAGCGCGGCGGCCAGCTCCGCGGGGTCGGCGGCGTCGGCGCGCAGGTAGCGCGCGCGGTCGCCGAGCGCCGCCACGGCGAGAGCCCTTTCGTCGTCCAATGTGGACCGTCCGAGCAACGTCACCCGCGCGGAGTACTTGTCCACCAACGACTTCGCGACAGTGAGCCCGATCCCCCTCGCACCGCCGATCACCAGGTAGTGCCCACCGCTGCGCAGCACCTCACCGGGCTCGGCGGCCGGGGCGGGCGCGAGTGCGGGCAGGTGCCGGACACGTCCGGTGTAGGCGGCGCGCACACCCCGCGCGGGCGGCTCGGCGGCGACGAGCGCCGCGTCCACGCACGCCGGGTCGAGGTCGACGACCGGGACGGTCCAGGCCGGGAACTCGCTCTCCAGCACGCGGGCGAAGCCGACCAGGCCCGCGGTGTGCGGCTGGGTGACCGGGCGGCCGGGCGCGGGCAGCGCGCCCTCGGTCACCACGACCCAGTCGACGCGCGGGGCGGTGGCCCACTGCTTGGCGAGCCGGGCCAGCGCCCGCACGGTCACCTCGGCCTCCGCGGTGCGCGCGGTCTCCGAGCCCGCGGCGGGACGGCCCGCGAGCAGGTAGACCGCGCCCGGGACGGGCAGCTCCGCGGTGGCGCTGTTCAGCTCGACGACGGTGGCGCGGCCGAGGCGGGCGGCGAGGTCGGCGGCGAGCGCCGTCGCTGACGGCGCGCACAGGACGAGCACCGGGCCGGGCCTGCCGCGGCCAACCCCGGCGGGCGCCGGGCGCCACACCGGCACGAGCGGCTCCATGTCGTCGGTGGTGGCGACCGGGAGCCCGCCGACCTCGGCCATGGGCACCGCGATGCTCCCCGGGACCGCGGTGCCTGCCGGGACCGCGGTGGACGTCGGCGGGTCGACGTCCACCCAGCAGCGGACCCGGTCGAACGGGTAGAGCGGCAGGGCGACCTTGCGCGGCGCGCGCCCGGCGGGACGCGGCCAGGTGACCTTCGCGCCACCGGCCCACGCCGCCGCGAGGGCGTGCGGGTCGTCGGACCTCGGCGCCCGTGCCCCCGCGGTGGCGCTGTCCCGGTGCAGGCGGGCGTCGGCCTCCCCGGCCACGAACGCCTGGAGGGCGGCGGCGAGGTCCGCGGTGTCGGTGGCGACCACGGCCACTCGCTCGGCCAGCGGCTCGCGACCGACCTGTGTGGTGTGGGCGATGTCGGCGAGGTCCGCGCGGGCGGTCCGGGTGAGGGTGCCCGCCAAGGCGGCGAGGGTGCCGCCCGCGTCAACCCGTGGGGACGCGGCCGGGAACCGCTCGGCCAGCGCGCTCTCCAGCTTGCGCAGGTCAGCCGCGTCCAAGCCCAGCTCGTCCAGGGCGGTCCCCTGGTCGACGCGGCTGCCGAGCACCTGCGCGGCCAGGTCCAGCACCTCCGGCAGGACGTCGGCGCCCGCGGGCATCCGCAGGTACCGCTCGGCCAGCGCGCGCAGGGCGACCGGGGTGCGGGCCGAGAGCAGGACCGCGTGCGGTCCCGGGGCCGCGGTCCCGGGAGGCAGGTGATCGGGTCGCTGCTCGACGACGACGTGGGCGTTGGCGCCGCCCGCGCCGAATGCGCTGATGCCCGCGCGCAGCGGCGCGTTCCCCTTGGCGGACCAGGGTTCGGCCGTGCGCTGCACGCGCAGCGGGGTCGCGGAGAAGTCGATGGCGGCGTTGGCGGGCTCGGCGTGCAGGGACGGGGCGAGGGTGCGGTGGCGCATCTGCAGCAGCACCTTGGTGAGCCCGGCGATGCCCGCGGCCGACTCCAGGTGGCCGATGCCGGTCTTCACCGACCCCACCGGCACCTCGGTGTCCGTGCCGAACACCGCGGTGAGGGCGCTGACCTCGATCGGGTCGCCCAGCTCGGTCCCGGTGCCGTGCGCCTCCAGGTAGCCGATGTCGGCCGGGGCGAGCCCGGCGCGGTCGAGGGCACGGCGCACGACCGCGGACTGGGCGGCGGGTCCGGGAGCGAAGAAGCCCGCGGCCCGGCCGCCGTGGTTGACCGCGCTGCCGGTGATCACCGCGTGCACCCGGTCGCCGTCGGCGACGGCCCGGCTGAGGCGCTTGAGCAGCACGACGCCCACGCCCTCGCCGGGGACGTAGCCGTCGCCGCCCGCGCCGAACGCCCGGCAGCGGCCGTCGGTGGAGACGAACCCGACCTGGCTCAGGTGCAGGTATTTGTACGGGTGGACGATGACGTTGACCCCGCCCGCGAACGCCGCGTCGCAGTCCCCGGAGCGCAGGCTCTCGCAGGCCAGGTGCAGCGCGGTGAGCGAGGACGAGCACATGGTGTCGACCGACAGGCTCGGCCCGCGCAGGTCCAGGAAGTACGACAGCCGGTTCGCCACCGCGGAGGAGAACGAGGTGGGCAGCACCGCCAGCCGCTCCGGCGCGGTGAGGCCGAGCATCTGGTACTGGGTGAACATGACCCCGGCGAACACGCCGACCGAGGTGCCCGCCAGATCGGCACGGGTGGTGCCCGCGTCCTCCATGGCGTGCCAGGCGGCCTGCAGGAAGAGCCGCTCCTGCGGGTCCATGCCCGCGGCTTCGCGCGGGGTGATCCGGAAGAAGCCGGGGTCGAAGTCGGCGATCTCGTCGAGGAATCCGCCCCACTTGGCGTAGGAGCGGCCGGGGGCGCGCTCGGCGGAGTAGAACCCGGCGAGGTCCCAGCGATCGGGCGGCACCTCGGTGACGCAGTCGCGGCCGGAGACCAGGTTGTCCCAGAACGCGTCGACGTTCTCGGCCATCGGATACCGGCCCGCGAGGCCGACGATCGCGATCGGCTCGGCGCCCGCGGCCACCGGCTCGGCGGCCCGAGCGGCGGACGTGGCGGGAGCGGGGCGGGGCGGGTCGGCGGGGCGCAGGCCCAGGGATTCGGCGACGCGCTGGGGATCGCCGTGCAGGACCACGACCTCACGCCCGGCGGCGCCCAGCGCGGCGGCGGTGGCGGCGATGCCCTCGGGGGTGGGCAGCGGCACCTGGCCCTGCCTGCCGAACACGGCCTCGGTGGCGGCGTCGGTGGACATGCCGCCCTCGGCCCACAGCGGCCAGGCCAGCGACACCCAGCCGTGCGCGCGGGCGTGCGCGTCGCAGAAGGCGTTGGCCGCGCCGTAGCAGGACTGGCCCGCGTTGCCCGCGACACCGGTCACGGAGGAGAACACCACGCGGAAGTCCAGGTCCAGCCCGGCGGTCGCGGCCTCCAGCACGCTGATCCCGGTGACCTTCGGGGCCAGCACCGCGGCCAGGTCGTCGGCGTCGACCCCGGTGAGCAGGCCGTCGCGCAGCACGCCCGCGGCGTGCACGAGCCCGTCGAGCCTGCCGTGCCGGGCGAGCACGCCCGCGACCAAGCTGTCCACATCAGACTTCGACGTGACGTCCGCCCGGATGGACTCGACCCCGGCGGGCAGCGCGGTGGCGGGCTCGGTGCGACCGGCCACGACGACGCGGGCACCCGCGCCGGTGAGCCAGGTGGACACCGCGCGGCCGATGCCGCCCGCGCCACCGGTGATCAGGTACACCGCGCCGGGCTTGGGCCGCACCGAGTCGGAGCCCTCGAACGGCGAGTACCGGCGGACGAGCCTGCCGCCGTCGTGGCGCACCCAGTGCTCACCGTGCTCCCCCGCCTCGGCCAGGAGCGCGGTGGGGTCCAGGACGCCGTCGCACTCGACAGCGGTGACCGCCAGGCGCGGGTGCTCGACGCGGGCAGTGCGGGCCAGGCCCGCCACGGCGGCGGCGGTCGGGGTCGCGGAGACGTGCACCAGCGGCGTGCGGTTCGGCTTGCGCGCCAACGACTTCGCCAACGCGATGACCTGCGCGCACGCCGCGCCGACCGCGGCGGGCACGTCGCCGTCGCCCGCGGGGAAGACGTGGAAGACGGCGTCCGGGTCCAAGTCGGCGAACAGCGCGCCGAAGTCGGCGCCAAGCGGCGCGGTCACAACGCGGCCGGGCAGCGCGCGCACCAGTTCGGGAGCGTCGCCGACCACCACGGTGGTGCCCAGCCGCGGCGCGGTGGGAGCGGGAGCGCTCTGCCAGAGACCGGTGAGCATCCCGGTCCGGCCCGGTGGCGCGGGCACCTCGACGGCCCCCGTGGTCGGGGCGGCGGGCAGCACGGTGCGCAGGTGCTCGGCGACGTCGTCCACCGTGGGGTGCTCGAACAGCAGCGTCGGGTACAGCTCGACGCCGAAGCGGACCTCGATGGCCCGCACCAAGGCGAGCAGGTGGGTCGATTCCAGGCCCAGCTCGTAGAACCCGCGGTCGGGCTCCACCACCAGCGCCGGGTCCCCCGCTGTGGCCCTGACCAGCTCGACCAGCGCGTCGACCAGCGCGCCGTCGGCCACGGCCCGCACCGGGGCGGGTGCCGCCACCGGGGTGTCGACGACGGGCCGCGCGGACCCGGTGAGCCCGGTGATGGCCGAGGTCGAGCGCACCCGCTTGTAGGTCAGGCCGGAGAGCCGCGCGATGACCTCGCCGGAGTCCGACCGCAGGTCCAGGTCGGCGCGCACGACATCGGCCCCCGCGCGGACCTCGGCCAGCCGCAGGTCGACCGAGCACGCCGCGCCCAACGGGCCGGCGGCACGGAAAGCGTTGACGTGCAACGGGATCAGCGGGCGGCCGTCGGCGTCCTCAGCGGAGAACACCTCGGCGTAGGCCTGCATGGTGGCCCCGTCGAGCAGGGCCGGGTGCAGCAGGAACCCGTCGTCGGCGCTCGCGGCCTCCTCGCCCAGGCGGATGTGGGAGACGATCCGGCCGCCCTGCGCGCGCAGGGTGCCGTGGCAGCGCATGTAGGAGCTGTGGGCGACACCGGCCGCGCGGCCCGCCGCGTAGCACTCGTCCACGTCCCGCACCGGGGTCGCGGGCTCGTCCGGGATGTCTCCGGTGAGCGGGGTGGTGGTGCGGCGCAGGCGGGCCCGCACGTGCGTGGTCCACCCGGCCTCCGGCTCGCCGCCTTCGGGGACGCGCCTGCTCACGACGGTGACGCTGGACCCGTCGCCGTCCGGCTCGATGGTCAGCAGCAGCTCCCGGCCCACGCCCTCGGTGGTGACCACCGGCTCGGTGAACAACACCTCGCGCAGCTCCACCCCGGACAGGTCGACGCCGTCCTCGGCCAGGGCGCGGCACACCAGGTCGAGGAACGCGACCCCGGGCAGGGTGCGGACACCGTGCACGCGGTGGTCGTCCACGAGCGGGTTGTCCCAGTCGAGGGACAGCGCGCAGCGCAGTGCGCGAGTGTGATCCACTGTCGTCTCCCAGTGCGCGGTCGGTCAGGTGTGCGCCGCGCCGCCGATGGCGGTGGCCGGGGTGAGCACGAGGCGTGCCGAGCGGCGGCGCGCGGAGGCCGCCCGCGGCCGGTCGGCGGGGCCGCCCTCGGGGCAGTGCCAGTACCGCGCGCGCCGGTACTCCGGCACGGGAAGCGGTGGCCGCCCGGTGTCAGGGGTGCCCCGGCGCAGCACGGCGTGGGCGTTGGTGCCACCGAAGCCGAAGGCGCTGACCGCCGCCCGCCCCGGGCCGCGGGAGGTATCCAGCGGACGGACCCCGCGCACCGGGAAGAACGGCGACCCGGCGAAGGCGAACCGGGGGTTGGGCCGGTCGCAGTGCAGGGTCGGAACCAGCATCGCGTGCCGCAGGACGAGCACCGTCTTGATGAACCCGGCGATGCCCGCGGCGCTGAGCAGGTGGCCCACCGAGCTCTTGACGCTGCCGATGCCGCAGTACCCGCGGTCGTCGGTGGCCGCCCGGTGCGCGGCGGTCAGCGCCCGCAGCTCGATCGGGTCGCCGATCATGGTGCCGGTGCCGTGCGCCTCGACGTGGCCGATGGTGCGCGGATCGATGCCCGCCCTGGCCAGCACGTCGGTGACCAGCGCACGCTGTGCCTTGCCGTTGGGGGTGGTGCGCCCCATGGTGCGGCCGTCGTTGTTGACCCCGGAGGACTCCAGCACGGCCAGCACCCGGTCACCGTCGCGCTCGGCGTCGTCGAGGCGTTTGAGCAGCACCATCCCGGCGCCCTCACCGGGGACGAACCCGTCGGCGGACTCGTCGAAAGCGCGGCAGCGCCCGGTCGGCGACAGCGCGCCCATCGCGCTGAGCATCACGTACTGCTCCTCGTCCAGGAGCATGTCCGCGCCACCGGCCATGGCCAGGTCGGACTCGCCGGTCGCCAGGCTGCGCGCCGCCAAGTGCACGCTGACCAGCGAGGACGAGCAGGCGCTGTCCACGACCATGTTCGGCCCGGTGAGGTCGAAGTGCTGGGAGAGGTGGGCGGCGATGAAGTTCTGGTTGAGCCCGAGCACCGACTCGCGACCCAGCGGCCGCAGGTGTTCGCGGTAGGTGGCCGCGCGGGCCCCGACGAAGACCCCGACCCGCGCGCCGCGCACCTCCTCGTCGCGGTACCCGGCGTCGCGCAGGCACTCCTCGGCGACCTCCATCGTCTTGCGCAGCAGCGGGTCCAGGTGCGGCGCGGTGGCCTCGTCGAACCCGAAGTGCGCGGGGTCGAACAGCGCGGCGTCGTCGAGGAACCCGCCCCACCGGCTGGTGCTGCGGCCGGGGCCGCCCCTCGGGTCGTACAGCGCCGCGGTGTCCCACCGCTCGGCCGGGACCTCGGTGACGCAGTCGCGCCCGGACACCAGGTTGTCCCAGAACGCGGCCACGTCCGGCGCGCCGGGGAACCGGCAGGCCAGGCCGATCACCGCGACCGGCACCGGTCCGGTCGGGGCACGCGCGGGCGTAGCCACCACCACGGGCGCGCTCCGGGTCGCAGGGACGGGTTCGGCGCCGCGTTCCGGGGCGGGCAGGGCGGCGGCCAGGCCCGCAAGGGTCGGGTGTTCCTGCAGCAGGCCCGGGTCCACCGGGACGCCCAGCTCGGCCTCCAACGCGCGAACGAGCACGGCCATCAGCAGCGAGTCCACGCCCAGGTCGGCGAGCACGGAGCCCGGCCCGAGCAGCGCCGCGTCGACGCGGGTCGCGCGGGAGACCACCGCCGTCAGGGCGCGCAGATCCATCCCGGTCCGCTCCGGGACCGGGCGCGGCGCGGCGGTGTGTGCCGGCGCGGGGGGCGACAGCAGATCGGACAGGTCGGTGGCGGGGTCGAGCAGGCACGGCAGCAGGACCGCGGGCGCCGGGGTGCGCAGCGCGGAGTCCAGCAGCGCCAGGGCGGTGTCGGCGTCGAGGTCGGGCAGCCCGGCCGCTGCGGCCCCGGAGGTGTGCGCGCCCATGCCGACGCCCTCCCACAGCGGCCAGCGCAGGGCGCGGACGGAGCAGTCGCCGGTGGTGGTGTCCTCGGCGAACGTGTCGAGGGCGGCGTTGGCGGTGGCGTAGTCGAGCCTGCCCGCCGCCAGCCGCGGAACCGCGCCCGCGACGGAGGAGAACAGCACCAGCAGCCGCGGCGGGTCTTGGCGCAGGGCTTCCCACAGCACCTCGGTGCCGCGCGCCTTCGGCGCGAGCACCGCGTCGAAGGCGTCCTGGTCACCGACGAGGAATGAGTGCGGCTCGCGGATGGTCCCGGCGCAGTGGAACACCGCGCGGGGGGTGCCGAGCGGGGCGAGCAGCGCACGCAGCGAGTCGGCGTCGTCGAGGGCGTGTGCCAGCACGGTGACGTCGGCGCGATCGGACAGGTCGGTCAGCGCCCGCTCCCCCGCCGCGTCGACGGGCCTGCCGGTGCGGCTGAGCAGCACCAGCCTGCGCGTGCCCCGGCCGACGACGTGCGCGGCCAGGCGCAGCCCGATGCCGCCGAGGCCACCGGTGATCAGCACCGGCTCGGTGCCGACGTCGCGCAGCGGGTCGGGGCCGGTTCCCGCGGGCACGGCGACCAGCGCCGGGACGCGGCGCTCGCGGCCGGTGTAACGGACCTCGGTGTGCCGATCGGCCGTGGCGAGTTCCGCGGTGACGGCGGCGACCAGGTCGGCGGTGTCGCCGTCGACCCGGACGGTGCGGGCGGAGACCACCGGCATCTCTCCGGAGAGCGCCCGGTACAGGCCGGCGACCGGCGAGGACGCCGCGCCCGCCGCGTGCACGCAGCGCACCCCCGCGCGGGGGTGGGCGGCGAGCAGGGTCCGCAGGGCGGAGATCCGCTCGCCCGCGAAGGCACCGGGGTCGGTCCAGTCGACCAGGTCCACGATCGCGGCGGGCGCGGGCGCCGGGGGCGGGGGGACGCCCGGCGCCAGCACCACGCCGTGGTCCCCCGCCAGCAGCGTGGCGACGTCCAGAGCGGCCGGGGTGGCGAGCACGACGACCGGCCCGTCCGGCGCGGAGCCCGCGGTAACAGCCGTTGTCTCCCAACGGGTCGCGAGCAACGTCGGCGCAGGTCCCCGGGCCTTGGCGGTGGCCGGGGCCGTGTCGATCCAGTGCCGCTCGCGGCGGAACGGGTAGGTGGGCAGTGAGACCGGTGGGGCGGTGGGTGCGTCGGGCTGCTCGGCCCAGCGCACGTCCGCCCCAGCAACCCATCGAGCGGCGGTGCCGTCCACCGCGGGTTCGGTGTGCCCGGCGGCGACGCCGCGCAGGAACTCGCGCAGCTCGGCGTTGTCGGCGACCGTGGCCGCGGCGCGCACCGGCAGCGGCGCCCGGCCGTCGCGCAGGGTGCGGGCCACCGAAGCCAGGGGCAAGTCGTCCGCGGCGAGGGCGTCGAGCAGGTTCGTGGCGGTGTCGCGCAGGGCCTCGGCGGTGTATGCCGACAGCGGCACAACGACCGGGCCGTCCATGGGCTGAGCCGGTGCGGCGGTGGGGGCCTCCTCCAGCACGACGTGGGCGTTGGTCCCCCCCATGCCGAAGGAACTGACACCGGCCCGGCGCGGTCCGCCGCCCGGCGGTTCGGGCCAGTCGGCGCGTTCGCGTTGCAGGCGCAGCGGCGAGCCGTCCAGGCGCAGCATCGGGTTGGGCGTGGTCAGGTTCCGCGGGGCGGTCAGCGTGCGGTGGCGCATCGCCAGCACCACGGAGACGACCCCGGCAAGACCGGCGGCGGCCTCCAGGTGGCCGATGCGGGTCTTCACCGAGCCGACACCGCAGTGCGGCGCGGACGGTGGGGTCCGGCCCCACTGCCCGTGCAGGCGGTCGAAGGCGGCGCGCATGCCCGCGACCTCGATCGGGTCGCCGAGCCGGGTGCCCGTGCCGTGCGCCTCCAGGTATCCGACGGTGAGCGGGTCGATGCCTGCGTCGATGTGCGCGGCGACGAGCAGGTCGGCTTGGGCGTCGCGGTCGGGCGCGGTGAGCGAGCGCGCCCGACCGCCGTGGTTCACCGCCGCGCCGCGGACCACCGCGTGCACCCGATCGCCATCGGCCAAGGCGTGGTCCAACGGCTTGAGCACGATCGCGCAGACCCCCTCGCCGCGCACATAGCCGTCGGCACCGTCGTCGAAGGTGTGGCAGCGGCCGCGCGGGCTCAGCACGCCCGCGCCGTGGTAGGCCCGGTGGCGCTCGGGGTCGCAGAGCACGTTGACCCCGCCGACCAGCGCCTGCTCGCAGGCCCCTGCCCGCAGCGCGGCGACGGCGTCGGCGAGCGCGACCAGCGACGACGAGCACAGGGTGTCGATCGCGACGCTGGGTCCGCGCAGGCCCAGGACGTAGGAGACCCGGTTGGCCACCAGCGACGGGGACACCGCCACGCCCAGGTAGGGCTCGTCGCGGTCGGCACGGCGGGCGACGACGGCGGCGTAGTCGGTGTGGCAGACCCCGGCGTACACGCCGGTCCGGCTGCCCGCCAGCGACGTCGGGTCCCACCCGGCGTCCTCGACCGCGGCCCAGGAGGTCTCCAGCAGCAGCCGCTGCTGTGGGTCCATCAGCGCCGCCTCGCGCGGGCTGATCCGGAAAAACGAGTGGTCGAACCGCCGGATGTCCCTCAGCAACGCGGCGCGGTCGACCAGGTCGGGGTGCTCGGCGGTGGACCAGCGATCAGCCGGGATCGGCCCGGTGGCGTCGGTGTCGCGGCCCAGCAGGTCCCACAGGGCGTTGATGTCGTCGGCGCCGGGGAAGCGGCCCGCCATTCCCACGATGGCGATGGGGGTGGCGGCGGAACCGGTGACCGGACTGGGGAGGGCCTGGGCGTCCCGGCCGCAGAGCAGGTCGGTCATGGCCGTGGCGGTGGTGGCGGGGAACAGCGTCGCGGCGTCGACGTCCAAGGCGAACGTTCGAGCCGCGGTGGTGGCGAAGGTGGCGAGGGCGAAGCTGTCGAGTCCGCGCCCGCGCAGGTCGTCGTCCGGGGCCAGGGTTCCGACCGGGAGGTCGAGCACCTGTTCCAGCAGGGGCAACAGGTCGTTGACGAGGACCTTCCCGCGGTGGCTCCGCTCCGGCGCCTGCGCGGACCCCACCTCGTCCGAAGCCGCCCACAGCGCGGCGAACGGGCTGGTGGGCGCGACCTGCTTCAGCGTGCGGACCTGGGCCAGCACAGCGCCGTCGCGCTCGCGGAGCAGTGTGGACAGTAGCTCGACGCAGTGGCCGGGCAGGAACGCGCAGGAGTTCAGCCGGACCCGGACGGTGTCGCCGGTGCCACAGTTGCCCAGGTACACGATGTCGCGAGCGACGGTGGCCGCCTCGGCGGACCAGTCCGCGCCGGTCACGCCGAGCAGGCCGTGCAGGTGGCGGCGCTCGCACTGGTCGTTGATGTGCGGATAGGAGGCGAAGTAGAGCAGGCCCGCGCCGTTGTGATCGATGTAGGGGTTCGGCTCGTGCAGCTCGGTGCGCAGCGGCCTGCCCGCCTCCGCGCGGTCGGTGCGGTCACGGAAGCTGCGGTGGAACTCCATTGCGTCCGGATCGGGCTCGCCCGGCGGCGGCCCCATCAGCGTGGGCAGGCCGGGCACCAGGACGTTCCCGGCGCCTCGGCGGACGAAGACGGTCATCAGCCGAACGTCGACGTGGTCGGCGCCGGTCTCGAAGCGCACGTCACCGACGAAGGTATGATCGTCCACACGGGACACCTGGCCGGTCAGCCTCGCCCTGTCCCGCTCGGCGAAGCCGGCCAGCGAGCTGCCCGCGACCACTTGGACCCGCACGAACGCGGGCAGCAGCCGCACCCCGTCCTCGTCCGCCAGCGCGGACACCGGAACGCCGAAGTGCTCGCCGACGAGTTCCCAGTGCAGGTCGCCTGCCTCGCGCAGCAGCCAGTTCTCCGACAGGCCGCCGATACCCAGGGCGGGCAGGCCGAGGGTGACGTCCCTGCTCAGCACAGGTCAACCCCACCCTCACCACAACCTCTGCCGAGCATGTCGCACATCCCCCCACAGTGTTATCAACGCTCGCGATCGCGTTCAGGGAACCGGCATATTCAGCGGACTCCCCACATCGGAATCGAAAAGAGAATTAGACCCCCACCGTCCTTATCGTCCACCCAGTCTCCGTTTTCGAGCATGCCACAGCGCTTCAACCCCGAAAAGCACGAGCGCCAGGGCACCCCGAATGGACCAGCTATAAAATCCTGTCTCACGTGGTGATTGGCGATTCACTCGACGCAGACGAGGGCGGTCGGTGTGGATCTCCGAGCAGGCTTGCCCCTGCTGAGCAGGGCTGGGACCGCTCAGAGGTCCCCTTTCCCCGCCCGGACGCTCGCGCTGTCCAGGATCGCCCGCGACCAGTTCACCAGCCCCCGGGCACCGGGCCTGTCCAGGACCGCCTGGTGCAGACGCCGCCACAACGCCGCTTCGGTCCACTGCGTGAACCGGCGGTGAGCTGTCGGCGCGGACACCCCGAACGAGGGGGGAATGTCCCGCCACCGACAACCACTGGTCAACACGAACACGATTGCGGTGAACACCACCCGGTCATCCACCGGGGCAGTCCCACCCCCCTGCGGACGCGCGACGAACCCCGGCACAAGCGGCTCGACCAAGACCCAAAGCTCGTCGGGCACCAACCTCGACGCCAACCGGTCAACCATGACCCCTCACCATCCCACACCCCAACGCCACATGAGACCAGCTCTGAGAGAATACCAACCTGAGGTGTCAGCCCCAAATAGGCGGCAGTGGCCACCCGATCAGCGGAGGCCGAAGTATGGAAAACCGGCATGGCGGACCCACTTGCCACGCAGCGTAGTACCCGATCGGACCACTCGCATTGCAGAGGCGACTACCGACGGAGGTCCCCACCCCCACACATCCTGGAGGCTCTGCCAGCCAGTCCTACCAGCCATGTGCGGCAGGTTAATGGCAAGGTTCGACAGCGGCCTCCCGTCGACCCGTCAGGCTTGCTTTTGCCCAACGGCTGAAAACAATCTATCGAACTCCACATATAGGCTGTTTCCACGAGTGCGCGGGAACATTGACCTGCACCGCTTTCCACGGACAGCGCGACTGAGCGTTCCTGAGTTTGGTCGAACTCCACCCGTGAGTGCAATTGAACGATGGCCCACCCTTCACGCCCGCTACGCCGGGGATGCCAATCTCGACATTGACGCTCTCGCCAACGGTAAAGCTGGCGCTGTTCGTCCACGACGTGCTGACAGTCTCGCTTGAGGCGACACTGACCCGTGGGGCGCGTTGTTCTCAGCGGTGGTCTCGCGAACAGAGGGTTCCGCTCTTCCTGTTCTGGGTGTCGGCGATGATCAGTCTGTGAGCCTGCCGCAGAGTCCTGCCTTATCTTCTGATCCCACGGCGCCGATGTCGCCGCGGATGCCGTTGAAGCCGATTCCTCGAATCCCCCACCGGTCTTGAAGAAATCGAGCTTCACGCCCACATGGGTTTGCCAAGGTAGCGGAACCAAGCGACGGCGAGTACTTCTGCGGTATCCATGTCACGGCACCGTGTGGGTCGGCGTGGTCGGGTCGGCGCCGTCCTTGACGCGCAGCCTGCCCAGCCGGGCGAACAGGTAGGAGGCGGGGGCCAGGATGCCCGCCGAGAACAGCAGGGCCACCGGGATGGACGTCCGCCCCGCCAGCGCACCCAGCGGCGGACCGCCGACCACCTGGCCGATGGCGTTGAACTGATTGTTGACCGACAACATGGTGGCCCTCGACCCCGAATCGATGTTGCGGTTGAGCCAGGCGGCCTCCAGCGGCATCGACACCGCCCGCGCCGCCTCCTTGACCCACAGCGCCGCCAGGGCGAACCAGAGGCTGCCGGACAGCGCCATGCCAAGGATGCCGACCACCTGCACCATCGTCAGCGTGGCCAGCAGGCCGGACGGGTGCGGGGAGTTGACCGAATCGGCGCGAACCCGCTGCACGATCAGGCTGGTGGCCAGGCCGATGAGTTGGCCGACGATGGCGAAGATGGTGAACCAGATGACCGCACCGGACACGCCGGGCAGTTCCGGCAGCGGGAAGTCCTGGAGTATCCGGGCCGTCCACAGCCGGTCGAACGCCTCGCTGGACAGGCCCACCAGCAGGCTGATCAGCAGGAACGACCGGATCACCGGCCGCCGCCTGGCCTGGTCGACGCCAATCTGGAGCATGGCGTACATGTGCTGGAAGGAGCCGCGGTCCTCCGGCGGGGCGGGGGCGAAGTTCCGCTCGGTCATGACCAGCACCAGCACCGCGGCCAACGCCAAGTAGCCGATCCCGGCGACTACGATCGGCGTCTGAAGGCTGATCAGTCCCAGGGCGCCCGCGAGCACCGCGCCGAGGACCATCGCGCCCAGTTCGAGCTGCTGGCCCCGGGTGAAGACGTGGGCGATGGCGTCGTCGCCGAGTTCGTCGGTGATCCACGCCTCCACCGCCCCCGAGGTGAACGTGAAGCCGATTCCCCAGATCACCTGTGCGACGAGAATCCACCAGAAGTTGGGAACGGCCCCTTGGAGCACGATCGCCACGCCGATCATCGTGAACCCGATCAGGACGGACAGTCTGCGCGAGTACAGGTCGGCGACGATGCCGGTGGGGACCTCGCCCAGGAGGCACGTCAACTCCATGACCGTGCCGATGACGACCAGCTGCAGGGGCGAGAGGTGCACCACCTGGATCTGGTAGACCAGCGCGAGGGTGAAGGCCATAGAGAAGAAGACGCCGCCGCCGCAAGTGAGCAGGTAATACACGCGCGCCGGGTTGGAGCGCCAACCGCTCCCGCGCGGCGCTTGTCCCACCATCTTGGTGCCCCCCATTAAGAACCTGCGAACGTCACGAGTAGTGAACCACAGTCATCGGGCAAGGCGACCATATTTTGTCGGTTCCCTTCACACACAACAATTCTCGCGGCTTCAGGGATCGACGTGCGAACAACCGTTGGCTAATGTCGGCCACGGACACCGGGTCATCGAGCGGCAGAAGACGTTGCGACGCTTAACCGTGTGGTGACCGTCGGAACGGGTGATGTCGCGCGCAAGACCGCGGAACTCGCGGCAACGGTCGACGCCCATTGTCACTTCCGTTGGTCGGCCGAGACACCGATCGGGCCGCGAACTTGGCCCGATCGGCGGCGCACCAGGTCGGCCGGGCCGGGACGGTGCGCGCGGACATCGTCGAGTCGCTGCACGGCGGTGAGTTCGCCGAGGTCTTGGCCCGACTCGCACCGGACGTGGTCTTCCTCGCCGTGTCCGAGCAACCGTGGCACGCGCTCGACGCACTACCACCCGTGCTGCGCTCTCCCGTGCAGGAACTGGGTTTCGGGCCGTGGCTTCCCGTTCACCTGGCACCGGTCACCCAGGCGATGATCGGCGTGCGGTCCCCGTCGACGTTGAGGACCACGATCTGGCGATCGTGTGCGACCACTCGCAGTTGACAGTCGTGGCTGATACTTTCGCTCATACGGTGCCGCTGGGCGTATCGAACCAGCTGGCTTTGCCCACGCCCCCGATCGGGATCCACGCCACGTCGTTCTTTGATCGTGTCACCGCATCGGCCCCGATGCGGCGGACCAGTTCGCTGCCCCTCCTAAAGGTTGTCCCGTAATGGTCGAGAGTTTTGGCGGGGCAAGGGAGTGATAGCGGTGTCGCCTGCGGCCGGTGGTCGTTCAAGCCGTCATGGCCAGGTTGCGCATCTGGGCGACGCCTCGGGTGGCGTGACAGACGCCGTCGCGTTTGCGTCGGCAG
>NZ_JBQERA010000019.1:0-68866 GCF_053813445.1 Actinokineospora lacus
CTGGCCACGAGGTCTCCGGTAGTCACTGGTTTGCTTGGTCGCTAACCCGTCTACCGGAGACCTCACCTATCTGATCAACAACACGCCGGACCAGCACACACGACTTCGAGACACGGCCTAGAAGCCCTCGGTTACCGGTTCCACCTGTTCACCCACGACTCCGGCGAGGACTGCCTGCTGTCGCGCACGGAGGACGGCTACCGCCTCTCCGCCGCGCACGGCACGCCGCCGTCGGCTGGTCCTGGTCTGCGCGTCGAGGCGTCGGACCAGCACCCTCCCCGGTTGGACGCCCAGCAGGCGCAGGCGCGCTTGGACCTGTCCGCCGAGACCGCACTGTTCTACATCGACGCCGACACCGACCGCGGTCGCCTGCTGTACCGGCGCGACGACGGTGGCTATGCATTGGTAACGCCCGTGTCCTAGGTGGTCCGCGCCTTGGACCATCCGACCCCGGGGACCGCCTTGGCCCACTCCGGCTGCCGGAGTGGGACGAGGCGTGACCGGCGCGGCCCTTCCGGGCCGTGGAAAGAGAAAGCGGCCCCTGGGCAAGGGGTCGCCCTGGGGCCGCTCGTTCGCGGCATACCCCGGCCTGGCCGCCGCCGGGGACACCTGGCCGTTGTGGAAGCACTCGGCAGAAAGACCAATTTGGCAGGAACGCTTCTCCCCAGTCGGCGAAGCCGCACCGGCGGACTCCGCCGCGTGACCGAGGACGACCAAGTGGGTCCGTGCTGACTGACCGATCCACAGAACCGAGGAACCGGTCAGCAGACCCGCGCCGTCCACAACGCCGACGTCACCGGCACGAAAGCTCAAGTCGTCGGCGGTGGTCGGTCCGCCGGCTAGCGCTGCGGCTCGTAACGGATGTCGACGACCATCCCCTCGGGGATGGTCACACCGGTGTCGTCCCAGGACCAGCCGAGTCGGTTGTGGACGGACACGACGCCGTCGACGCGCTCGACGAGCGCCTCGGCGATCCGCGCCGAGCTGCGCCGGTCGACGGTGCCGTCGAGGACGACCTGGCCGCCGTCCACGGTGACCTGGACCTTCTCGACCGGGGTGTCCAGCGACCGCTGGAACACCTCGTGCCGGATCTCCTTCGCGATCGCGTCGTCGCCGCGCAGGAAGACACCTAGCAGGTCCGACCGGCTGACCACACCCACCAGCGCACCGTTCGCGGCCACGACCGGCAGACGCTTGACGCGGTGCTCGGACATCAACCGGGCGGCGGTGTTGAGCGAGGTGCCCGCGGTGGTGGTCACGGCGGGACTGCTCATCAACTCGACGGCGACGGTGCCCGCGGCACGCGTCTTGTCGGCGTGCCTGCGCAGCAGCGCTCGCAGGGAGTGCGGCGCGCCGTCGGCGCGGGCACTCTCCTTGGCCAGCAGGTCGGCCTCGGACACCACGCCGACCACAGCGCCGTTCTCGTCGGTCACCGGCAGGGCGCTGACCGAGTGCTCGGTCATCAGCCTGACCAACTCGGCGAATCCCGTGCCCTGCCGGGCGGTGACCACGTCTTGGGTCATCACATCGGCCACTGTGCGCTTGTTCATCTCGACCTCCTCGGAGTCTGTGCACACCAGTCAATCCGCTCCGCCACCTCGGGTGAGGAAGCCAAGGTCCCTGATCGATACCCACCTTCGACCCTCCTGCGCGCCCTGCCGAACGGTGAGAGTTGTGCCAAGACGGAAGGAGACGCCATGACCGCGAGGACGCCGGACACCGGCACGATCCGCACCGTGCTCGCCCTGGCCGGACGCGCACCGTCGGTGCACAACACCCAGCCGTGGCGCTGGGTCATCGGAGCGAAGTCGGTGCACTTGATGGCCGACTGGGACCGTCAGTTGCGAGCCACCGACCCCGACGGGCGGGACCTGCTGGTCAGCTGCGGCGCCGCACTGCACCACCTGCGCACCGCCTTCGCGGGCATGGGTTTCACAACCAGGGTCCACCGGCTGCCCAACCCGGCCGACCCGACCCACTTGGCCGCCGTGGAGCCCCGCGCGGCCACGGCCACCGACGAGCAGATCGCGCTGGCCTCGGCGATCGGCAAGCGGCGCACCGACCGACGCCGGTTCTCGTCATGGCCGGTGCCGGAGGGCCTCATCGACCTGTTCGCCGCGCGGGCCGCCGAGGAGGGTGTGCTCGCCATCCCGATCACCGACCCCGCGCGGCGGCGCGCTCTGGCGACGGCAGTCGTGCTGGCCGCGGCGGACCAGGAACACGCCGAGGGCTACGGCACCGAACTGCGGCTGTGGACCGGGCGCGGGCGGACGGGCACCGATGGCGTGCCCGCCTCCGCTGCCGCGCCATCGGCCACCTCGCACGGCGGCGTCCTCATGCGCCGGTTCAGCGCGGGTTCCCTCCCGGTGCCCGACCTGGACGAGGAAGACGCCGACGCGGGCGCACTGCTGGTGCTGGCCACCACCGGTGACGACACCCTGTCGCGGCTTCGCGCGGGGGAGGCGGCCAGCGCCGTGTTGCTCGCGGCGACCCACCTCGGCCTGGCGACCTGCCCGCTGTCCCAACCGCTCGAAATACCCGAGACCCGTGCGGCGATCCGGGATGACGTGCTCGACGGGAGCGCCATCCCGCAGCTGGTCCTGCGGATCGGCTGGGCGCCCACGTCGGCTCCCTCGCTGCCCGCGACTCCGCGCCGCCCGGTGGCGGAGGTCCTGTCCCGCCTGCCGGACATCGACTCGAACACCTGACGAACACCGATCAATGGAGGTAGAGATGTCCCTGCACCACGCCGAGCGCCCCACCCAGAGGGTCGCGCACCACGGTCCTGCCACCGGCACCGGCTGGACGGCGACCGCGGGCAAGCTGCTCGCCGCCACCCGGATCACGATGGGCCTGGTCTTCCTCTGGGCCTTCCTCGACAAGTTCTTCGGCCTGGGCTACGCCACCGCTTCGACGAATGCCTGGATCAACGGTGGCTCACCCACCAAGGGCTTCCTCGGCGGGATCGACCACGGCCCCTTCGGCGCGGTGTTCCGCTCCTGGGCAGGCCAGGCGTGGGCTGACTGGTTGTTCATGGCCGGGCTGCTCGGTGTCGGCGTCGCCCTGCTGCTCGGCATCGGCCTGCGTGTGGCCGCGGTGGCGGGCTCGCTGCAGATGCTGCTGATGTGGGCCGCGGAGTGGCCCCTCGCCCGCTTCACCGACACCGGTGAGCTGACCCGCTCGACCAACCCGGTGCTCGACTACCACATCGTCTACGCACTCGTGCTGGTCCTCCTCGCCGCCGCCCTCGCGGGCAACGTGTGGGGCATGGGCAAGCGCTGGGCCCGGCTGGACGTCGTCGACCGCAACCGCTGGCTGCGCTGATGCCCTCTGGCACAAGAATTCCCCGACCCGCAAAGGGTCGGGGAATCTCTGCGTCGGAGCCCGGTTATCGACCTGCCAGGGCGGTGGCCAGCCGCGCCACGGAGGTGACCGTGACCCGCGCCGTCAGGCCCGCGGGGGCGGCAGGTTCGACCAGCGGGTCCGCCTCGACCACGAACACCGGCCTGCCCGCCCGCAGCGCGCACACGACACCGTACTCGCGAACGGTGAGTTCCTCGTCGGTGCCGCGCACGTCCACCACCAGGTCGACGCGGTCGACCCTCCCGTCCAGGGGGCAGCTCGATCCAGGGGCCAGCGCGCGGCACAGACCGCTGTCTCCGTGGCAGGTGCTCACCTGCGCCCCGGTCTCGCGCAACCGGGCGGCGACGGGCTCGGCATCACCGAATCGGGCTTCGGTGAGCAGTACGTGCTGCTCACGGCGGTGGGTCGGTTCAGTGGACATGGTGTCCTCGCTTCTCTCGGCAGACCTGTGCTTCCACCGTCGTCCACCCCGGTGCCCGCGAGCAGTGGCGAAGGTCCCGCACGCACGGGGAGATCCGGCACCGCGACGGGGACCCGATTGCCCTGTCCGGGGCCACGCGCCCACCGCAAGCTCAAGGGGGGTGCGATCAGGAGGAGAATCATGAGCCGACGGACGATCAATTCACCCGCTGTGGGCAGCGGCGATGCCGAGCCCGTGGGCGGTGAAGGCATCAACCCCACGGTCATCACGCCAGTGGAACGTCACATCCCGCTGAACGTCGCCCTGTGGGGTGTCCGATGACCGCGGCGCTGCGCGGGCGCACCCGCAGGCGCTGGGAAGAGCTCGGCGGTGTCCTCACCGGGCTCATGGCGATCTGGGCGTACGCGGGCGCGGTCGGCGTCATTGGCGGCGGTGTCGACTTCGGGCGGGAGGTCACCGACCGGTTCCCCTGGGGAAGTACGGCAGTGGCCGGAACCGCGCTGCTGGTCTGCGTCGCACTGCCGATGACCACCGCCACCGCACTCGTCTGGCGACACTCACCCAAAGCACCCACAGCCCTGCTGGTCGCCGGGGCGATCCTCGTGGCCTGGATCATCGTGCAGCTGATGGTCATCCGGACGTTCTCCTGGCTACAGCCTGTCTGCTTCAGCTACGGCCTCATCGTCGCCCGGCTCGGCGCCTTGTCCCGAGTGGACATCAATCTTCTTTCCGGCTGGAAGCACATCGAAATGGAGGATCACCATGGGCACGGATAAACGGATCATCGTCGGCTTCGACGGGTCACCCTCGAGCGTGGCGGCGCTGCGGTGGGCGCTGGCGGAGGGCCGGGCACTGCCCGCGACGGTCACCGCCGTGGAGGTGTGCCCCCCGGAGACCACGTTCCTCCCCGCGACATCAATGAGCCTGCACCCCAGGGGCACGGTCCCGCACAGTGGTCTCAGTCCGCTCGCCCGCATCGCCGGGCAGGTCGCCGACGAGGCGGGTGCGCGGCTGGAGGTGCGCCGGGTGAGCGGCCGGACCGGCAAGGCTCTGGCCGAGACCGGCGACGCCGACCTCATCGTCATCGGCGCCCACCACCGGGCCATGAACCTGACCACCGGCATGGGCGCCTTCGCGATGGACTGCGTCCGCCATGCCCGCTGCCCGGTGGCCATCGTCCCCGAGAACGCTTAGCCAGGGCCGCGGGCAGAAGCGCAGGTGCTGCCCGCGGCCTGATGACCACCCACTTGGTCGTGGCCGGGTTCAACCGGTCAGGCGAGGGAGAGGAAGAGCTTCTCCAAACGGGCGCGATCCAGGGTGTTGCCCTCCTCGCCCGCGGTGATGCACTGCTCCAGACCGGTGGCGATGATGGCGAAGCCCGCCTTGTCCAGGGCGCGGGAGACGGCGGCCAGCTGGGTGACGACGTCCTCGCAGTCCCGGCCCGCCTCCAGCATCCGAACCACCCCGGCCAACTGGCCCTCCGCCCGGCGCAGGCGCTTGATCACGTCGTTGACGACCTGGGTGTTCTCCAGTTGCATTTCCCTCATCCTCATTCCAGCTCATACCCCAGCGGGTACCCGTATGGTGCAGCGCCGCGCGGCCCCCGGACATTCCGGAGGTGTCGCCCGGCAGGGCGGTCAGGTCTTGGCGGTCGTCGACCGGTGCCCGGTGCCGAGGTGCCGCAGCGGGCACCGGGACGTCAGACCCGCGCACACGCCCGCGGCGACACCGATGACCGCAACCACGATAAGCGCGGGGACCCTGAGCCGGTCCGGGGCCTGCTGGGCCAGCACGAAGGCTCCCATGGCCAGCACGAACCAGCCAAAGCCCCGGCGCAGCGCGTCGGCGGGAATCCGGTCCACCAGCCGGTTGCCCACGAAGCTGCCCGCGACCGCCGCGGCGGTGACCGTTCCGGTGAGCGCCCAGTCGATGGGCACGGTGGCCAGGTAGCCCGCCAGGCCCGCGAACGACTTCATGGCGATGACCAGCAGTGAGGTGCCGACCGCGACCGTCATGGGCAGCCCGGCGAGCAAGGTCAGCGCCGGGACCACCAAGAAGCCCCCGCCCGCGCCGACCAGGCCGGTGGCCAGGCCGACGACGACCCCGTCCACCAGTACCCGAACCGTGGACAGCTGGGCATGCGCGGTGGCGGGCACGGGTGCGCGGCGACCACGGATCATGGCCACCGCGGTGGCGATCATCATCGCCGCGAAGACCCCCATCAGCACCGGGCCGGGCAGGTGGCCACCCACCAGTCCGCCCGCGAAGGCCCCCGCCATGCCCGCGACGCCGAACAGCAGGCCGGTGCGCCAGCGGACCCGCCCTTGGCGAGCGTGTCCGACGACGCTGATCGCAGAAGTCACCCCCACGACCACCAGGGAGGCGGCGATGGCCTCCTTGGTGCCCATCCCCGCCACATAGACCAGCAGCGGCACCATGAGGATCGACCCGCCGCCGCCGAGCAGCCCCAGCGTGATCCCCACAACGACGGCGAGCGCCACGGTCAGCACCACCATGGGGTCACCGGCCCCTGGAGAGCTGGTCGATCCCCGAGACGCCGTGGGCATGCCCCCGCCGATTCCAGGGCATCCTGGCCAAGGCCATGCCCAAGGCGCAGGTGTTGGTCAAGGCGGCGAAGACCAGTCCGGCGCCGACCAGGCCCGCGACCCACTTCGCGGCGGGCAGGGCCGCGCTGGCGAGCACGGCCGTGAGGACCAGCGAACCTGACAGGAAGCGCACCTGGCGCTCCAGCTCCCACACCCGGCGACCGCGGTTGAGCTCGCCGCCGGTCCGCTCCCAGTCGGCGATGCCGCCCGCGAGCACCGCGCTGTCGTCGACGCCTGCGCGGGCGAGTGCCTCTTGGGCCTGACCTGCCCGCTGACCCGACCGGCAGACCAGGACGACGTCCTGGCCGTGGAGCAGCGGGCAAAGGGCTTCCAACTGCTCCCTGAGCACGTCCAACGGCACGTTGACCGCGCCGGGGATGTGCCCGGCCTCGAACTCCGCGGGTGTGCGGGCGTCGATCAGGCGCGAGGTGGAGGCATCCCCGCCGAGTTGTTCCCGCAGCGACGGCGCATCGATGAAGGCCCTGGTCATGCCGAGACTCCCTGGTCGTCGAGGGCGGGGGTGCTGAGGGGTAGGCCTGCCGGGCCCGCGTTGTCGAAGGAGTCGTCGACCGCGACGACATCGACGCCGCGGGCGTTGAGGAGGGCGGCCACCACGGCGGCGCGGTAGCCCCCGGCGCAGTGGACCCAGACCGGGCCGGGTGGGATCTCGTCCAGGCGGTCGAGCACCTCGTGGATCGGGATGTGCGCGGAGCCGGTGATGTGCTGTTCGGCGCGCTCCTGGTTTCGGCGGACGTCGAGGACGACCGCCTCCGGGTTCCGGGACAGCTCGGCGGCGAGGTCGGCGAACGAGGCGGTGGCGTGGCGGCGCAGCGGCTTGTCGCCTGCCCAGTCCTCGGGCCCGCCGGTGGCCATCGCGGCGGGGCGGTCGATGCCGATGCGGACCAATTCGCGCTGGGCCTCGGCGACGTCCTGCGCGGTCGCGCCCAGCAGCGTCACCGGTGTGCCCCAGGGGATGAGCCAGCCGAGGTAGGTGACGAACGGGCCGTCGAGGCCGAAGTTCACCGTGCCTGCCACGTGCCCCGCCGCGAACGCGGTCCGCTCGCGCAGGTCGACGACCCATTCGCCGTCCCCGATGCGGCGGCGCAGTTCGACCGGATCGGCCTCGACGGGCGGGGACAGGTCCGGCGCGCCGGGGCCGGCGGAGTTCACGGGTCCCATGTGCGCGTAGTACGCCGGGTAGGCGTCGAGGCCAGCGAGCAGGTGTTCGACGTAGGCGTCGATGTCCCTGGTCAGCACCGGGTTGACCAGCTTCTCCTGCCCGATCGTGCCCGAGGCCCCGCCGGACTGGGTGGCCGAGCAGAAACTGCCGAAGCCGTGCGTCGGGTAGACGGCGGTGGAGTCGGGCAGCTCGCCCGCCAGCCTGCGGGCGGAGTGCCACTGGGCGTGCGCCAGCGCATCGGTGTGGTCGGGGCCGAGCAGGTCCGGGCGTCCGGTGGAGCCGTGGAGCAGTGACCCGCCGGTGAACACCGCGACCGGTTCACCGCCCTCCGACAGGGCGAAGGACAGGTGGGTGTGCGTGTGGCCAGGGGTGAGCAGGACCTTCACCCGCATCCGGTCCCCGACCTCGACGACGTCGCCGTCACGCACGCCGACCCGCTCGAAGGACACCGGATCGTCGGCGTTGAGCAGGTACTGCGCGCCCACCTCGCGTGCCAACTGGTGGCCGCCGCTCACGTAGTCGTTGTGGATGTGGGACTCGAAGACGTGGGTGACGCGCACACCCGCCGCGCGCGCCAAGTCGAGCACCCGGTCGTAGTCGCGCTGCGGGTCGACCACCAAGGCGACCTCGCCGTCATGGGCCAGGTAGGTGCGGTCTCCGAGCCCAGGTGTGTCGATGGGCAGGACAGTGATCATCGGCTCAGCCCCTCTCAGGCTGTCACGGTCTCGACGGGCGGCAAGGCCCCCCCGCCTCATACCCCAGGGGGTATATCCAAGACAACGGTAGCATCCCTGCACGTATGCCCCCGGGGGTATGCTTGCTCTGATGGGCCCGATCACAGAACAACCGCACTTGCCCGGAGTGGCTGACGACAGACCCCGCCGACGGCAAACGCCCCGGAGCGAGGTGTGGTCGCTCCGGGGCGTTTCGCTGGCTGCCGTCACGCGGACTCGGTCTTCCTAGCGGTTGTCGGTGGCGGCGCCTGCCTCGCCGACCACGGCACGGCCCGCTTCGAGGCGGGCGACGGGCACTCGGAACGGTGAGCAGGAGACGTAGTCGAGGCCGACCTCGTGGAAGAAGCGGATCGATGCGGGATCGCCGCCGTGCTCGCCGCACACGCCCAAGGTGAGTTCCGGGCGGGCGGCGCGGCCCTCCCGCACCGCGATCGCGATCAGCCTGCCGACCCCCTCGCGGTCGATCGTCTCGAACGGGGACACCTCGAACACGCCCTCGGCGAGGTACACCGGGAAGAACGACCCTTCGACGTCGTCCCGGGAGAAGCCCCACACCGTCTGCGTCAGGTCGTTGGTGCCGAAGGAGAAGAACTCGGCGGTCTCGGAGATGCGGCCCGCGGTGAGCGCGGCGCGCGGCAGCTCGATCATCGTGCCGATGTGGAATGGGATGTCCACGCCGGAGCCTCGGGCGACGTCGGCGAGGGTTCGCTGGGCTCGCGCCGCGACCACCTCCAGCTCGCGCGCGTCGCCGACGAGCGGGATCATGATTTCCACCCGCGGTTCCCCGCCCGCTCGGATTCGCGCCGCCGCGGCCTCCGCGATCGCGCGAACTTGCAGGTCGTACAGTGCCGGGATGATCAGCCCGAGCCGCACGCCACGCGTGCCGAGCATCGGGTTCTGCTCGTGCAGCCGGTCGACCGCGCGCAGGAGGTCCTCCGGTGCGTCGGTCTCGCCGAGTGCCTTCGCGACCGCGACCCGTGCGGTGAGCTCGACGTGGTCGGGCAGGAACTCGTGCAGTGGCGGGTCGAGCAGCCTGATGGTGACCGGCAGGCCGTCCATCTCCTCGAGGATGCGCGTGAAGTCCGCGCGCTGCAACGGGAGCAACGCGGCGAGCGCCTCGGCGCGAGTGGTGTCGTCGGTCGCCAGGATCAGTCGTTCGACGAGCACCCTGCGGTCGCCGAGGAACATGTGCTCGGTGCGGCACAGTCCGATCCCGGCGGCGCCGAGCCGGCGGGCCCGCCTCGCGTCCTCCGGGGTGTCGGCGTTGGCCCGCACCTCCAGCCGGTGCCTGCGGTCGGCGTGGGTGATGATCCGGTCCACGGCCCGCAGCAGGTCGTCGCTGTCGGCGGGGCGGCGGCCCTCGAAGTAGTCGGCGACCGGGGATGGGGCCACGGCCAGCTCGCCGAGGTACACCGTGCCCGCCGTCCCGTCGACCGAGATCACATCGCCTTCGGCGACCACCGTGCCGTCGGCGGTGGTGAAGCGGCGGGCCTCGACGTCGATGGTCAGCGACTCCGCACCGCACACGCAGGTCCGACCGAGGCCGCGGGCGACGACGGCGGCGTGCGAGGTCTTGCCGCCGCGGCTGGTGAGGACCCCTCGGGCGTGGATCAACCCGTCGAGGTCGTCGGGGTTGGTCTCGCGGCGCACGAGGATCACCGCCGCACCCGTCTCCGCCCGGCGGACCGCGGTCGCGGAGTCGAACACCACCTCACCGACCGCCGCGCCCGGCGACGCGGCGACGCCGGTGGCCAGCGGCGCCCGGTCGGTGTCGCCGAAGCGCGGGAACATCAACTGGGCCAGTTGCGCACCGGTCACCCGCCGCAACGCCTCATCGGCGTCGATCAGGCCCTCCTCGCGCAGTGCGTTGGCGATGCGGAACGCGGCGGCCGCGGTGCGCTTCCCGACACGGGTCTGCAGCATCCACAGCTTGCGGCGTTCGATGGTGAACTCGATGTCGCACAGGTCGCGGTAGTGCTCCTCCAACGTGCCCATGATCTCCAGCAGCCGCTCGTGCGCCTGGGGATGCAGGGCGGCGAGCCGGTGCAACGGCAGCGTGTTGCGGATGCCTGCCACGACGTCCTCGCCTTGGGCGTTGGGCAGGTAGTCGCCGTAGACGCCGGGCGCGCCCGTGGCGGGGTCGCGCGTGAACGCGACGCCCGTGCCCGAGTTCTCGCCCAGGTTGCCGAACACCATCGCGCACACGTTGACCGCCGTGCCGAGGTCGTCCGAGATGTGTTCGGCGCGCCGGTAGGTCCGGGCCCGCTCGGTGCGCCAGGACTCGAAGACCGACGCGATCGCCATGTCCAACTGCTCACGCGGGTCCTGCGGGAACTCCCGGCCTGACCGTTCGCGGACGATGTCCTTGAACGTCGTGGTCAGCGCGCGCAGGTCCTCGGCGTCCAGGCCGAGGTCGCCGTCGACGCCCTTGGCCCGCTTGGCCTCCCGCAACGCGCCCGCGAAGTGCTCCGCGTCGACACCGAGCACCGTCGTGCCGAACATCTGCACCAGCCTGCGGTAGGAGTCCCACGCGAGCCGCTCGTCCCCCGCCCAGGCGGCGAGCCCGGCCACCGAGTCGTCGGTCAGGCCGATGTCGAGGACCGTGTCCATCATCCCGGGCATCGAGAACCGCGCGCCAGAGCGGACCGCGACCAGCAGCGGCTCGTCGACCTGCCCGAGCTTGCGGCCCATCGCCCGCTCCAGCGTGTGCAGGTGCTCGTCCACCTCCGCGGCGAGCCCTTGCGGCGCCTCACCGGTGGCCAGGTAGGCGCGGCAGGCTTCGGTGGTGATCGTGAAACCGGGCGGCACGGGCAGCCCCATCACGGTCATCTCGGCGAGGTTGGCGCCCTTGCCGCCGAGCAGGTCCGCCATGAACCGGTTGCCCTCAGCGAAGTCGTACACGTATTTGGGCATCGTCATCACTCCTCGTTTAGTCACTTGTGGACAGTGCGACGACCCGATCGCTCATGACGGCACTCCGTCCGGTTCCATCCCGTCCTCCCAAGGTGCACCGGCCGCGGCGGTCGCGCCGCCGCCGAAGGTCCCCCGGTCGACCCGCCGAACGTCCCTGATCACCACGCGGCACCGAGCCCCGGGATGCGCCCTTCCTCCTCAAGGACCTCAACCCTGTACCTGCGGTGTGCCGGCTCCGTTTGGTTGACAGCGGCGAAGAACCCTGCCCTGGCGGGACCTCGGGCCCTGTCTCGCCGCCGCGCCCGGGGAGACGCTCTGAGTGACCCATCAAGGAGGAAAACCATGAAGGCGCTCGTTTATCGCGGCCCTGGTCATCGCGCATGGGAGGACGTGCCCGCCCCCGAGTTGGTCGACCCGACCGACGCGATCGTGCGGGTCACCGCGGCCACGATCTGCGGCACGGACCTGCACATCCTGAAGGGGGACGTGCCCGAGGTGGAACCCGGCCAGGTGCTGGGCCACGAGGGTGTGGGCGTGGTGGAGTGGGTCGGCGCGGCGGTGACCGGGATCAAGCCGGGTGACCGGGTGCTGGTGTCGTGCATCAGCGCGTGCGGGCGCTGCTCGTACTGCCGGACCGGGGTGTACGGCCAGTGCCTGGGCGGTGGCGGCTGGATCCTGGGCCACACCGTGGACGGAACGCACGCGGAGTACGTGCGGGTGCCGTTCGCGGACACCTCGACCTACGTGCTGCCCAGCGGCGTCACCGACGCCGCCGCGGTCATGCTGTCGGACATCCTGCCCACGGCGTTCGAGGTCGGTGTGCTCAACGGCAAGGTCGAGCCGGGGCAGACGGTGGTGATCGTGGGCGCCGGGCCGATCGGGCTGGCCGCGATCGAGACCGCGCGCTTCTACAGCCCTGGTCACATCGTGGCGGTGGACCTGGCCGCGTCGCGGCTGGAGGCGGCCAAGCAGTTCGGCGCGGACGTGACCGTGAACGCGGCCGACGACGTCGAGCGGGTGGTGGCCGAGCTGACCGGCGGCCTGGGCGCGGACCTCGCCATCGAGGCGGTGGGCGTGCCGGAGACCTTCGAGCTGTGCGCGCGGCTGGTCCGCCCCGGCGGGCGGATCGCGAACGTCGGCGTGCACGGCAAGCCCGCGACGCTGCACCTGGAGCAGCTGTGGATCCGCAACGTCACCATCACCACCGGCCTGGTGGACACGGTGACCACGCCCAGGCTGCTGACGATGCTGGCCAACGGCAGGCTCGACGCCGAGCGGTTCGCCACGCACCGCTTCGCGCTGGAGGACATGGACGAGGCCTACGACGTGTTCGCGCGCGCGGGCGAGACCGGCGCGCTGAAGGTGGTGCTGACGCGATGACCACCGTGACGGAGCGATCCGACGCGTGGACCGGCTTCCGCGACGGGGATTGGCGGCACGACATCGATGTGCGCGGGTTCATCCAGGCGAACCACACCTCGTACGAGGGCGACGACGCGTTCCTGGCCGGGCCGACCGAGCGGACGGCAGGGCTGTGGCGCGACCTGTCGGGGCTGTTCGCCGAGGAGCGCAGGCGCGGCATCCTGGACGTGGACGTGCACACACCGTCGACCATCACCTCGCACCGGCCGGGCTACCTCGACCGGACACAAGAGCTGATCGTCGGCCTGCAGACCGACGCACCGCTCAAGCGGGCGATCATGCCCAACGGCGGGCTGCGGATGGTGGAGGCGAGCCTGCAGGCGTACGGCTACGAGCTGGACCCCGCGGTGCGGGAAATCTTCTCGAAGTACCGCAAGACGCACAACGACGGTGTCTTCGACGCTTACACCGACGAGATCCTGCGCGCCCGGCGGGCAGGCGTCATCACCGGGCTGCCGGACGCCTACGGGCGCGGGCGGATCATCGGCGACTACCGGCGGGTCGCGCTGTACGGCGTGGACCGGCTGATCGAGGCCAAACGGGCCGAGCGGGCAGCCATCGACGCGATTCCGTCCACCGAGGACGTCATCCGTGACCGCGAGGAATTGGCCGAGCAGGTCCGAGCGCTGGACGAGCTCAAGCGGATGGCCGCCTCCTACGGCGACGACATCTCCGGTCCCGCGACGACCGCCCGCGAGGCCGTCCAGTGGCTGTACTACGCCTACCTGGCCGCGGTGAAGGAGCAGAACGGCGCGGCGATGTCGCTCGGCCGCACCTCGACGTTCCTGGACGTATACTTCCAGCGCGACCTGGAGGCCGGGCGGCTGACCGAGTCGCAGGCCCAGGAACTGGTCGACGACCTGGTGATCAAGCTGCGGATCGTGCGGTTCCTGCGCACCCCCGCCTACGACGAGCTGTTCTCCGGCGACCCGACCTGGGTCACCGAGAGCATCGGCGGCATCGGCGAGGACGGCAGGCCGCTGGTCACCAGGACCAGCTTCCGTTTCCTCAAGACCCTGTACAACCTGGGTCCGGCGCCGGAGCCGAATCTGACCGTGCTGTGGTCGCCCGCGCTGCCGGAGGGCTTCAAGCGGTTCTGCGCACGGGTCTCGGTGGACACCAGCTCGATCCAGTACGAGAACGACGAGCTGATCCGACCCAGGTTCGGCGACGACACCGCGATCGCCTGCTGCGTCTCGGCCATGAAGGTCGGCAAGCAGATGCAGTTCTTCGGCGCGCGGGTGAACCTGGCCAAGGCGCTGCTGTACGCGGTCAACGGCGGCCGCGACGAGATGACCGGCGAGCAGGTCTCACCCGCGCGGCCCCCGCTCGCGGGCGAGTACCTCGACTACGAGCAGGTACGCGCGGAGTTCGGCCGGACGCTCGACTGGCTGGCCCGCACCTACGTGGACGCGCTGAACATCATCCACTACATGCACGACAAGTACGCCTACGAACGCATCGAGATGGCCCTGCACGACCACCCCGCGGAACGGCTGCTCGGCTGCGGCATCGCGGGCCTGTCGGTCGTCGCGGACAGCCTCTCGGCGATCAAGCATGCGCAGGTGCGGGTGATCCGTGACGACACCGGCCTGGCCGTCGACTTCGCGGTGGAGGGCGACTTCCCCCGCTACGGCAACAACGACGACCGGGCCGACGCCCTGGCGGTGGGGCTGGTCCAGGACTTCATGGCGCTGGTCCGCCGCTACCCGACCTACCGGCACGCGGGGCACACCCAGTCGGTGCTCACCATCACCTCGAACGTGGTCTACGGCCGCCACACCGGCAACACCCCGGACGGAAGGCGCGCGGGCGAACCGTTCGCGCCCGGCGCCAACCCGATGAACGGCCAAGACCGCCACGGCCTGGTCGCCGCCGCCCTGTCGGTGGCGAAGCTGCCCTACGACGAGGCGCTGGACGGCATCTCGCTGACCGCGAGCATCACGCCGGACGGGTTGGGCCGCGACATCGGGGAACGGGTCACCAACCTCGTCGGCGTGCTCGACGGGTACACCGACGCCGGTGGGTTCCACCTCAACGCCAACGTGCTCAACCGGGAGGTGCTGCTGGACGCGATGGAGCACCCGGAGAAGTACCCGCAGCTGACCATCCGGGTGTCGGGGTACGCGGTCAACTTCGTGCGCCTGACACCCGAACAACAGCGGGACGTGGTCAACCGCACGTTCCACGGGTCACTGTGACCACCGGGGCGGTCCACTCCTGGGACCTCGCCACGGCGGTGGACGGCCCCGGCACCCGGTTCGTCGTGTTCACGGCCGGGTGCCCCCTGCGCTGCCTGTACTGCCACAACCCGGAGACCCGGTTCGCGCGGTACGGGCAGCGCGTCGGCGTGGACGACCTGGTGGCCGAGATCGGCAAGTACCGCCGGTTCATCCAGGTCGCAGGCGGCGGAGTCACGATCAGCGGTGGAGAACCGCTGCTACAGCCGGAATTCACCGCAGAGCTGCTGCACCGGGTGAAGGAACTCGGCCTGCACACCGCCCTGGACACCTCCGGGTTCCTCGGTGACCGGGCCACCGACGAGCTGCTGGCCGACACGGACCTGGTGCTGCTGGACATCAAGTCGTGGGACCCGACCACCTACCGGCACGTGACCGGCGGCGAGGTCGAACCGACACTGCGCTTCGCCCGCAGGCTCGCAGACCTGGGCAAGCCGATGTGGATCCGGTTCGTACTGGTGCCGGGACAGACCGACGACCCTGACAACGTGGCGGGCATCGCCTCCTTCGTCGCCACCCTGCCGTCGGTCGAGCGCGTGGACGTGCTGCCCTTCCACAAGATGGGCACGCCCAAGTACGAGGCCATCGGCCTCCCGTTCCCGCTCGCCGACACCCCGACCCCGGACGCCGAACTGGTCGAACGGGTGCGCGCGCAGTTCACCGCCCACGGTCTGCGGGCATGAGAAGGCTCGCGGCACAGGGACCACGGCCAGCCGATGTGATGGATGGTGAAACGCCCCGGAGCGATCGCATGATCGCTCCGGGGCGTTCACCGCCAGCGTTGACAGGCCGAATGCTGTCGGGCACCCCCGCCTCACGGTGCGGGGACGACCGCCACGGGGCATTCGGCGTGATACATCACGCTCTGGGCGGTGCTGCCGAGAACGAGACCGCCGAGGGGGCTGTGGCCGCGGCTGCCGACGACCAGCAGTTGGGCGTCGTCGGCGTGGTCGAGGATGGCGCGGGCGGGCCGGTCACGGACGACGACGCGCTCGACGGAGACCTCGGGGTACTTCTCGTTCCAGCCCGCCAGCCGTTCCGCCAGGAACGCGGCCTCGTCCTCGACGATCGCGTCCCAGCCAGCCAGGTAGGGCAGCGGGGCCCAGCCGCTGGCGTAGACGGTGTCCTTCCAGGCGTGGACGGCGCGCAGGCCGACGCCGTGGTGCGCGGCCTGGTCGAAGGCGAAGGCGAGTGCCGCCTCGCCCGCCGGGGACCCGTCCACGCCCACGACCACCGGCCCCTGCCGGGGCACGGTGCCGCGGATGACGACGACCGGGCTGTGGGAGTGGGCGGTCATCGTCAGCGCCAGCGAGCCCGCGAGGAGACCGCGGAACCCGCCGAGACCGCGGCTGCCCATGACGACGGCGTGCGCGCCATCGGATGCCTCGACGACCACCTGGGACGGCGGGCCCATGCGCTGGTCGAGAATGGGATCGATGCCGGGCGCCGCGGCGCGGGCGGTGGCGGAGGCGTCGGCGAGCACCCGGTCGGCGAACTCGGTCATGGCCGCCACCCACCGGTCGACAGGGTCGAGGGCGGCCGGCAGCCGGGGCGGGGGCGGCGGATAGGCGTGCAGCAGCCGCAGCGGCAGGCCCCGCTGCCTCACGGGCCGCCCAGCGAACGGCGTCGAGGGCAGGGGCAGAGCCGTCGACAGCAGCGATGATCTGGGACATCAGCGAACCTTTCCGGACGAGCGCGGCTGCGCCGCGCGAGAACGATGGAACATCGGCGCACCCTCGATAACGGGGCGCCCAACCGCTGGACGGCCTGCGAACCACCGACCACTGTCACTTCGGCTCCATCCACATCGGACATGGCGGTCTCCTTGGTGGCTTCGACCAGCCTCCCGCCGTTCCCCGCGCACGGAGAGGGTCCAACGTCCCGGCAAGGCGGGACATCCGACGACAGCGCCCAGAACCCTCATCCGGTGTGATGAGTGGAAACGAACCGAGGAGCCGCTATGTCCGATTCGCCGCCGCGGCCGGACGACGAGACACTCAGGTCCGCGATCACTCTCGCCTGCCGCGCCCCGTCCGTGCACAACACCCAGCCGTGGGCGTGGGTGACCGGGGAGCACTCTCTGCACCTGATGGCCGATCGCACCCGATGGCTGACCGCCACCGACCCACACGGCCGTGACCTGCTGATGAGCTGTGGCGCCGCCCTGCACCACCTGAGGGTGGCGCTCGCGGCCCAGGGATGGTCCACCGTGGATCTCCTGATCGATCCGGTTGACCGTGACCACCTCGCCGCCCTCAGCCTCCAGCCCAGCCTGCCGCAGGGCGCGCCGCTCGCCGCGGCGATCCCGCTGCGGCGGACCGACCGACGCCGCTACAGCGCGCGCCCCGTCCCGGACGAGGCCATCGCGGCGCTGGTGCGGGCGGCGTCGGACTTCGCCGTGACCGCCGTCCCGATCGAGGACCGGGATGACCGGCTGGAGGTGGCCGTCAGCCTCTTGGCCGGAGCGACCCGCCAGCAAGCCGACCAGCGAATCCATCGAGAACTGACCTATTGGGCGGGCCGCACCGGTGGTCTCCCCGAAGGCGTCTCGGCCGCCAGTGCGCTCCCAGGCGCACCTCGTCACGGCGGCGTGCCCATGCGGTACTTCCCCAGCGGGGTGCTCGACGACCCGCTCCGCGGACCGGGCGAGCCCGACGCGGCGCTGTTGCTGTTCCTGACCACCGGCGACGACTCGCCGACCGCGTGGCTCCGCGCGGGCGAGGCGATGAGCGCCGTGCTGCTCACGGCCACCGCACTGGGCCTGGCCAGCTGCCCGCTCTCGCAGAACGTCGAGGTCGACGGCATCCGAGCACGGTTGCGCGCACGCGTCCTCTTCGGCGCGGGCGAGCCACAACTGGTCATCCGGGTCGGCTACGCGGCGGAGAAGGCGGCCGCGTTGCCCGTCACCCCGCGCCGACCCGTGAACGAGGTGTGCCACCCGCTGCCCGGCGCCGGAAGGCGATGACCTGACGGAGAAGGCCACCACAAGCACGCGACAGGTCGGGGCAGCGCTCCCGACGGGCGACCCGTGCGCAGCACGGCTTGGAGCAGACCTCGGAGGTCGCACTTCGCGGCGAGCGCGTATCCGGCATCGTTGGCGGGACCACGTCGACGGTGAAGGTGGTCACGCCATCGGTGCGGACGAGTGCGATCAACTCCTCCAGCAGCACGTGCGCCTGCTCGTGGTGGGCGATCGAGGACGACCCCGCCGACCGGCACGTGGCCCGCGTCCTGGCCGAATCCGTTCCCGGCGTCCAAGCGGTGACGGTCGCCGCCAAGCCGTCCTGATAACCGGCACAGCCCGAGAGGAAGGGCCGCTTCCGAATCCGGAAGCGGCCCTTCCTCTCAGCCCACTCACGCCCGCGAGCGCACAATGGCCACAGGGCAGGTCGCGTGGTGCAGCACACCCTGGCTCACCGAGCCCAGCAGCAGGCCGCGGAAGCCGCCCGCTCCCCGGGAGCCGACCACCAGCAGGGCGGCGCCCGCGGCGATACCGGTGAGCGTGCGCGCCGGGTGGCCCCGGGTGACCGCGCGGCGCACCGGCACGTCCGGGTACTTCTCCGTCCACCCGGACATGGCCTCGGCGAGGGCCCGCGCGTGGCCGGGCTCGTCGTCGTCGGCCAGCAGCACACCGGCGGCGACGGGGTCGGTGATCGCGTACGGGCTGACGGACAGCGCCAGCACCCCGGTGCCCAGCCCGCCGCGCCTCGACGAAGGCGAAGTCGATGGCGTCGGCCGAGTGGCGGGAACCGTCGACGCCGACCACGACGTCGCCGCGGGCCACCGTCCGCGCGTCGGAGTCGCCTGTGCGGACCACCACGACCGGCACCGGGGCGTGCGCGGCGACCTGGACGGCGGTCGAGCCCAGCAGCAGGCCACTGAACCCGCCCAGGCCACGCGATCCCAGCACGACGAGACAGGCCGAACCAGACTCGCGCAGCAGGGCGGGGACGGGGACGGTCTCCGGCATGGTGCTGTCGATCTCGATGTCCGGCGCCGTCTCGCGGGCCCGGTGCACCGCCTCGACGAGGATGCGCCGCGCGCCGTTGCGCAGCCCGCCGTCGATGTCGCCGAACTCGGCGGGACCGAGCGGGACACCCAGCTTGGGCCAGATGAACGCGTGCACGATGCGCAAATCCGTGCCCCTCGCTGCGGCTTCGCGCGCCGCCCACTGAACGGCGGCCAGACTCGACTCCGACCCGTCGGCCCCGACGACGACCGGGGCGCTGTTGACCGACATGAATCCTTTTTGGTCGCTTCACCTCCAGAATCCGCGAAACCGACAGGTCACGGACAGCAGCGGAGAGCATCTCCGGCCAGGACCTGAATCCTTCGAGCGTGGTGTGCGATGGCCCTGGCAGCAGCTCCCGCTCCAGTGTGGACTGGCCGCACGAGCGGCGGGAGGAGCGAGATGGCAGGCGAATTTCCGGACGCGGCCGTCATGCGTGCCGCGCTGGCTTTGGTGGACCGGACTGCGAACCCGCACGGTCACCGAGGTTGGCACTGGATGCCTGCCGCAGGCGGGATGCACCAGTGTGCTGCCGACACGTCCGCCGAGACCGTCCTCGCCGCGGGCGCCGCGCTGTACGACGCGTCGGTGGTGTTCGCGGCCTTCGGGTGGCAAGCGGTCGTGCGCAGGCTGCCTGACCCGGTTTCCCTGGCCCACATCGGGTTCCGCCCGCGCGCTGCCTGCCCCGACGACATCGACCGGGCGGCGGCCTTGTTCCGGCGACGCGCCGACCACCACCAGTACATGGGGTGGGATCTGCGCCCCGACCAGGTAGCGACACTCGCCGCCACAGCCGAGAGTGCTGGTGTGCGCGCTGCCGTCGTGTCCGCGGACACGGTGTGTGGGTCCCTGCTGCCTACCTTGACCTATGCCGAGGCAGCCGGGAGGCCCGCTCCGTGGCGAGCGGGTTCGACACCCGGTCCGGGCACGCTGCTGGTGCTCGGTGGCACCGAGGTCACCACCGCCGCGCTGCTGCGCGCGGGTGAGGCGACCAGCGCGGTCCTGCTGGCCGCCACCCGGCTCGGCCTGTCATCATGCGCCCTGACCTGGCCCCTGGCACGCAAGGCTGTCAGCACGGCGCTGGAGCGCGGCGTGGACATGTTTCCCCTGGTGGTGATCAGGGTCGGGCTGTCCGCCGAGTAGACGGTGGGACTTTGGTCCCTGGCCTGCCGGGCCGGTGGTCGCCTGCCTCTCGTTCCTCGCGTGCCTGGGCTGTCCGCAGAACGCGAGAAGGGTGTTCGATGACACGGATCTTCCTGGTGGACGACCACGAGATCGTCCGCGGAGGCATCACCGACCTGTTCGAGGACGTGCCCGACTTCGAGGTGGTCGGCCAAGCGGGGCTCGGTGGCCGAGGCCTTGGTCCGGGTGCCGGTCAGCGGCGCGGAGGTGGCGGTGCTGGACGTGCACCTGCCCGATGGCACCGATGTGGAGCTGTGCCGTGAGCTGCGCTCCCGTCTCCCCGAACTGCGCTGCCTCATGCTGACCTCGTTCGCCGATGACGAAGCCCTCTTCGATGACGAAGCCCCCTTCGAGGCCATCATGGCCGGGGCATCCCGGGTACCTGCTCAAGCAGGTGCTCGGCGCCGACTTGGTCGCCGCCGTGCGGACCGTCGGCGCGGGCGGCTCCCTGCTACACAGCCGGACCACCACCGCGCTGCTGGAGCGCATCCGCCGCGAGCGCATCGAGTCCGGCCGCTGACTCCCTTGATCGAGCAGGAGCGCGCCGTCTTCGAACTCATCGGCGAGGGGCTGACCAACCGCCAGATCGGTGATCGCATGGCCTGGCCGAGAAAACGGTGCAGAACTACGTCTCCAAGGTGCTGGCCAAGCTGCAGATCGAGCGCCGCACCCAAGCCGCCGTGCTCGCCGGCAGGCTGCGCAAGGGGGACCACGCCGCCCGCCGAGTGATCAACAGCTCACGACCCGTACCAGGTCCGCGCTGGTGAGGATGCCGACCACCGCGCCCGCCGACGTGACCACGACCGCGTCCGCCCCGGACTCCAGCACCGCCGCCGCTGCCTCCGGCAGCGGGACCGCCAGGTCCACCGACGGGGTTGGCGTGCGCATGACCTCGGTCACCGAGCAGCTCGCGTCGCCGCTGGCCCACGCGTGCCAGAGGGCGTCGGACTCGGTCAACAACCCCACACACCGCCCATTGGTGATCACCGGCAGGTGGCGGACTCGGGCCTGCGCCATCATCCGCAGCGCCGTGTCGAGGGTGGCCTCGGGCACGATGCCGAGGACGCGGTCGGTCATGGCGGCTTCGACGGTGGCGCTCATGCTGCGCCCCTCCGGATCACGGCGACCATCGCGAGTCCCACCATCCGGCCCGCGGTGAGGTCGACAGCGCTCGACGACGCGGGCGCTGGAGGTTCGGGGGCGGGGGCGATGCCCTCGGCCGCGGTGAGGCCGAGCATCTCCAGCAGGTCGGCGGTCTCAGTGGCGTCGACTGACCGCGCGGCGACGACCCGGGCGGCTCGGTGGCGTTCCCAATTGCTCATCGCGAGCTCCTCTCGAGAGTGGTGCCCGGATAGCGGGCCAATTCGATGTTCGACAGGGGCAGGATGTGGTGATCCAGCCGGCACCTGTCGGTCGAGGACGGCGCGTTGGCACGATCGCCGCCGTGGACGGATTGGGCAGGCTCTCAGGCTCGATGAATCCCGGCCCTTAGTTGGCACAGTGGTCATCGCCGCCGCCTCCAGACCGCTTTCGCCGTCAGGTCCGCGCCGAGCACCAGTGGCACAACCGCCACGGCCAGCATCCAGCCCAGCGCGGTGGGTCCGGTACCGCCGAGCAGTTCGGGCATGGGCGGCACGTAGAGGAAGACACCGAGCACGACCAGTTCGACCGCGATCGCGGCGAGCAGTGCCGGGTTTCCGCGCCAGCCCGCCCAGCGGCTCTCGGAGCGGCAGGCGAGCGCGGTGCCGAGTTGGCCGAGGACGATCGCGGCGAACGCGGTGCCCGACGCCGTGGCGAGCAGGGCGGGATCGGGGTCGGTGCCGAAACGCCAGCCGCCGACTGTCAGGACGATGAGGAAGGCGGTGAGGGCCGCCACGGCTTGGACCGGGCCGAGCAGTCCGAACGAGCGGCGCACGACCGGGCCATCGAGCAGCTGACCACGCCGGGCCGGACCGGAGAGCGTGCGCCGATTGGCAGGCTCGGCGCCCAAAGCCAGCGCGGGCAGCAGGTCGGTGCCGATGTCGATGGCCAGCACCTGCAGCACCGTGATGGCCAGCGGGATCTGCCCACCCGACAGCGCCCACATCACGAACGGCGCCAGCTCGGCGACGTTGTCGGTCAGGTGGTAGGTGAGGAACCGGCGGATGTTGGCGAACGTGGCCCGGCCCAGCTCGACAGCGGCCACGATGGTGCCGAAGTGGTCGTCGAGCAGCACCAGGTCCGCGGCTTCGCGGGCGACATCGGTGCCGGAGGCCCCCATCGCCACGCCGATGTCCGCCGCGCGCAGCGCGGGGCCGTCGTTGACGCCGTCGCCGGTCATGGCCACCACGTGCCCGCGGGATTGCAGCGCCCGCGCGATGCGCAGCTTGTCCTCCGGCTGGACACGGGCGACGACCACGCCGTCACGGTCGACCAGCTCGGCGAGGGCGGCGTCGTCGGCGGGCAGGTCCGCCCCGGTCAGGACGGGGGCTCCGGGGGTGGCCAAACCGACCTCGCGGGCGATGGCCGCGGCGGTGCCCGGGTGGTCCCCGGTGACCATGCCGACGCGGATGCCCGCTCGCCTGCACGCGGCGATCGACTCGGTGATGTCCGGCCGAGGCGGGTCCTCCAGTGCGATGAGGCCGAGCAGGTCCAGGTCGCGCTCGTCTTCGCCAGGGCCGGACCGGTGGGCGACGGCCAGCAGCCGCAGCCCCCGCGTGCTGAGCGCCGCCATCTGGCGGTGCGCTTCCTCTGGTACCGCCCGGCACAGCGGCAGGACAGCGTCAGGGGCGCCGACGACGTGGACGCCGTCGCGGTCCACCACCGACGAGCGCCGCCTGCGCGGGTCGAACGCCGTGCGCGCGGTGGGGGCAGGCGGCGCGGGCACGCCCGCCTTGGTCGCCAGCACGTGCAGGGCGACCTCCATCGGGTCGCCGACAGGGTGCGGTCGGCCGTGCAGGGTGACGACGTGCGCGTCCGGTGAGCACCGCGCGGCGGAGTCGGCCACCGCGGGAACCAGTGCCAGGGCGTCCGCCGCTCCCGTCGCGGCGCCTTCCTCCCCGTATCCGCTGCCGGAGATCTCGACCAGGCCTGCCGGAGTCCACACGCGGACGGCGGTCATCTCGTTGCGGGTGAGGGTGCCGGTCTTGTCGGTGCAGATGAACGTCGTGGCCCCCAGCGTCTCCACGGCCTCCAGTCTGCGGACCAGCGCCTTGCGCGCGGCCATCCGCCGAGCGGCCACCGCCAGCGACAACGTCACCGTGGGCAGCAGGCCCTCCGGGACCAAGGCCACGGTGACACCGATGGCGAACAGGAAGCTCTCGGCCAAGGGGAGTTCCAGCAGCATGGCGATGCCGAAGAAGAGCAGGCCGACACCGAGGGCCACCCCCGCGACGATCAGCTCCGTGTGGTGCAGCCGCACAGCCAGCGGGCTGGGCGGGCGACGGGCACCCGCGGTCACCGCCGCCACGGCGGCCAAGCGGGTGCCCGCCCCGGTCGCGGTCACGTGGGCCTGACAGATCCCTTCCACGACGTGGGTTCCCGCGGTGAGCGGATCACCGGGTTGCTTGCGCACCGGCAGGCTCTCACCGGTCAGCGTGGACTCGTCCACGGCAAGTCCACTACCGGCGAGCACTTCGGCGTCGGCGCACACACGGTCGCCCGCCTCCAGCACGAGGAGGTCGCCGACCACCAGGTCCTCCGCCGCGACGACGACTGCCCGTCCACCGCGGCGCACGGTTGCCCGCACGGGCATCAGGTCGCGCAGCCGCTGTGCGGCGCGGTCGGCGCGGTATTCCTGGGCGAAGGAGAACAGGGCGTTGACGACCACCACCACCGCGATCGCCACGCCCAGTTCCGGCATGCCCGCGAGCACCGCCAGCCCCGCGGCCGCCCACAGCATCATCGCGAAGAAGTGCACCAACTGACGGGCCAGCACGAGCACGGCAGGTGTGCGGCGCGGCTCGGGCAGCCGGTTGGGGCCGTCATGGCGCAGGCGGGTGGCGGCTTCGGCCGCCGAGAGCCCCGCGTCGAGAGTGGTCGCGGTCATCGCAGGATCTCCCGCAGCCCGAGCCCGGTGATCAGGGCGACGATCGCGGCCATCACCAGTCCGGCGCCCGCGCCGATCAGGATGCTCTCAGCCACCGCCTGTCCCTCGTGCCACAACGGCGTCGCCAGGGCGAGGAACGCGGCCAAACCGGCGATCCACGCCATCGCCGTCACCGCGATCCAGCTCGCCGACCGGGCCACGAGGCGACGCAGCACGAGCCACTGGAGGAACCCGATGGTCAGCGGCAAAGCGCCCAATCCCGCCAGCGCCCACGGCGATAGCAGCATCGACGGCAGAAGCCCCAGGAAGTACGCGATTAGCGCGCCCACCGCTGTTGCTCCCACCCACCGAAAAAGCGGCAGACCGGGCACTACAGCACGCAGGACGACCGCCTGACCGAAACCAAGCGCCGCACCCTCCAACGCCCCCGCCACGAGCAAGACGGGAACGGCAACCTCCGTGGCCGCATGCACGGTGAGCACGCCAACCACCGCGGGCGCCAGGAAACCACTGAACTCGGCCACGGTGACGACACCGACCCACCGCCCCAGCGGCAGACCACGCACACGTGCCACGGCCGGAGACCCCGCGCTCGGGGAAGTCGTGCTCATACGACCACCATCGCCTGGCACCGGACCAAGCCCCAGTGCCGCAAGCGGCTCAACGCGCGGGACCTTCGGCCCACCCGCACCGGGACGGGTGTCATCACCACCAAGGCGGATCCCAAGGTCCCGAACCCAAGCACAAACGGACATCGCGGTGGTAGGCCGAACCCCGCGGCAGGCCGTCCGCGCGATCTTCGGTGGCTCGTGCCGCTCCCCGCCCGGTGCCGTCCGTGCATCGTCGCCGTCGACGCGCCCAGCGTCGGGGACAAAGTCCCGTCCAGCAGGGACCGTCGTGCGTAGTGGCAACCAGTCGCGCCGGTCAGGATCGATGTACCGACGAGTTAAGGAGCACATCGTGAAAGCAATGTCGACCGGCGTGATCGTCGTGGGTGTTGACGGTTCGGACCTCGCGCTCGCCGCACTGCGCTGGGCGATCGCGGAGGCCGACCGACGCGGTCACCACCGCGTCAGCGCCGTCACCGTGAGCCCCCGCGGTGTCCACCCCGACGCCGCGGAAATCGCCGCTCAGGTTGAGGACGCCGCGGCGCGGCACCCGGATGTCCCGGTGGAGCACCAGGTCCTCGGGGGCACCATCGCCGACTCCCTCCTCGCCGCCGCCGACGGCGCCGCCATGCTCGTGCTCGGCAGCCACGGCGCGGGCCCGGTGCTATCGGCGCTCCTGGGGTCGGTGGCCGCCTACTGCGTCCGCCACGCCCGCGTGCCCGTCGTGCTCATCCCGAACGCCCTCGCGCCCACGCGGGCCAACTCCCCGGCGAAGGCATCCACCGCCGGCCCGCTGCTCTGACACCAGGAGAGAACCGCCATGCACGCCCACCCCGGAGACTGGCTGGTCGTCGAACGCGCCGACGACCACCGCGAAGCACGCCTCGGCCACATCGAGGAGGTCGGCCACCCCGACGGCACCCCGCCCTACCTCGTCCGCTGGACCGACACCGACCGCCACACGCTGGTCTTCCCCGGCCCCGACGCCCACGTCCTCACCCCCGCCGAAATCCGCGAACGCGCCCAAGCCACCCAACGCCGCGCCACGCGCGTGCAGCACGCCATCCGCGCCCGCGGTTGACCCCTTGGAGGTCGACATGCCCAGCACCATCACCCCGATTCCCACGCCCAGGACCCCACCACTCGAATCGGACCCGCTGGCCCTCGCCGAAGCCGCCCTGCGCACAGTCCCTGGCATCGACACCACACGGGTTCGGGCAGCTTTCCAGGACGGCAGGGTCCTGCTCGTCGGTCGCGTCCAGTGGAGCAGCGAGGCAGCCGCGATCGGGGCGCACCTCCGCCGCGACCCGGCCCTGCGCGACCTCCGCAACCGCATCGGCTTCCACTACGACGACGACCCGCACGGCCGAGCCTGGGGACACACCAATGAACGCGGGGACACAAACAGACCATGGCGCATCAATGCCCCGCATGGCCATGAACCTGCTCGCGGTCACCGGCACCTCTCGAGTTCCGCGGCGCGCGACAGCCACGAGGACAGCTTGACCTCGGCATCCCCGCAGGCATGAAACAGTGGAGCGGCAGGCCGTGCCTCGAAGTGGGTGCGGCGTGTTGCCTCGCCGAGCCGCCGCCAGGCCCTTGGCCTCTCATGTCCTGGTACTTGGGCGGTGTCGACCGGGCCCACGGCGGCAATAGCGTCATGTGTGGAATCGACCGGTGGTTGCCGGGCTATGTGAGCCGCCGCCCTGAGACGGGCCGAACGGGAGGGGGAGTCACGTGCGAGGAGCACTGCGCCGCCTACCCGGCCTGATCGCCGCCGTGGGAGCGGCGGTAGCGGCGACCGGCTTGCTCTGGCGGCCGTCCGGAGACCCGACACCTGTCGTGACCCCCCGCGGGCAGATGGCGCAGCTGGCCGGGGACGGGCTGTACCGCTACGACACGGTCTTCACCGCCGCGAGCAACACCGCCGTGGACGCCGTCATCCTCGCGCTCGGCATCCCGCTGCTGGTCGGTGCCTGGCTGCGACACCGCGACCGCTCCCCGCGCGGGACGCTGCTGATGACCGGCTCGCTGGGCTACCTGCTGTACGTCTACGCCAACTACGCCCTCGGGGTGGCGTACAACCCGCTGTACCTCGCGTACGTCACGCTGCTGTCGGCGTCGCTGTTCGGTTTCATCGCCGCGCTGAGGGAGACCAGCCGCGCAGCCCTGGCCACTGTCGCCAGGGACCCCGAGGTCCCCCACCGTTCCCTGCATGGGACGGCGCCAGCAGCGCTGCAGGCGACGCCGTCAACAACATCGGCAAAAATCTGCGTCTGTAGCAGGCCGACCTCCACGAAAGCAGCGCGACCACGGTGATCACAGCCGCGCGTTGGACTACGTAGAGATCCGTGCGCTCGTCATCGGTGATCAACGCACTTCCCAGGTGGCCTCCAGTGCGAGCGACCGCAGTTTCCTGCTTGCGCCGGAACGCTGGCTGGTCGTCCCAACAGGAGGTTTACCGCTCGCCTCGATGGGCAAACGGTCCCAGCTCTGAGGGACCACGCGTGGTAGGTCAGGGTCGGGCTCCGGAGGCTCAACCGGTCCGATTGGTCGGCCACCAGGGCGGGATGTCGATCGGGTCGTTTGTCCATATGGTGGTCAGTTCTGTGAGGGGTCGTTCTTGACGTAGGTGGGGTGCAGGTGCACCGGTTGTTGGGCGCGTTTGGCGCGGGCGCGGAGGTTGAGGGATTCCACGAGGATGGAGAAGGCGATGGGGCCGTAGACGTAGCCCTTGGGGATGTGTTGGTCGAGGCCCTCGGCGATGAGGCTGCCGCCGATGAGCAGCAGGAACGACAGGGCCAGCATCTTCACGCTGGGGTGGCGGTTGACGAACTCGCTGATCTTCTTGGCCGAGACGAGCATGATGGCCATCGCCACGACCACGGCGGCGATCATGATGCCGAGTTCGTCGACCATGCCGACGGCGGTGATCACCGAGTCGAGGGAGAACACCACGTCGAGGACGAGGATTTGGGCGATCACCGCGGCGAAGGAGACCGTTTTGCGGTTGGTGCCGTGCTCGGGGCCTTCGAGTTGTTCGTGGATCTCGTAGGTGGCCTTGCCGAGCAGGAACAGTCCGCCCAGCAGCAGGATCAGGTCGCGGCCGGAGATGTCCTGCCCGAGTGCGGTGAACAGCGGCGCGGTCAGGCCGATGACCCAGGACAGCGAGGCCAGCAGGAGCAGGCGGGTGATCAGGGCCAGTGACAGGCCGATGAGGCGGGCGCGTTGTTGTTGGTGGGCGGGCAGTCGGTCGGCGAGGATGGAGATGAACACGATGTTGTCGATGCCGAGCACGACCTCCAGCAGCAGAAGGGTGCCGAAGGCGATCCACAGCTCGGGGCTGAGCATCCATTCCATGTGTGGGGCCTGTTCTGTCGTGCTGGGCGCTGTCGGGCGTCGCCTGCGCGGGTGCGGTGGTGGACGGTGTGGCAGGTGGACGGGATAGGGCCGTCAGTCGCGTCGGTCGGTGGGTATCAGATTCCTTTGTGACCGTACATACCGGCCGGCGATACCGCTGGCGACGAGCACCACGCCAGCGCCCGGGTTGCCTCGCGGGTCAGTGGCTGCGCTTGCGCCGTGTGGTGAGGGTTTCGGCGACGCCGATGAGCAGGAACGCGGCGATGACGGCGATGATGAAGCCGAGGACGTTGAGTTCGAAGATGTCGCCGGTGTCGAGGAGGTTGGCGATGGTGCCGCCGATGACCGAGCCCGCGAGGCCGAGCAGCAGGGTGGCCAGGACGCTGAGGTTCTGCTTGCCGGGTTTGACGAGGCGGGCGAGCATGCCGATGACGAGTCCGGCGACGATGAAGCCGATCATGTGTGCCTCCTGTGGTGTGCTGCTGGGGGTTAGGGCAGGAACAGGTCGGGCGGGATGTGCAGGGCGAGGTTGATCAGGCTGTGGACGCGGGCGGTGATGGCGGCGAGCAGGCCGTGCGCTTCGGGGGCGGCGGTGTCGGCGGCGGCCTGCAGGGCACGCAGGTCGTGGGCGACGCGGTCCAGGGCGGCGGGCAGGCCGGTGCCGGGGGTGGTGAGGGCGGCGGCGATGTCCTCGAGGCTGATGCCGTGGGTTTCCAACTCGCGGATGAGGGCTATCCGGTCGATGTCGGCCGGGCGGTAGAGGCGGTAGTTGCCGCCGCTGCGCTCGGCGGGAACAAGCAGGCCCAGGCGGGTGTAGTGGTCGACGGTGCGGGTGCTGACCCCGGCGTGCGCGGCGAGTTCGCCGATGCGCAGCAAGTCCGTGGGCATGGGCGTCTCCTTCCGGCTCGCGCGGTCCGCCGCAACCATACAGTGCTACGTGCTACTGTCGGCTTTATGCAGTCCGGCGATGCTGAGGCGTGTAGTAGTCAGCCGGGTCCGGCCCGGCAGCACAGTGGGCGCGCGTCCCGCGTTGGTGCGGGGGCGAGGCCGTGTTGATCATATCCGGCTTGCTGGTGATCACCCTGTTGACGGTGGCCACCGGCTATTTTGTGGCCCAGGAGTTCGCGTACCTGGCGGTGGACCGGGGCCGGTTGCGCCAGCACGCCGAGGACGGGGACAAGGCCGCCGAGCGCGCCTACCGGGTGACTGGGCGCCTGTCGTTCATGCTCTCGGGGGCGCAGTTCGGGATCACGGTGACGGCGCTGCTCGCCGGGTATGTGGCCGAGCCGCTGCTGGGTGAGGGCCTGGCGGCGGTGTTGGGGGCGGCCGGGCTGCCCGAGGCGGTGTCGCTGTCGGTGTCGGTGGTGCTGGCGTTGACCTTCGCCACGGTGGTGCAGATGGTGCTGGGTGAGTTGTTCCCGAAGAACCTGGCCATCGCCGAGCCGCAGCGGCTGGCGCGGGCGCTGAGCCGCTCGACGCTGCTCTACTTGAAGGTCGCGGGCCCGTTGATCCGGTTCTTCGACGCCTCGGCCAACAAGTTGCTGCGCGCGGTCGGCATCGAGCCGGTGGAGGAACTGCCCCAAGGGGTGACCCCGCAGGACCTGCAGCGCATCATCGACGACTCCGAGGCCGGTGGGCAGCTCGACCCGGAGCTCTCGCGGCTGCTGGACCGGGGACTGGACTTCCGGGAGCTGACCGCGGGGCAGGCGATGACACCCAGGGTCGTGGTGCACACCGTGCGCGCCGACGCTCCCGCGGCCGAGGTCGTGCGGATGATCGACACCGGGCACTCCCGGTTCCCGGTGGTCGGCTCCGATGTGGACGACCTGATCGGCGTGGTGGGCTTGGCGGAGGTGCTGGGCGTGGAGCCCGAGCAGCGGGAAACAACCACCGTCGGCGAGATCGCGGTGCGGGCGCTGCTGGTGCCGGACTCGCTGCCGCTGCCCGCGGTGCTGGAGCGGTTGCGCGGCGAGCGCAGGCAGATGGCGTGCGTGCTGGATGAGTTCGGCGGGTTCGCCGGGGTGATCTCCCTGGAGGACCTGGCCGAGGAGCTGGTCGGCGAGATCCACGACGAGGACGACACCACCGAGCCCGCCATCGAACGCGCTCCCGACGGCTCCTGGGTGGTGCCGGGGCGGATGCGCATGGACGAGATCGCCGATGCCACCGGGCTGCCGCTGGCCGAGCACGACGTCTACGAGACGGTCTCGGGGTTGGTGCTGCACGAACTGGGACGGGTGACCCGGGTGGGCGACACCGTGCGCGTCGGGCTTGCCCCGACCCTGGACGAGGCCGATGAGGACGGACCCGGGCCGGGGCGCGTCGTGGTGATCGAGGTGGTCGCGGTGTCCCGGCACGTGCCGCAGACGGTGCGGCTGTCCGTGGCCGAGGCCACCGCGGACGATGACCAGGCGCAGGTGCGGCGATGAGCATCGGCTGGGCACTGGTCGTCTCCCTCGTCCTTCTGGTGGGCAACGCCTTCTTCGTCGCCGCCGAGTTCGCCCTCACCGCGGCCAAGCGCTACCGGCTGGAGGACGCCGCCGCCGGGGGCAGCCGCGCCGCGCGGGCGGCCATCGCCGGGATCGATGAGCTCTCGGTGATGCTGGCGGGCGCCCAACTCGGCATCACCCTGTGCACCCTGGGCCTCGGAGCGCTGGCCAAACCCGCCATCGCGGAGCTGACCGACCCGCTGTTCCGGGCACTGGGTCTGCCCAGCGGCCTGAGCTACGGCATCGCGTTCGCCCTGAGCCTGGTCATCGTGGTGTTCCTGCACATGGTCATCGGGGAGATGGCCCCCAAATCCTGGGCGATCGCGCACCCGGAGACCTCCGCGCTGATGCTGTCGCTGCCCTTCCGCTGGTTCACCCGCGCGGTGCGGTGGCTGCTCACCAGCCTCAACCATGTCGCCAACGCCATGCTGCGCCTGGTCAAGGTCAACCCCGTCGACACCCTCACCCACAGCTACGGCGCCGAGGACCTGCGGATGCTGCTGCGCCAGTCCGGCGAGCACGGCACCATCCACGAGGGCCAGCAGCGGCTGCTGACCCGCATGCTCGCCCTGCAGAACACCACCCTGGCCCAGGTCATGGTGCCCCGCGACGACACGGTCACCGTCACCGAGGCGCACACCGCCCGCGAGGTGGAGAAGCTCAGCCACCTCAGCGGCCGCTCCCGCTTCCCCGTCACCGACCCCACCGGCCGGGTCACCGGACTCATCCACATCCGCGAAGCCATGCGCGCCACCGCCGCGGGCACCGACATCCCCGCCCGCGACCTCATGTCCGACGTGCTGCCGCTGCCCGCGACCGCACCCCTGCCCACCGCCGTCACCACCATGCGCGCCCACCGCACCCAACTGGCCCTGGTCACCGACGACGACGGCACCGTCATCGGCATCGCCGCCCTGGAAGACCTGCTCGAAGAACTCATCGGCGAGTTCGACGACGAAACCGACACCCCCACAGCCACGACCTGACCCCATCCCCACCCCCTTTGACCCCCTGGTCCCCCGCCCCACTCCCCCTGGCGGGGGCCAGGGCCTTTCCCGCACCCCACCGAGAGGACTCTCCGTGTTCAAACGCATGCTCTCCGCCTTCGGAGTCGGCGGGCCCACCGTCGACACCGTGCTCGACTCCCCCACCGCGATGCCCGGCCAGGTCGTCACCGGCCGCGTGAGCATCTCCGGTGGCAGCAACGACGCGGCCATCGACCAGATCGTGCTGTCCCTGGTCACCCGCGCCGAGGCCGAGCACGGTGAGCACGAGGCCCACGGCATCGCCGAGTTCCACCGCGTCGTCGTCCACCAGGGCGTCCACGTCGCCGCCAACCAGCGACTGGACATCCCCTTCCAGCTCCCCCTGCCCTGGGAAACCCCGATCACCGCGGTCGGCTCCACCCCGCTGCCCGGGATGACCGTCGGCGTGCGCACCGAGCTGGTCATCTCCAGCGCCCCCGACAAGGGCGACCTCGACCCGCTGACCATCGTGCCGCTGCCCTCCCAGAACCAGGTGCTCGACGCCTTCGGCCGACTCGGCGCCACCTTCCGCGCCGCCGACGTCGAGGTCGGCCGCCTCCACGGCCTGCCCCAGGTCCTCGGCTTCTACCAGGAGATCGAGTTCTTCCCACCCGGCCACCACGCAGGCCGGATCAACCAGATCGAGCTCACCTTCATCACCACCCCCGAGCAGCTGTGGGTCGTGCTGGAGGCCGACCGCCGCCGCGGCTTCCTACAGCCCGGCGGCGGCGACGCCTTCGGCCGCTTCCAGCTCACCCACGCCGACGCCCAGCGCACCGACTGGGCCCCACTCATCGACGACTGGCTCACCCAGATCGCCGAACGCGGCGCCAACCCCGCCTTCGGCGCCAACCCGGCCTTCGGCGGCGGCAACGCCGCGTTCGGCGGGCAGCCCGCGTACGGCCAACCCGCATACGGGCAGCCCGCGTACGGGCAGCAGGGCTACGGCCAACAGGGTCACGGTCAGCCCGCCTACGGCCAGCACGGCCACCACGACAGCCATGAACGCCGCGGCCCCGGCATGGGCGGCGTCATCGCAGGCGCAGCCGCGGGCGCCATCGGCGGCATGATCATCGGTGACATGATCGGCGACGCCTTCGAAGGCGACGACGACGGCGGCGACGCCTCGGGCGACGAATGACCACACCCCACCCACCAGACCCCAACAAGATCAAATCCCCGCCGGAAGGAACCCCACCATGACCGTCTCCGCGAACCTGGCCACACAGCTCGACAAGGCCTACGAGAACCTCCCCCTCGCCGAGATCCTCGACGCCCCCGTCGCCGCCCTCTCCGGAGTCAGCAACGCCGACGCGCAGAAACTCGACGCCGCCTTCGGCATCAAAACCGTCCGCGACCTCGGCACCAACAAGTACTTCCGCCTCGCCGCCACCCTCACCGACCTCCACACCCACACCCACACCCACACCAACTGAACCCCGCGCCCGCCCCGCCCCAGCAAGCCAACCGGGGCGGGCCGCCCAATCCGTGGCGCCTGACACAGGAATCTGTCACGCCGCGAAGCCGGCTCATGGTGGCGGTCTCGGTCGAGCGCTGTTCGACAACGGCAACCGCTCCACCTCACGATCCACCAACCCAGGGGGTAAGCCCACAGTGCGGAAACTCCGTCCCCGACTTCTGAACGGTGCAGAATGACCAGCTTGACCAGACCACAAAGCCACAAGATGATCGCCGGGGTGTGCGCGGGCCTCGCCGCCCGCTACAACTGGCCCACCAGCCGCATGCGCCTGCTCTTCGTGGCGTCCTGCCTGCTGCCGGGACCCCAGTTCGTCATCTACCTCATACTCTGGGCAATGACGCCCAAGCGGCCCTAAGACCACGCACGTGCTGCCCAGTCGTCAAATAGCGACTGGGCAGCAGCGAATCCCCGCTCGAAGCAGGAACGAATCATCCGAAGTGAACAGTCCGGTCCGCGTTAAACGATCATCTCGGTCCCTCACAGCCATGGCGCGCACCACCCCGATCATCTCCACGAACGCGACCCTGCCCGGCAGGCTGCCGTCGTTCTTGCTCAGTCGACCTGAGAGGAAACCGACCGGAGTTCCCTGTCCGTCACGGGCGACCAGACAGGTCACCCCCGTGTACCTCCACGGCTCGGCGCGGCTGGCGAACCGGATGTTGTCGGCCAGTGGCCGTTCGAGGTCGAGGCGGTCCAACAGATCGGTGACCGCCTGGTCCTTCTCAGAGCGTCTGTTGGGCATAGGTCTCGACGGTGCAGGTCATGATCCGCAGGGTCTCAGCATCCGGGCCGCGCCCGCTACAGAGGTTGAATGGTCAGGGTTAGGGTGGTTCTGGGTCGAGGGTGAGGCCGGTCTGGGCGAGGAAGCTGGTCAGGAGTTCGGGTCGGTACTGGATGCGTTTGAGGCGGTTGCGCACGATGTCGGCCAGGTGGTCGGTGTTCGTGACGGCGAGGTTGCCGAGGCTGCGTTTGACGTGGGACCACACCCCCTCGGTCGGGTTGAGGTCGGGGGCGTAGGCCGGTAGTTGGATGACGTGTAGCCAGTCGCGGGCGGTGACCAGTTGCCGCATCGCGGCGCTGATGTGGGTGTTGAGGTTGTCCCAGATCACCACGATCTCGGCCTTGAGGTACTGGTGTGCGGCGTCGAGCAGTGCGATGTAGTCGGTTTCGGCGAAGCTGCGGCGTTCGCCTTTGCGGGCGCGGTGGGTCTTGAGGCGGTACAAAAGATGCGGGCGTTGTTGTGCGGGTTCGGTGGGGCGGACGCAGAGCAGTCCGGCGACCGAGATGCGGCCGGACCCCTTTCCCGACACCGGGATCGTCGGGGTCTGTCCGCGTGGAGCCCAGGTTCGTGCCTTCGGCGGCCGTAGCGTGTGACCCGCCTCGTCCTCGAAGCAGATCCACGCCCCACGCTCGACCGCTAACCTTTTGCCTGGCGCCACGTCTCCCGCCGCCACGTCGCCACGGCCTCCTCGTCGCGCTCGACCGGCCTGTGTGTGGGCATCTGCGGGCTGAACCCCATGCGGTGCAACAACATCGACACTCCACGCAGGGTGTAGCGGACCCGGAACAGCCGGCCGATCAGGTCGGCGACCCGCGTCAGGGTCCATCGCTGGTCCTCGGTGTAGCCGTGCGCGGCGGGACCTTCCTCCAACGCCGCGGCCAGTCGATCCACCTGCTTCGGCGAGAGTCGGCAGTCCGCGCCCGAAGGACCCTTGGACGCCAATCCGCCATCGCCTTCGGCCAGCCAGCGCCGCCGCCACACGTACACCGCGTTGTGCGACACCCGCAGCCGCCGGGCGATCTCCGGCACCGACACGTCCTGGACGAACAACTCCGCCGCCCGCAACCGGACAGCCTCACGCCGGGCACGGCCCTCGGCCGTCAGCCCACCACCATCGGGATAACGCATACCTACCGCATACCGCATCCCCACGCCCAAGCCAGCCGGACACGCCGCCAGCTAACCCTGATCATTCAATCTCTGTAGTCCAATACGGACAGGCCAAGCCACAGCCGCAGCAGATGTCGTTGCGCTTCAAGCCGCCCACTCAGCGTGGGAGATCTCCCCCATTTGCAAGCTGGCAGATCCGCCTGTTATGTTGCAATTATGACATCTCACGCCCGACTGGGCATGGGATATCTCCCACGTTTCTGTCGGACACATAACTGCCCCACGGGTGCATTCTGAGTCTATCAGGTGCGGTCCGTGGGGCTTGTTGTTTCGGCGTCCTTCGGCTCGATGACGGTGCCGTTCACGGAGTGACGGATCACCATTCCGGTACGACACAAGTAGCCCTCCACGCCCGATTCCGAGGTGCCGTCGCCGGGGTGGGCGAGCTGGGCGGTGACGGTTTCCAGGAGATGGTCCTCGCGTACGTACACCGGTTTCGGCACGTCGGGGCTCAGGGTGTGCGCGCTGGTGCGGCCGTGGCGGCAGCGGTAGCCGGGTCGTCCGTGCACCCAGTGCGAGTCCATCCGTCGTTCGCACACCCCGCAGCGCACCAGCCCGGACAGCCGATACCTGCGCGTACGACCGCACTGATCGACCCTCGCCACCTGCGCGGCCTGCGCCGCGACGAAGTCCGCCTCCGGGATCAGCGGCTCGTGCGCCAACCGCTCCGAGACCGCCCACTCCCCCATCGGTCGCCGCACCGACGGCCGCCGACCACTCGCAGACCGCTGGCCACGATCGGCGGCTGTCCGGCTCCACACCTGCCTGCCCGTGTAGCGCGGGTTCTCCAGAATCTCGATCACCGACCGCAACGACCACCGCAAGCCCGCACGGTGTTGGTTGCGTTCCCGGTCGACCGCCGAGGGACACGCCACGCCGCGCTCGTTCAGCCCGCGCGCGATCCCCGCCGCGCTCTTCCCCGCGATCCGCTGGGCAAAATCCACCGCACCGTCTCCGCGGTCGCCGGGTCCGGCTCCAAGCGCTGCAGACGGCGACCCCACCCGGCATGACGCCGGTTCGGATCGCCAACGCTCGCAATATCACTGGTTAGACCATCTCACTATCGGCCCGCCCGTTGACACGTCCAAGCCCGGATTTCAGCCCGTGGTCTTGGCTCGGCCAAGGCTCTACTCCAGATGCGGATGCCAAGATCGCGGCGCGCGGCGTAGTCGCCCTCTACTCCCGCCCCCACCCGACGCCGAGCCGCCCACCGCATCCCCGAACACGGCCACACCGTCGAGATCGCCGAGCCGGGCGAGCCGTGACCGACCCCGGCCAGGTGATCGGCCGCAGGCGGGCCCGCGCGCCGCAGCCACAGGCATGGCTGACCGCCGGCCCCGGGCCCAGGACCCTGCGCCCAGGCGCGGGCGGGCCGGGGGCGAGCGGGCCCGCGCGGCGCGGGAACTGGCCGCCGTCGTCGCCGACGCTGGTGGCGACCCAACGAACCCCGCGAAGGCCAGTCGGAGCGAGGCAACCATGCTGGGTAATCAACCACCGCAGGTGAAGCACGGCCGCTAGGTCGGTAGATCGTCGCGGTCGGTCCGCCGTGCACTCGCCCGCGGCCACCATTTGGCCTCCGAACAGGATTGGTACGCCACCGAAGTTGCGCTGTTCCCCTCCCGAAGGCTGTGTAGTGCTGTGCGATAGTGCGATCCAGGTACGCCGCTGTCCCTCAATGACGATCGGGGTGACACATGGCATTCTCCGCGAGAACCAAAGTCGGTGGTCTCCCGCTGCAACGGGAAACCACCGAGATCGCAAACACCCACCCAGCCCGGCAGCCACCGAGACCAAAGGACATCCGCTTCCATGAACGATAGAACCTCGCGCGAGCCCGCACCGCACCCCAGCAGCACAGATCACCCCAACCACGAGCCTGATCCGGCAACCTGGCCGGGCCTGTTCCACCGGCTCACCCACAACTGGTCAAGCATCACCCGGCTGGTGGCCGTCGCCACCGTGCTCAGCGCCCTCGCGGTCGGCATCGTCCTGATACTCGGCCTCAACACGCTTCACTTGGGCCCGCTCGGCCTCGACCGCGCCCCCTGACCAGCGCATCGACGTCGTGATCGACGAACCTCCCTGCCAAGAACCCGCCATCACCGATTCACCTTGACAAGGCGATCCGCATCAAGCACGGAGCCGTGAACGTATCGGTCACCAGCGGTCACCGGCGGACGGATTGGTCCACTAATCGCGCACACCAAAGCAACGGGCGGCACGGGCCCGCGAGGATGGCGACCACCAGCCCGCGCGGTGCGGAGTACGTCCCGGCCGCACCGCCGAGCCGCGGGCGCAGCTACCCACGGAACGAACCCGAACCCCGTGCCGGCCGGATCTGGTCGACACGTTCCGGACGCTCTGACCGATCTTGCAGAGGTGACCGGTAACCGTCAAAGGATCACCCCGCCGCCGTGGTCATCGCATCAACTCAGGACGTGGTTCGGGTGGGTGGCCAGCTACGCGGGTCGACGAGAACGGCGTCGGTGACCAGGTACAGCGCGGCCAAGCCGTACTGCGAGTCCACGTAGGCGCACGGATTTCCGCCGGACGGAGCCCCCACTCCCGCAACTGGCTCTCCAACCGCAGAAAAGGCGGCGCCTGCCCGGAGCGGTAACAGGGCAACCCGTGCGGCGTCCACTCATACGGCGTGCTCACCCGGCGACCATAGCGGCCGACACCGACACATCGCGGGCCCGCCAAAGATCACCGGACACCAACCCGGGCACCAACCTTCCACTCCCGGGCACCAACCTTCCGGCCAACCCTCCCACCCACACCCGTCGGGCACGGTGGCCACATGATCGAAACCAGCACCCGCATTCGCCCCGCACTGAACCCGCGTTCACCCCGCACCCGCCGAGCAACGTGAACGCCATGCCCCAGATCCCCGCGTGGGTGACCAGCCTGCCCACCCCGTCACCCTGGCCGGTCATCGCCCTGGCCGCGGTGATCCAGCTCCCCCGGCTGCTACCCGCAGCCGTCGAAGCCCTGACCCACCTGCTCGCCCTCTACTCCCGCCACCCCACCCGGCGCCGCGCGGCACACCGCATCCTCGAACACGACCACACCGTGCCCCGTCACCGCTCGCATGTCCCTCGCCGACGTCGAAGACGTGCCGTCGGTCGCCGAGAACGACGAGAACCAGCACGAGCACGGCCCAGAGTGTCCGGTCGACGTCCGGCTGGTCGACAGGCTGCCCGCGCGGCGGGCCGAGTACGTCCTCCAGCCGCCCGCACCGGTCAGTTTCGCTCAGGCCGTCGGCAGCATCCTCGCCCACTGCCTGAGCGGGCAGCGCAGGGTGACGGAGAACGGCAGGGCCAGGAGCGCAAGCGCAGCCCGGTCCTGCCGGTCAACCCTGTGGCTGGTTGGCGAGCTCTTCGGCCGCGCCTGATCGCTCAGCGCTTGACCAGCGCCGCGGCGAGCACCGAGGTCAGCTCGCCGCTGCCCGGGTAGCTGCCCACGTAGCGCGTGCCGTCGGCGAGGAACCGAACCGACTCGGGGAGGCCCGAGGTGTAGTGGGCCTCGATGAACCGGACCCGCTCCCCGTGCAGCCGCCGCGCCACCGGCGCGGTGTGCCTGCGGAACCCGAGGCCGTGGATGCCGGTGAGCATGCGGTCGCTGCCGTCAGGGTGCGCCAGCACGGTGCCCTTCTCGAACTGCGACCGCCGCGCCTTAGCCAGGAACTCCGCGACGAGCGCGCGGTCGCCTGCGGGCACCTGTTCCACGGTCGTCTTGAACGGCAACTCCGCCACCGGCCCGGCATAGCGGCGCGTCCAGTCCTCGACGGCCCGCCGCGTCGCCTCGAGCGCCTGCTCCCGCTTGACCGCACGGTCCAACGATTCACCCATACCCGTGGAATGGTTCCGCGGGCCGCCCGCGTTACAGCGCCTGGCGGCCGCCATCGCGAAGCCACGCCCAGCACGGGCCCGGCGGCTTCGGCCTCCGGGCCGCACTACGCCTGGTCATAACCGGACATCGGCGCGCGCAAGGCGGCCGAGCTTCACGCCCCATCGAGGTCCGGGGCGTGGCGATCCTGTCCTCGTCCCTGGCCAGGGACGCCGCGACCGTGCCGGACCCCGACACCAACCCGGCATGGGCACCCGACCAGCGCGCGTACGTCTCGGCGTCGGCCTGGGCGGCAGCGCGCGCCTATCCCCACCTTATGCCCGCACATCTCGCTACCGCCGAAAGGACGCCAGTGTGGTGCTGTCACGGACAAGAGTGGGATCCCGTAAGCTGATTCAGCGAATGTGGATCACTTTCCTCTGCGCCGGTACCCGTTCATGAGGGGACTCCGGCGCGGACCCGAGATCCGGCCCGTGCCTCTGGCGCGGATCCGACTCGGTCCCCCGTGCCCCTGGCGAAAGCCAGGCGGAACGAGGAGAGGAAAACTCCATGTCCGAGCGGGACGATTCCACCGGGTCCGAGCCTCCGGCTCACCCACGGAAGACCTCGCTGCAGCAGTACACGACCCTGGTGCCATACGTGGCGGACTTGGTGCTCGCGCTCATGACGATGAGCGAAAGCCCGGCCACCACTGTCGTGAGGGCCGGGCTGCTGCTCGTCCTGGTGCTGCTGGTTTACAGGCCTGCCTAGCACCGAGGTGAGTTAGGTCGAGGGCCGTCACCCGACCCTGTCGCTAGTCCCGGTGTTGGCGCACCGGGCAGACGGGGGACGGTGGCGGCCCTTCTTCCTGCGCGGATTTTCCGATTTCCGGTTGACCGGAAATTTTTCGGTGTTCCGGAAAACGGTAATCCCGCACCCACAGGCTACCCCGCCCAGCGCGAGACGATCGAGATAGGGTCGCGCTAACCGACCTGCCGGACCGCCCCACACGCAAGACGTCCACGCTGCCCAGGAACGACCACAACAGCCAGCAACGCCATCAGCCCTGGTCGAGCCGGAAAGTACTGAATCGATCTTGCCGCCGCAGAACGCTGACCAGGTTCAGCCGGTGTCAGTGCGTGGAGGTCGAGACCGGGTAGCGCGTCAACCGCCACCGGAGATGGTCGCGGGCGAGTTGGGCACGTCGGGGTGATCCAGGGCCGCCTGTGACGGCCAGGTGGGTCCAGAACCCGGCGACGTAGGCGGTCCACGCCGTCAACGCCGACCCATCGACATCGGCGAAGGTGCGCCGGGCGTAGGCCCAGGTCTCAGCGGCGTCAGGAGTGTGGCCTGCTTCGATGAGGCGCAGCATCACGAACGCCGTGTCGATCCACGCGGCGCCGGCCCCTGGGAAGCCCCAGTCGATGACCTTCGCGGAGCCATCGGGGGTGATGAGGATCTGGTCGCCGTGCAGGTCGGTGTGCAGGAGCCGGTCCCCGTCCACCAGGGCGGGGACCAGCTCGCTGAGCCGGGTCATCTCGGCGATGTCGAAGCCGACGATCGTATCCGGGGCCAGGGCTGCGACCCGGTGCCACCAGTCGGTCGGGGCCCACCTCTGCCGCAACGGCCGCATCCCTCCCGCGGGCAGAGCGGCGATCGCCTCGACGGCGGCGGCGACCAGGGGCAGGTCCGGAGAGCCAGGGGCAAGGTGGGCCGAGCGGCCGGGGACGTGCTCGAACCCGACGACGAGCCAGTCCCGGCCCGTCTCGGCGGCGTCGAGGTCGGCGTGAAACAGCACCTGGGGGGCGAGACCCACGGCCACGGTGTTGCCGGTGATCTCATTGCGCAGCCACCGCATCCTGCGGTCGACCCCGGCCACCGCCTTCACGAACACCCGACCCCTGTCGACCAAGCGCAACACGGCAACGAAGTCGCCGGCGCTGCCTTCCTCGACCTGTTCGACCTCCGCGACCGCGCCGACATGCCGCTCGACGGCGTCGCGAACCGCGCAGGGCAGCTCCTGCCACGTCACCGACGCCGTCGCCTCACCCAATACAGTCACCTCGGGTCTTTCTTGCGGCCGTCGGTGTTCTCGTTGCCGTCGCGGCCGGAGTTGGTGCAGTTGCCGTCTTCATGACATGGCCCGCACTTGGCTCGCAACGGCCACAGCTCACCGTCCACGACGAACCCCGCCGCCGTGATCGCCTCGATCGTACGGCCGACCGTCCCCGGCTCGCGGTCACCAGGCGCGGTGGGTGGGTCGTCGGGGACGTGGTGCACGAACTCGCCCGCAAGTTCGCGGCACAGCCGGGCGTAGAGCCGGGTGTCCAGGATCAGCTGGTGCCAGCCCAGATCGACCATCGGGCTCGGTACCAGACCACGGCCCGGCTGCCGCCCGACAGCGGCCAGGAACGCCAACGCCTGATCCACGATCCGCTCCGCCACTGGAGCGACCTGCGGATGGTCGAGCGCCAACCGCGCGGACACCCGCGCGAACACCACCGGATCGACCAGATCACGACCACGACGAGACATGACGACAGCGGTCACATGCTCCTCCAGACGCTCCAACCCCGAACCCGAGCGTCACACGCTACGCGCACAAACCACCACTCAGCGTCCACACAACGAGTGGTTTCCGCCCACAACCCACCACACCCAGGCCAAAGCAGGTCACCCCATCAACCGAAGCAACCCGCCTTAGCCCGGAACGGTCATGGCACGCCGCACCGCGCCGCCTGAAGGTCACTCAAATGTCGAGCAGCCAGAATGAGGTGAAGCAACAACTTGATGGTGCGCTTGCACCGCGGCCGCACCGACAACCTTCGGTACCAGTTCCCCAACGTGCTTCGCCACGACCCCACCGCCCCGACTGATCTTCGTCCTGGCCGTGGTGGTCCAGCTCCCCCCACCACTTGCCCGCAGCCGCCGAAGCCCTGGCCCACCTCATCGCCCTGCCTCAGCTGGTCAACAGCGGCTCCGTGCGTCCTTCCGCCGGGGCCGGGCAGACTCCGCTCCCCCGGCGGCCGAGGTGGGCGAGGCGGTGCGATTGGTCGCGGTCACGTGGCTGGTCCTGGCCCAGGACCACGCTGTCGATGTCGCCCGAGGTGCGCGGGTCCAGGTCGGCGCGCCACGCCCTCGCCATGGGCGGGGCGCTCCCGCCGAGATCGCAGTTCGCGCCGTCGAGATCGACCGCGGGCCGCTTGGCATGGGTTTGTCAGGGGCGCATGGTCGCGCGTGCGCCGAGGTCGTCGTTGTCGCGGTGCCTGCTGCTGATGGACTGCGGTCTCGCCGCGCCGGCCAAGTTGCCGAGGCCGCTTCTGAGGCGCCGAGAACGGACTTCGAGAACGTAGAGAACGCCCAAAAGAGCTACCACCAGCACGGCCATGATGATGAAGAGCGGCATGGTTCTCCCTGGACAAGGGCACGCTCCGGACGTGCCGGTTCTCTTGAGGCTAGGGGCATCCACGCGCCGAGGACAGGAACTTGATCGGGACTTAGGGAAACCGGCGTCGGAGGACTCGTCCATGGACCGAAACGTTTCGACGCCCCTCGCCCACATCTCCCCCGCGCACAGCGAGAACATCAACTTCTCCGGCGCGATCAAGGACAGCATCCAAGCCACCCTCGCCGTCCTGATCCCCGAAGCCCGCAACGAGGTCACCCACTGAACCCACCTCCTCCAGCCAAATGCCCTGCCCCCTCGCCGCAGCGTCGGCCAGGGCTCTACTCCAGGTGCGGATGCCAAGATCGCGGCGCGCGGCGTTGTCGCCCTCTAATCCCACCCCTCACCCGACGCCGCGCCGCCCACCGCATCCTCGAACACGGCCACACCATCGAGCAGGGCACGGCCGAACCCGGCGAGCCGTGACCGACCCCGGCCAAGTGGTCGACCGCGGGCGGGCCCGCGCGCCGCAGCCAGTCGACAGGCGCGGGCCCGAAAGGATGACGGCCACCAGACGACGAGCAGGAAGGGCCCCGGGGTGGCCGAGGACAACGAGGGCCGAGCGGCGACGCGATGGCGTCGCCGTCACCTATCACGTGCTCGCCCCGCCCGCGGTGACCATGCTGGCGGTCACCAAGCGGTACGAGGTGGTGATGACCCGGCAGTGGATCTACACCCTGGGGTGCGACCACTGGCGACTGCCCAGCGGCGCGGTCGACCCGCAGGACACCGACGCGGCCGAGGCCGCGCACCGCGAACTCGCCGACGAGACCGGCCTCCGGGCCTCGACCTGGACACACCTGGGCCGGGTGCACGAGGCCATCGACGTCACCAACCGGGCCGTCGACGTCTTCCTGGCCATGGGCCTGACCCAGGGAGCGGCCAACCTGGAAGGCGGAGAGGCCGACCTGACCCACAAGCTGATCCCGTTCACCAAGGCCATCGCCTGGGTGGAGAACGGCTGGATCACCCACGGGCCCAGCGCCTACGCGGTGCTGCGCGTCGCCCAGCAGATGCACCGGGACGCGAGCCCATGACCAGGGCCCTGGTGGACGCGGTCCGCGCCGGCGACACCGGCGCCTACACCCAGCTGTACCGGGAGCACCACGACGCGGCCCACCGTCAAGCCCGACAGCTCACCCGGACCCCGGCCGACGCCGACGACCTGGTCGCCACCGCCGTCATCCGCGTGCTGGAGACCCTGGGCAGAGGCCGCGGGCCCACCTCCGACCGGCAGTTCCGCGCCTACCTGCTGACGACGATCCGCCACCTCGCCTACGAACGCACCCGGCGAAACTGCCGCATCAGGGTCAAGCCGTACGCCGATATCACCGAGGCCGCCCCGGAGGCGATGGTGGCGCGCGACCTGGACACGGCCCTGGCGGGGCTGGAGCGGGCGATGGTGCGCGCGGCGTTCGCCACGCTGCCCGAGCGCTGGCAGCGCGTGCTCTGGCACACCGAGATCACAGGCCGGCCCCCGCCGAGGTCGCGCCCCAGCTGGGACTCTCGCCCGACGGGGTGTCCTCGCTGGCCCGCCGCGCCCGCGAGGGCCTGCGCCAGGCATATCTCCAACAACACCTCCAGCGCCCCCCGGCCCGAGGCCGGTGCCAGGCCGCAGCAGACCGCTTCGGCGCCTGGACGCGCGGCGGCCTGTCCACACGGGACCACGCCGCGGTACGCGGCCACCTCGCCGTGTGCGCCCCCTGCCGCGGCCTGGCCGCCGAGCTGGCCGACGTCGCCGACGGCCTGGCACAGACAGCGGCCTGACAGAAACTCACCCCCGGGCACGACGGGAGAACCACATGACGTCAGCGGCAGAGGTCGCGCGCGCGGTCGGACAGGAGATCCGCCGAGCGCGCTCCGCCCTCGGCTGGACCAGGGCCGACCTGGTCGAACGGATGGACTCCGACATGCACGTGCAGACCATCGCCAGCTACGAACAGGGCACCCGGCACTGCACCGTCGCCCGGCTCGTGGAGATCAGCCGCGCCCTGGGCACAGTGGCGCCGGAGCTGTTCGCCTTCGCCCTGCAACGCGCCGAGATCGACCTCGACCGCACCGGCGTGCGGGTGGACCTGCACGCCATCACCGGCGACCACCGCGCCGAACTCGCCCCCTGCGGGTCTGGGCCCGACACCGGCTGGAACACGACGTCGACAAGTCCGGCCTCGCTTGGCTTGAGCCGACGGTGGTCCAGAACATGGCGCACTTCTGCCGACTGCCCCGCACCGCGATGTTCACCGTCCTGGTCGGCTTCACACCCGAGCTGATCACCCGCCGCGCGTAACTCACCCGGCATCAGCCGGGAGCATCCCGCGCTGTGGGCAGAAAAAAAGCCGCCAAGGGTTACCTCTTGGCGGCGATGCGGAAATCGACCTAGCAAGTCTGACCGCAGCTCAACGATACCGCTGATCATCTGAGAGGCAGCTCGGTGAACGGAGCTATCCACTCCGACCGCGACGACGAGATCACCTGCACCCAAACATGATCACCCACACGCCATACAACCGATCACCGGGTTACGAGACATCCCTTAGAACGCATCGCCGCTGACCGAATCCGAATCATTCCGATCATCGCAGCCGCCACCAGCACAAACCAACTGTGACGATCTCCTGGGGTCCTCCCGGTCGGCACACGACCTTGCCTACGTTAGAATCGAAGGGCAGCACTACCGGGGAGGGCGCGTGGCCGGGCGTAGCGTTCCATATGGAGGCTCGTCCGGGACAGGATGTGCGCTTCTTGTCGTGGCGATAAGCGCCCTCCTTGCCTACTTCATCGTCACATCGGACCCGACTGAGGGGCTGGATTACGCATCCGGCGATCAACCCGAGGAGATGAAGCGGTCAATCTGCTTCAGTGACTCCGGTCCCTGCCCGTCGACCGGCTTCGAATGGGGCATCCCCGCGTCAGGTGTCATCAGGACACGGTTCGAACGGGAGGATATCGACGACCGCACAGAGCTTCGAGGCTGGTTCCGCCTGGAGGCGGTGGTGTTGGTTCAGGAAGAGGTTCGAGACTGCCCGACCGTGGTGGACTGGTCGCTGCTGGCGGACGGCAAGCCCGTCGCGCAGGGCACGGTCACAGCCGGCAGCGACGACCAGGAGGTCACTGGCACTCCGCCGCGCGATGCCCGGTTCATCGTGCTCACCGCGCGGCGCACAGACTCTTTGGCCTGTCACTCCACCTTTCAGTGGATCTACGGAGGCCTGGACTGACGACATGGCCTCACGCCGACCGCCTCCGCGACATCCGTCCCAATGTTGATCTGCGGTTAGCGTGTCTCCCTTCTCCGATCTCGTGTTCGGCGTCCCAGGCCGAGTAGGTCAGGGTCTGCCAAGTCGGTTTCGCTGTTGAACGGCTTTCCCGGCGCGGCGAGGAGCACCTTCGCGACATCGGTGCCCAGGTGCCGTGACGAGCACCAGCACGACTTTGCCGACCCCCTGGCACCCCACCCGGGTCGACAGGTTCCCGATCACGCCCGTTGAAGGCGGCACGGCAAGCCAACCGACGTCCTCAGGTCGGGAGGACGAGCGCCGTCACTCGCCCGCTGACACGGCTGACGACAAGCGTCAGGGAAGATGATCGACCATGAGCCGCACAACACGTCGAACTGTGGCCGTCGCGGCCGTGGTGGTGGCGCTGCCGCTGGTTTCCCCTCGGGATGCCCTTTTTCTGACCCGAGCAAGGCGTGCGGGATCACCTACGCGGGCCTGAGCGTCCAAGGCGGCCTGGTGGTCGACACGGTGCGACCACACTGCTCCCCCAGCCCTCGGTCCCACGATCTTCGGGCGCAACTTCAGTTCAGCGTCGGTGGGCAGTGGCTCGACCGGGGCCGCACCGCGGTTCGGGTCACCATCCCCGACGCGGCGGGGTTCGCCGTGGAACTCGGCGCGCCGTGCCAGGAAGGCGTGTGGCGCACGCGGGTCGTCACCGATGGCATCGGCCCCGGGGGGACGCCGTTCACCTACACCGACACCGGCGCCGAGCGGGAGTTCTCCCTGGTCGAGTGCGCGCGCTGAGCAGGGTTGCCCTGGTGTAGGACAATCAGGGTGTGCAGACCCCGACGCTGACCGGCACGCGCGTGCGATGGCGCGGGCGGATGCCGATGACCTTGACGACGACCGCATATCAAGCCACCAGCTTGGCCGGTGACCCGCGACCGCCAGGCCCAGATGACGTCCACGAGTTGACCGAGGGCGACCACGGCGTCGTCGGGGAGCTGGTGAGCACCGATCCCACGGCCGGGCACATCTACGTCGTGCGCTGGGACGCGGGCAGCGAGATCACCACCGAGCTGCCCTCCCGGCTGATCGAACCCCTCGACGCCCATCCCGCCGCCGAGATGCCCCTTCCGCGTCGCTATGCCGAGTTCAGCCCTCCGGGCACGTGGGCGCGTATCCGCAGCACGATCAGCCGCGCCGTCCTCGGCACCGCCCGCCGCAGGGTCCACTAGATCAGGTTCATGCGTGACAACGGGCCTGCGGAGTGAGTGCGTGTCGCCGCCGAGCACCAGACCGCCGAGCACGCCGGTTCAGACGGCCCGCCTCACCCCCACAGCAGCGGCGCGGCCGTCCACACCGCCCAGCCGATCAGCGCGTACCAGCCCAGAATCCAGACCACGCCGGGGATGCGGGTCGCCTCGGCCAGGTCGTCGGCATCGTCACTGCCGCCTCGGCCGTTCCAGCGTGCCCGGATCAGCACGGCCAGGGCGGGGATTTCCGAGACGAGCAGCAGCCAGGCCAGGCAGTGGGCGACCCAGTGCTGGGCCGGCAGGGAACCCCAGTGCAGCACGGCGAAGCATCCGCCGCCGACGGCCAGGACCACGGCGAGGGTGACCAGGTCGCGGGTGACCAGCAGCACCAGGCCCGCGATGACCACGCCGACGGTGAGCACGAGCGGGGTGTGACCGCGGGAGATCAGCGACGCCGCGCCGAGGCCGAGCAGGGGCGGCATGGCGTAGCCCGCGGCCGAGATGACGATGTCGGCCAACCGTGAGGTGTACCAGGTGTGGGTGCTGCCGCTGTCGGGGGTGCGGACCTCGATGAGGTAGACCCGCCGCCGGTGGCCACGCTGGCCAGGGCGTGGCCGAACTCGTGGGCGAGGGTGCCCACACTGTTGACCAGGTGCAGCAGCGAGCCGACGCGGCCTGTGGTGGGGGCCAGGGCGGTGGCCGCGATCAACAGCGCGATCAGCCCGGCCCCGACCACGACCACGGTGTCGGGCAGTGGAACGGGATCAGTCACCGACACGCGCGCCCCCGCGGCGACGGTGTCCGGTGTCAAGGGCCAGGACGTCGAGCACGGGCCGGGTCCGGCCGGTCAGGGGCGCGGTTCCCGCCGGGTGTCGCCGCCGGGGCCCGGGTCGGGGGGATCGTTGGCGGCATCGATCTCCGCGTCGGTGGGCAGCGCCACCCCGAAGTGGGCGGCGAGGGCTTCCACGGTCAGGCGCGTGCGGATGAGCTCCCGCATGGGGTTGTGGAGATCCTTTCGAGCCGTGACGCTGATCAGTCAAGGGTAGAGGCCCTGATCTGAATCCGGGCGGGGTGACGCGGCCGCCGCGCCCGTCCCTCCCGAGGGCGCGGCGTGGTCGCGTAACTGGCCGTCGACGAGCCACGCGCACAGCCGCTCCGGTGCCGGCCACCAGGACGCCGCGGGGTTGTCCGGGCGGTTGTCGAGGCTGGTCAGCACGGGGCGGGGTCCTCGGCCGCGGTGGTGGCCTGGGCCGGGTCGGGGGTGATGAGGGCGAGCGCGGCCAGGGGGCCCTCGAGCTGGACGTGGTCGAAGTCGGCGAGGGCCTGGCCGAGGTCGACTGGCACCCCGGCCGCCACGCTCGCGGCGAGCTGGAGCAGCCGCGTGGCCCCGACCGGCCCGAAGGAACCGGCGCGGCCACGGGCCCATGCGGCCATTGCCGTCCAGTCGGAGACCTGGGCCGAGGCCGTCCCGCCGTGGATGCCGGGGCGGTAGTGCGGATCTTGAACATCCTTTGTCCGTCTCCGGACCTCACCCCGGCTTACGTGTTACTCGTCTAGGTCTGGAAGGTGCAGGTGCTGCCGGCGATTGTCCCTTGGGGGGTCAACGAGTAGGTGGCGCAGGTGGCCACAGCGTTCGAGTAGGTGGAGAACTGCGGAAGGGGTGGGGAGTACACGTGATTCCAGACCATGAGCGTCGCGAGCTGGAAGACGTAGGGCGAGCCCGCGTCGACAAAGCCAACGCAGCTCGCCGTGGTGAGGGACCGGCTGTTGAGCGCCGTGAAGCCGCTTGTGCAGGACGTGGTGGTGGCTGCGTTGGCCGCGGGTGCGACGAGGAACGCGGACGCGGTGAACACCGCGCCGAGGACGAGAGAGCGACGTAGCAGCGCTGTCGGTGACATGTACGACCTTCCCGAGATGGTTGCCCATCAGGTAACCGCATCGGAGATCGACCGACCTACAGCCGTACGAGTGGTCATGGAGCGGTCGCCCACATCGTGAAGGCACCGTCTGCGTTAGGAAGCGACGGTTGCGGGGATGTGCGTGCGGTGAGCGGTTGGGCTTTCGTCGGTGGTCCAGCGGTGGCCGAGCCAGGCCAGGGCGGCGTCGGCGAGGTCGGGACGGAACCCGCCTTGATGGGCGCGGTGCAGCCAGATGCCGGTGATGGTGGCGAGCAGGGCCAGGCGCTCTGCCGGGTCGGGGCGGTCGTTGCGTTGGGCGTGGTTCACCCAGTCGGCCGCGGCCGCGGGGGTGTGGCCGGCGGCGATCAGCCGGGGGCCGAGCCATTCGGATTCTGCCCAGGCCGGGCCGGTGCAGGCCCATGCCCAGTCGACCACGGTCGTGCGCCCGTCGGGGCCGATGATCCAGTTGTGGGGGTTGAGGTCGGTGTGCAGGAGGGTGCTCCCGCCCAGCTCGCCGACGGCCGCGTTCGCGGCGACGAGCTGCTCGAGGCCGTCGCGGGCCCAGTCGGGCAGGGTGGGCGGGGGGTAGTCGCGGTATCGGGCCCAGACCTGCCAGTCCTCCAACCTCGCGGCGAGGGTGCCCAGACCGGCGGCCGGGGGTGGGGTGAGCGCGCGGGGGAAGCGGGCAAGCACGTCGGCCAGCAGCGGCAGGTCGGGCGAGCCGAGGGCGAGATCGGCGGGGCGTCCGGGATGGTGTTCCATCCCGAGCAGCCACCAGCCCCCGGCCTGGACCTGCCAGAGCAGGCGCGGGCCCAGGCCGGGGGGCAGCGCGGCCAGCGTGGTGGCTTCCCGCTCGAACATGGCCAGCAGGTACGGGGCGGAGCCGAGCGGAACACCCTTGCAGAACACCCGCCCGCCGTCCTCGACGTCGAGGACGACGGCAACAGCCGAGTTCACCCCGGCCGACACCGGGCGCGCGTCGACCACCGCGGCGGCGCACACCTCGGCCACAGCCGCGGTCGTAGCGGCCGGGAGGTCGGCCCAGGTGACTCGATCCATTGTCGTCTCCGTCCTGTCGGTTCGAGCAGGTATCGCGGTGGTTAGTGGGCCGGGGGGGCGTCCTGCGGCGCATCCGGACTCACCGCAGGATGCGGTGTCCCCGGCCGCCCAGAAGGCGGGATTGACGACATATCCGGCGGCGCGGATGGCCGCCACGGTGTCGGCGAGGGCGTCCGGTGCGCCGGGGGTGTCGGTGGGGTCGTGGTGCAGGAACCGGCCCGCGACGCGCCGGCAGAAGTCGGCGTAGTCGCGGGTGTGCGCGACCCGGGACGGCAACCGACCCGACACGGTGACCAACGGCCCCACCGCAATGCGCGAGGACCGTCCCGCCTATCTGTCCACCCGCACAGTGAACTCCTGCCGCACAGCCGGATGCCCATGGTGTTGGCACCGAGATGGGGACCGGAGCGACGCTAACAGCCACCTACCAGGTCACCGGGAGTCGTACCACCAACGGGGCAGGACAACGGCATCGACGACGACAACCCAGGCCTGGACACCTCGACGCTGTGGTACTTCGCCCGCGCGGCGGGAGATCAGGTGGGCTACATCTCCGCCGTCTGGATCTCCCCCGGGCAACGGACGGGACTGGGCCTGCCCACCTGCTGAGCGGTCGCGGACCAATAGGCCTTCCGCAGTGACTCAGGGCAGAAGACGAGCGGGGGATGACCTCGCTGACCACGGCGTCAGCGTTCCTGTCGCGCTCGGTGGAGCTCCACCATTCAGTCCGAATGATGAATTTACTGGCCTGCGAAACTGGCCGCGACAACCCGAGTACCACCAGATGATGAGGAAGCCGAGACTTCTCCACCACTCCGCGTGGGAGATCTCCCTCATTTGCAAGCTGGCAGATCTCCCTGTCATACTGCACTTATGACATCTCATGCCCAGTTGGGCGTGGGATATCTCCCACGTTTCTGTGTCTCGGATTCGGCACGTTCTTATCCCACGGATTCACCAGAGTCCGTGGGATGTTCTATGTGGGCAGGTCGCCGTTGTCCAACGACTGTAGCCGACGAGTCCCAACCGCTGTACTCGTTTGGGTGGGCGTGTCGTTCGATCTTGCGCTCGTCGGACCTGGATCTGGCGGCTGAGGGATTCCTGGGGTGTAGATCATGGCCGTCTGTCCGGCCAGCGGAGGTCCAGGCGCATCGGGCGGCTGCTCAGCTGGTCGGAGGTGCCATCTGCCCTGTCCTCCGCACACGACGACCAGCCCGGCGGTGCGGAGCCGCGTGGCCTTGTCATCGTTGGACGCCGCCAGGCTCCAGTCGGACATCGCCCGTCGCAGTAGCGTCGGCAGGTCGTCGAGGACCTGGTCCTCGCGGACGTTGACGATGCCCAGGCCGTTCTCGGGACGCGGGTTCGAGCTGCTATAGCCATGCCGACACCGATAGCCCGGGCGCCCGTGCACCCAGTGTGGCTCCAGCCGCCGCTGGCACACCTGGCACACCAGCAGCCCGGTGAGCGCGTAGGCGTGGGTGCTGCCGTCCTGGGCGGTACGGGCCGCGCGCATACCCTGGATCGCGAGGAACGTGTCCTCATCGACCAGCGGCTCGTGCGCGATCCGCTCGGAGAACACCCATTCCGACACCGGGTTGCACACCACCCGCCCAGAACCTCGCCCACCAGCGCGTCCACCCTCGCCGTGACCGACGGTGGACTGCCGATTCCAGACCTGACGCCCGGTGTACCGCGGATTCCCTAGGATCGCCTGCACGGTCGTCAACGACCACCGCTCCCCCGACCTATGCGGATTCCGCGCCCGATCCGCCGCCGACGGACACGGCGCCCCGCGCGCATTCAACTCCCGCACCAGCGAGGCGACCGAGCGGCCTTTCGCGCGTTCGGCGAACAGCCACCCCACCCACGGAGCCGTCGCCGAATCCGGCACCAACACCTTCACCCGACGCCCCCACCTCGCGTGGACTCGGTTCGGATGCGGGCCACCATCGACCAGCATGTACCCGTACGGCGGACGACCCCCGAGCTGGCGGCCCTGCTCCTGGGCCTGCACCACCATCGCCTCTTTCGCCCGGACCCGCGCCCGCGCCACCTCGCGCTGCGCCTGCGCCCCGAGCAGCACCATCAACGCCTGATGCACCGGGCTGTCCAACTCCACCGGCCCACTCGCCTCCGGCAACCACACCTGAACACCCAGCGCATTGAGACGAGCAACGATGTCCCAAAACTGATCACCGTGAAAAGCTCGCTCGTACTCCCCCACCACCACCGCGTCAAACTCACGATCCGGACGCTCCGCCGCCGCCAACAACGCCGACGCCGCAGCACGATCCGGCCACGCCCACCGACGCGACCGACCCTCATCGAAAAACTCCACCGTGATCCGACCGAACCCCTCGATCAGCTCAACGGCCACCGCACGCTGCCACCCACGCGAGGTATGCGGATCCTGAAACCCGAACGTCGACATCCGACCATAGAACGCAAACCGCAGACCCCCGCACGGCTCCACACCCACCTGACGCGGCCTACGACGCTCAACCAACGCCGCCACGAATCCGTCCCGCCCACACCAACACCTCCCAGCAGAGGAACAATCCCCGCCGAGACGCAGACCCACACCGACCAATGACGCCAGCCACAGCCCAACCACCCGAACAGAGTAGCGAGACGGTATGGCCACTGGGTATGTCGAAGATCGGAAACAGGCGAGGTCTCGTGGACACCTAGCGGTGGCGAGGCGGTTCGACCTGACCGATGCGCAGTGTGCAGCCCTGGAGCCGTTGCTGCCTGCGCCGAAACGGCAGGGTCGACCGTCGTCATGGAGCACGCGGCAGTTGATCGATAAGATCCGGTGGCGGATCGGGTGGGGCCCCGATCGGCACCGAGTTGTTGATCATGGTGAACGACCGGAACTTGTCTAGCCCTGGGTGTGGTGTTAGGCGCCCAGGCTAGACCGGCCAGTCATTCTTTCTCCCGACCCAAACGCGACGCGGGCGAGGTGGTCGGGTGGTGGTTCACTGACGAGGACGATGAGCATTCCGAGTACTGGCTGACGCACTCGCTGCCTCACCTGCTGGTGATGCACGACGAGCACACCGAGCGGTCCTACTGGGTCATGCTAACCCGGAAGGTCGTGGTGTCCACCGGCAAGGGCCGCAAGGTACTGGTGCCTGCAGCGAACCTGCTGGACGGCGAGCACCTCGACGAACTCATCGGAATCGCCGAACTCCTCGCATCAGAGCTTCCACCGTCTGAACTCGCCCACTACTGGCGCGCAAATCCGTAGCGAACCATATCCACGAAAGCGTCGAGCCCATATTCGAAATGTTCGCCAAGGCGTAATTCGCGTTCAATTCTTCGCCTCAATTCGCGCAACCGTAGTTCAGAAAGAAGCGGTGCCGAAGTGTCATCCCGATCTGGCTTGTGCAAAACTTTCTCGGCGGCAAGAAACAATGCAGGCACCCACCGCATCTTATAGCCGCGAGCAGATCTGAGCTCAGGGACGTCATCGATCAGCCGCGTGTACTTGGCTACATAGAGCGCAAAGAGTGAAATGTCGGCGAACTCGTCGCACGCGCTACGAAAGTACAGCCTTATCCACACGAGCGTCTCAGCGTACAAAAGCTTTCCGTGGCGACGAAATAGATAACGAGAAATCGCGGACTTAAGCAGGGCGGCTAGCGGCGGTTCCAGGTCGCCTATTTCTCCTGCGGCGTTAAGGTACAGTTGCACGACGTCTTCATCGGGAGAGGCTGACTGTTCGGCCCAATAGAACAAGTATCCAATTACACGAATCACGGGATCTTCCGATCCCGTTGGCAGGGGCCGACCGAGCACGGCTGCGCCGATGTGGTAAGCAACCCGATCTCCATCATTTTTCGTAAATCTGAGAAACGTCGCCTCGGCGATGAGGTTAAGGTGTTCCCCCTCTCTCAAAGTAAGCCTGCCTGAATTATCTAGATCGATCGTTCTACATATCGACTCCCACGCAGAAGAGCCTAGGGTGTGTCGCCATAGCGAGACGGTTGATCTCCACCAGTCCTCTCCATGTACAGGCGGGGCGGTAGTCTCGATTCGAATCATGCAGTCGTCGGCGAAGAGAACTTTGAGCAGCACGAGGTTGGCCGAGTACGCGGCCATCTCGCGAACCCGATCAACCGCAATTGGTCGATACTGAGAGTAGATCCGCACACCCGTATAAGTTCGGTAACCGTCGAGGACCTTCTGAATAGCGGCAACGCATTCTCGTCGAATAGTCGGGTCGATCTGACTAATGAGTTCACGGATAAAGTTCACTACAGTGCGACGTGTGGTCAAAGTCTGATGACTAAGCAGGGCGAACAGTAAATCGTCGTCGATACCGCGCCCGCCCTGCCAACTCTTCTTAGGCCGCTCTACCGTTTCAGTCAATAATCTCACACAAAAGTGGGCAACGAGATACTCGCCGAACGTCGCATGCAAGAACTCAAAGGCTCGTCGCATGTCGTCAGGTCTATGACTGTCGACCTCAGGTGTATAAACAAAGAAGAACTTGCCGATGGTCTCTTGGCCAACTTGCGATAGCAGACTTGCCGTTCTGCTATCGGCGACGTCAGAGACGGTGAGAGCAATCAGGTCGGCGCCTAGTTCATGGTCCTTGATGTACAATTGATCCCGATTGAACATGGCGAACGCGGCTATGCCGAGCCGCCACATCTGATCTTCCACGAGATCCTCTATTTGCATCAACCTGCCGATCTCGCCAGCTTTGTTCACTTCGCGCTGAACAAAGCTAGTGAGTATTCTTCCATAGAAGCTAGCCCCTGAGAGGCGCGGGCCGATCTCTTCTGCTTCCGGATCAGATGCATACAACGCAAGCATCAGAAGAAGCAGCGGCTGACACGCAAGGTCACGGACCTCTAAAGCGGCCGCTAAGGTTAGCTCGCCTATTCTCTGGGTCCCAATCGCATCACGGTTACGGTCACGCCAAGCGGTCAGCCATTTTCCGATCTGACCGTCATCAAAGCCCTCGAGCTTGACGATGGTAGAACTGGGCGAGATCCGTACGCGATCCGCGACAACAGTTCTCGAGGTGACGATCACCGCGATTGGGCGATCCTGGTCAGCCTCCCGACGCTGAAACTCAGCGACATCTTGCAGGTAAGCCGATCGACTTGTTGTTGATGCCTGAAGTAGTTCATCGAGACCATCGAGAATTACAACGCGACTCGTATAGTAATCCTCATCTACCAGATCGGTCCAACTTACTCGGCGATTCGTGACCGCATCAAGTGCTTGCTGAATCTGATCGAGTATCGGTGCCTGTGCATCAACGCGCCGCAGAGGAACTCTGACCGTAGTAAAGGCCCAGTCGGGCAGTCGGGCCGCGAGCACACGCGCTAGCAACGACTTGCCTGCACCCGGATGCCCGAGGATTAAAAGGGGCTCAAGCACGCTTTGCGGTGACGAAAGGTAAGCTGCGATGAAGAGATCGAAGTCGTCGAGAATCTCCTGAGTGCGCCACCAGTTTTCATCCGCCGGTCTCGAAACCGAGGCACGGGTTGTCCTGAACCTCGGATTCTGATAGATCTCTTCGATGGTCGGCAATTCTACTGGCCCGATATGGTCGAGCATGCCGCCAGAGATAATCGGATCGGTCAATGCGGACCGATTTGCGCGATTCACGCTAGACCGAGCTTTCGAACCAGGGTCGGCCCGAGAGCTGTTTAGTTGGGCAAGCACTTCTTGCAATCTACCAAGGGATGTAGCCTGCTTCTCGATTGCGACTCGAAGTGTGCCATGGGATTCATCCAGCGCTCTGCTAGTCTGAGCGCTATCGGAGAGCGAGGCCCACAAGTAAAACTCTGGCACGTCTCTTGCAAGATCGAGGAAGTAGCTGGTGTACCTCTTGGCGGCCCTCATGGGAATTTGCCGAATATCGGCTTGTACAGTCGACTGCTTGGCGATCCTTGGCCAAGCCTTCAGACCGTCGAGGAATATCAGCACCCCGTCTTGGAGCTTCGAATAGAAGGCGCGAAGCACGTCGTTGTCACCTAGGCCTCCGGCGAGCGGCACGGGGATTGCCGCAGTGGAAAGGATCCCAACGAACTGATCGGCGTTGCCGTTATTTCGCGCCCCGGTTGCGAGCAGGGCCTTTTCTTGGTCGGTTAATGCGAGTTCGCGATATTCGTCCTTCTTCAGACATGTCCGGAAGGAGTCGAAATACGCAGCTACCACGATCACGGCGTGCGCAGCTGTGATTAGTTCGTGGCGTTCGAAACCGCCGACCTGGTTCATGCGTGCGCTTGTCGCATCAAGAAGGCTTCGTGTCAGCCCAACGGCTTCATTCTTTTGGTCAACAAACCCCCACGCGGCAGCAAACGCCGTAGCTGGACTCGCCAAGATTAGTCCACCCAGTAGTCCGTCAATCGACTTCAGGATCCGCTGGTCGGTCTTTCCGAGGAGACGAAGCGCGCCTCGGTACGTTAGCGGTGGAGCGCTCGCCATAGCGTCCATCCTTTCGCCGAAGTAGAGCTTGTTGAGCTGAGCATCGACGGGTCGACTTCTGATGCTTCATGCTGATCTTAGTCGATTACCTCGCACGGTGCGTGTCACCACTGCGGATGCTGCGGGCGCGAAGCCAAGTCGTGTCAGTCACGGGCCCGTTCGGCCGAGGTTGTTCCAGGCCATGGCCTCGCCGTAGTGGTCGCCCACGTCTGTCAAGACGTTTAGTGCGTTGTTCTGTGCGGTGAGGGCAGCGTGGTGGCGCCGGCCGTAGCGCCAGGCCGAGGTTGTTCCAGGCGAGAGCCTCGCCTTCCCGGTCGCCGATGCGGGGGTCTGCTGCACGGATGGGTGACATCTGAGTTGGCTTGCGTGATGGTGAGCTGGAGGATGTCGCAGTGCCCAAGCCCTACCCCCAGGAGTTCCGCGACGACGTCGTGCGGGTCGCCCGTGACCGCGAGCCCGGCGTGACCGTCGAGCAGATCGCCAAGGACTTCGGGGTCCATCCGATGACGTTGTTCAAGTGGTTGCGTCAGGCCGAGGTCGAGGCCGGTGCCAAGCCGGGTGTCACCCGCGGTGAATCGGCCGAACTGCGGGAACTGCGACGCCGGAACAAGTTGTTGGAGCAGGAGAACGAGGTCCTGCGTCGTGCGGCGGCGTACTTGTCGTAGGCGAATCTGCAGGGCTACCGCGTTGCTGGCCGAGCTCCGCGCCATGGGCTACACCGGCAGCCACAACCTCCTGGTCCGCTACCTCAACCAAGGACGACACCTCGACGAACGTCCGCACCCATCACCACGCCGCGCCAGCAGGCTGCTGCTGACCGACCGGAGAACCTCAACGACCGGCAACGCGAACGCGTGGAAGGCTTGGCCGCAGCCTGTCCCGAGATGACGGCACTGGCAGGCGTAGTCGGCTCATTCGCCGCCCTGCTCATCCCCCATCAGGACAACCCAGCCCGGCTGGCGGCCTGGAGTGCCACCGCGCGCAAGGCGGACCTGCCGCACGTGCACTCCTTCGCCCGAGGCATCGACCAAGACCACGACGCCGTCACCGCCGCCATCACCCTCGCGCACCACAACGGACGCACCGAAGGCGTCAACACCAAGACCAAACTGCTCAAACGGCAGATGTACGGCAGAGCAGGCTTCGACCTCCTCCGCCACCGCATCCTCCTCGGCTAACCCCACTACCGAAGTGCGCCAGAGCCGCTCGTTTGACAGACCCATCAGGGAGCCGTCCTGGCTCCACGCCCAAGCGGTAGGAGGGTCTAGCGTGGTGCCACACCCGAAATAGACACGTGCATCGCGACCCGCGCATGGGCCGGATACACGAGGTGGTGTGGCGGGCTCGTGGAGCCGAGTCCTCTATCAAGCGCCGGATCGGCTTTACTGGTGAGGTGCGGCAGTCAGAGACCAACCAGCTCGGGGCGATCGGCGAGCAGGCGGTGAGCCTTGCCCTCACGAAGTTGGGGTGGGGCGTGGTCAAATCACCGACGGAGTTCGATGTCGGCACCGACTTGTTGATCATGGTGAACGACCGAGGTTTGTTCAGCCTGGGTGTGGTGTTGGGCGCGCAGGTCAAGACCGGCCAGTCGTTCTTCTCCCGGCCCGAGCGCGATGGGGCAGGCGAGGTCGTCGGGTGGTGGTTCACCGACAAGGATGACGAGCATTCCGAGTACTGGCTGACCCACTCGCTGCCCCACCTGCTAGTGCTGCACGACGAACGCACCGAGCGCTCCTATTGGGTCATGTTGACCCGCAAGACCGTGGTGCCCACCGGGAAGGGCCGCAAGGTGCTGGTGCCAGCGGTGAACCTGCTGGACGGCGAGCACCTCGACGAACTCATCGAGATTGCCCTGGCCGGCAAGCCGCGCCCGAACTGGGAAGGAAGCGCGTGGACCGCTGCCGACCGCGTACCGCAGGCAGACATGGTGCGGCACGCTCTGCTGGTTCCGCGCCTGGTGGCACCGAGCCCCCACAGCCCGCGTGAACAGGAGATCAGCGCAGCGCAGGTACTGGCGATGCTCGTGGAAGCGCGGCTGGACGACATAGACGATCAGATAGGGCGATTCCAGAAGCTGCCCAGTCCGCGGACGTGGGCGTCATCTCCCGACTGGTACTGGCGGTTCGCGGGCGCATTCCACCAGCGAGTCACCACGAGCGCGGTGGACCCGATGCTGGCACTGCTCGACTCAGCCCCGAATGCGTCCGCTCGGTCGGCGGTGTTGGCGGTCTCGGCGGCGGCGATGCTGGATGCCGCCCAGGCGAAACGAGCCTTGGACCTGCTGACCGACGAGGTCGACTCGGACGCGGATACGGTGGACCATGCCTGGCTGCTCGTGCAGTACACCCGCGCCTGTATCGAGGTCGGCCGCATCGGTGACGCGCGAAGGGCGGCCGCCCGCGCCGTGTCGGACCGGAAGTGGGCGAGCACCGACGTGACCGCATCAGCGATCGCGGGAACGGCCGAGGAGCTGCTGTTCCGGGTGTCGGATTGGCGCTCGGCCGACTTCACGCGGGTCCTCGCCGGGCAGGACACCATGGCGGTCTGGTGGCGACACCAGCGCCTCGCCGACGGAGCCGCCGACGTCATCACCCAACAGTTCACCGCGTGGACCCGCCAGCAGGCCACCGTATTGTTCCGGGATGACATCGCGACGATGCGGTTGTTCACCGCCTCGATCCTGGCCAGCCATCTCGGCGATCACGCCGCCGGCGCCCGCTTCGCCGCACTCAACGCCGCACAGCGGTTGCTGCGCTGCGACAGACACGCGGCAGCACAAGACGTGGCGCACCTGCTGACCGACCTGCGGCTCAGCGGAGCGGAGAAGGAGCTTCGACAAGCGGTGGCGCGGGTGCTTGACGATGGTCCCGCAGAAGCGGTGACCATCGCCGCGGATGCCGTCGACTTCGGCAACTGGACACGCACCACCTGCGACGCAACGTTGACGCTGCTTCAGCGCGGCGGGGACGTGCTGACTACCGCCACCGCCACCCGCGCCGTCGCATGGCTGCTGGACACCCTGGACGACCCGACAACCTTCCTCACGCGCACCACGCCGAGGTTCCACGTGCTACCGCGATTGGTGGAGACCTTGGCCGGGGTCATCCCCGCAGCAACGTCCGACGACCACGAGCGCGTCGCGGACCTCGTGCTCGCTATTCCGCCCCAGCGCAACCACGTGCCCTCCGACGCTTGGCGCTCGGTGGTGAAAGCACTTCCTACCACGGTCTGGACACCAGAGCGGGCCGCCCGGGCCCGGGCGGCCGCACCCGGTCACCACGCACAACTGCGGCTGGCGTTGCTCGGTGTCGCCGCACGCGTCAACGAGCAGGCACAGCACGATCTACGCCGCACCCTGTCGCAGGACGGCGCCGCCGGGGTCAACGCGCTCGGGCCGGGCTGGCAGAACCTCACCGACGACGAGGTAACCGCGCTACGCGACCAAGCGGTGGAAACCATTCAGCGCCAAGTCGTCGACGCGAAGGCAACCGCCCATTCCATCTACGATCACGACCCGGCTGATGTCTTGGTATTGCTGAACCTGTTCTACCCGCACCTGGCTCGATGGGAACCGGTGTATGAGCTGCTCGCAGAACCGATGGTCGCCGGTGCGGACAAGGTCGGGTCCCTCCAACGGCTGGCCAACCACGCCAACCAGCTCCACCCGCACGTGCGCGGCCGAGTGCTGCAGATCGCCCGCGAGAACCTCGTCGGGCCGCCATCGCCACTCGACGATTACCCCTTGAGCCAGGATCCCCATGGCGCGACCGTTCGACTGATCGCCACCTTGAGCCGTGAGTCCGAAGAGACGGCCTCAGGTCTAATGACCCTGCTCGCTGGCGATGACACCGACCGCGCCCACGCCGTCGCCGTAGCCCAGCTCCTGCCCCGCCCCGCAGCGGTAGGAGCACTGGCCGCCCTGACTAGCGACCCACGCCCGCACGTGCGGGCGCTCACCGCATCCGCCCTGCTCAGGCTCACCCTCACCGAACCGGCTGACACACTCGCCCTGCACGCCCTCACCGCCGCCGCACACGACCCGGGAACCCGGGTGGCTCGGCGCATCAGCCTCTCGCTCAAGAACATGCCCGACATCCCCACCGAGCTCAAGCACGTGGTGTCCTCCCTGCGCGGACACATCTCGGCGACCGTCCGACATCACCTGCCCGACGTTCCGGACAGGACCTCGCCGTAGCCCTGCCTTGACCTCGGCCGACTCGCCTGAATTACCACACAGGCCACACAGGCCTAACTGCGGCGAGTCCACGACCACCACCTGCGGCCTGGCCCGCTCATTCCCGGCCGACCCGCCACCACCTCATGAGCCCGAAACACCGTTCGGAGCACCAAAAGCCACCGTCGCACCACCAGCGAACTCACCAACTTTTGACTGCTCCGGCGAGCGTCCTCACCCACCGGCAGGCAATGCAAGATCAGACGACCACGCACCTGATGGCATTGCTCACCCGCCGACAGGCAAGCTCTGTCGAACCCACGACCTACTATCGGTGGATGCTAGGCGAGATTCATCCGCGCGCGTACGCGCACTTGGTCGCCGCGCACTCGGCCCGGACGAGCCTGCTGGAGAGATGGTCGGAGATCCTGGACGAGGGGATCGTCGATGTGTCCGTAAGTTGCGGGTCGGACGGCATCGGGGCGATCGCGGTTCATGCGGCATGGCCTGATGGCAGCCGTGAGCGCTTGACCGAGTTGTTTCAGGAGGTCGTTGATCGGCTCTGGGATTGCCTGGACTCCCTGATCGAGGAGTCGGTCGAGATGTTCTCGGTGCGTCAGCGCGTGCGCGATCCCCAACAGCCGCGGTTCTTCCCCGTAGCCGACTCCGACGAAGGTCTGGCCGACTTGCTGGCCGAGTCGTGCCTGGACGGGATTCTGCGCGCCCAGTACAGGCTGATCCAGGTGTGTCAGCCGCACCGCGGGCCCGACACCAACCCACGCGTATCGGATCTTCGCACGGGGTTGCGTCGACTTCTGGCCTGGACGTTGGCGCTCGCTGATGGCGACCGGATGGGCGGCTTGGTCGCCGTCGGCAGCCCGACCATCGACGTGGCCGCGCCAGCGGCGGTGGTCTCCGTGCCCCCGCAGGTCCCTGGCCAGCTGGACGAGGAGTTCGTGGTCGCCCAGTTCACGCTGGATGGCTACACCGACGGCTGCCGACTCTCGGGGCGAGCTGACAGCCACGTCGACCTGGCCCTCACAGGATTCGAGCCGGACGGACCACAGGACACCTTCGCCGGGCATCTGCGCCAGGTCATGAACGTGGTCACCAGGCTCGTGGCGCTGTTCGAGATGTACGCCACCGAAGTGGCGGGGTCACCAGCGATCCCTGCGGTGGCCGACGTGGTGGAGCCGTGGGTTCCCGCCGAAGAGTCGGAGCAACGGTGGTTGCCCTCCGAGCTCGCCCAGTTGGCCACATCCGACTTCGGCGTCGGCATTGTGGCCAACACCGACTACTTCACCATGCTCATCACCACCGAGCAAGGCGTCCACGAACGCCGCATACCCGCGGCGACCAGGCTCAATCCCCACCTCGCCGCTGGCACCGCCGCCGAACGACTCACCCAGGACGCCGCGGCCACCTGGGGGCTACCCGACTTCGTCATCCCGCCCTCGGTCGAACGCAAAGGCCGCGGTGTCCGCGAGATCAGTGACGGACTGTGCACTCGCAGGCTGTTCGAGATCTCGTCGCTGCCCTGGCGGCTCGGTCGGTTCCTGCATTGGTGCTATCAGGCCGGGCTAATTCGGCAGGCCGGCATCGGCTATCAGTTCCGCCACCGCGAACTTCAGGACCACCTCGCCCATCACCCACAGCTGGCGGCATGACCCACCACCCCGATGACCCCACCTCATGCCACGAAGTCGCCCGCCTTTTCCGGCCGCTTGACCTGCCCCGCCGCGCGGACTGAGCACTCCTCCACGGCTTTCACTCGAATGGAGTACTGCGTGTGGGGGGCTCGGCCGGCGATGAACCTGTCATGCGGAACAGCATCGATGACGGGCAGGTGGATGGTGTGAGCGGTGGTGAAGTGGCCGGCTTCGCGGGTGCGGTGCTCGAGGGTGGTCGGGGTGTGCGGCGGTTGGCCGAGGTGGTGGTGGACAACCGCGGGCGCACGATCCGGGCTCGGGACCGGGGGTTGACGATGGTGTCGTTGGTCGACAGCGTCGCCGCCGGGGATCTGCAGGCCGAGATCCAGGTGCGGGAGCCGGACGGGGCGAGTTGGTCGATGAAGCTGACCGGCGGTCCCGCGGCGAGGCAGGCGCGCGAGCAGTGAGTCCGGAACTCCCTGGGCAGGAAGGCGGCGAGCTGCGGCTCGCCGCCTTCCTGCGGGCTCACTGGACACCCCTGTACCGCTACATCGTGCGCAGGGTCGGCGACCGGCACGCTGCCGAGGACGTGCGGCAGAAGACCGCGATGGCGTTCGCGGTGAAGTGGCGCGCCGACGGCGGGATCGACGACGCCGAGACCGCGCCGCAGCTCTACGGCATCGCCGCGCACAAGATCGCCGACCATTTCCGCGCGGTCAAGCGTGAGCCGACGGTGCCCTTCAGCCACGCCTTCGGCCGCGGCGAGGACGACGCCGACGGTGAGGACCGGCGGGTCGAGGCCGCCGACCCGGCCGGGGAGGACCCGCTCGTCGCGGTGCTGCGCGAGGTGGACCTGGCCGCCGCCGGGATCACGATGACCCACCGCCAGCAGCAGGCGCTGGAGCTGTGCTACCTCGACGGATTCGGCCAGGAGCAGGCCGCGCAGATCATGGGGATCTCAGTCAGCGGCCTGCAGAAACACCTCGACGCGGCCAGAAAACGGCTGGAGAAGGCCAGATCCGTCTACGGCATGCCCGAGACCGGCATCACGAAGGAGGCACGATGACCACCCCCGAGGACCACACCCCGCAGGACTTCGATATGGCCACCCTGGACGCGGCCATCGCGTCCCTGACCCCCGAGCAGCGGCAGGCCGAACTGCGCCTCGCCGACCAGGTCGCCCTCGGCCTGACCGCGTTCGCCCTGGGCGAGGAGCACCTCGGTCGCGGCGACCTCACCGGCGCCCGCCGCTGGCTGGGCGTCGCCACCCGCTACGACGCGCCCGGCGCGCCGGAGACCCTCGCCGATGTGGACATGCTCATCAACCTCGTGCGCACCCCCGAGATCGAGCGCACCGCCGCAGGCACCGCGCTGCACAGCGACCCGGACACGGCCGAGACCGAAGGCATCGACACCGCGAACACCCTGGCCGACGCCGCCACCACGCTTCGTGCGGCCGAGAAGGTGCTGCGCCAAGCCGAAGAGCAAGCCAAGCACATCCTCGACGCGGCCAACACCCGCGCCGACCGGATCGTGGGCGAGGCCAGGCACACAGCCGAGCAAACCGCCACGGTTCCAACGCACTTCGGCGCCGAGCTACGCAGGCTCCGCCACTCACATGGATTGTCCTTGAACGCGGTGGCCAAAGTCCGTGCCGACCTCGACCGCGCCCGCGCCCGCGTCGAAGCCGACCGCGCCCGCGCCGACCGCCTCCGTGCCCAGTTCCTCAACTACAACAAGTGGTACCGGTCGAAAGTCGAGAGCGGCGTGAAACCGCCGGACCTGACGCTGGCCCGGCTGTGCGACCGGGAGCTCGGGGGTGATTACCAGCTCAGGGTGGCGTTCCACTGCGATTCCGTCCACCGGGGCGCCTCTGTCGAAGCGGCCGCTTCCCCGTCTCTCACCCCGGTCTACCTCACCTCCGTCCCGTACCCGGACCTAGGCCGCGCGGGCGACCCCCTCTCGACGTGGCTTGTCGTGAGTGAAACACCGGGATGGCAGGCGCCCGTTGTCGCGGACCACCCGACCGGAGACCGGGGGGCGCTGCCGGTGGACTGGCCGGGCGACGCCGCGCCCGTGCTCAGCGACTCCGAGCGCCGGGTGGCCGAGCTCGCCGCAACCGGCCACACCAACCGCGAGATCGGGCGAGCGCTCCACATCACGGTGAGCACCGTCGAGCAACACCTGACCCGCGTCTGCCACAAGCTCGGCGTCAAGAGCCGGGCCGACCTGCCGCACCATCTCGCTGCGGGGCAACTGTCCAGTTACGACACTGGCCCGCTCGCTCGGTTCGCTGACCTGTTCAGGGAGTATGTCGACGGGATTTCCGACCGACCGACCCGGGGCGGACCGGTGAATCCCACGCCCTTGCAGCGACGAGAGGAGATCATGCCCGGCCCCGTCCTGCGTGAAGCCCTGGCAGAGCTGAACACCGGGTCGCGAACGCCGCCGGGCCTGCAGGTCGCAGCCCGCACCACCGCGACACGTGGTCCTGCGGGCTCAGTGTTGAGCGCCGGTTCCGCCGGTTCCGACTGAACTTGGCGGGTGGTCACGGGCGGGGCGCGATCTGGATGGGGCCCGCTGTCACGGTGGCGTCGAGCAGCCACAGGCCGCCGACGAGCAGACCGACGCAGGCGGCGAGGACCACCGCGGCAGCGGGAGGAGAAGGCAGACATCAATCTGGGAGGTGCCAAGATGGTTCATCCATTGAAGCGGCAAGCTCGATTAAGGCTGAGACGGTCGACCGGCGTCAGGTCGAATAAGTCAACTGCGAATACCATTGCGGATGCCCGCTGGTCCGTTGTCTTCACTTCCATCCTCTCCTTGGTTTCCGCTCTAGCGGGTGCCGTGGTCGGAGGACTCATCGCGGCTGGTTCGAATGAAGATATCAAGGCTGTCGAAATGGTTGAGCAGCGTGCGGAACAGGCAAGACAAGTTCGCAGTGGAGTGTATGAAGGCTATTTGACATCCGCCGACCAAGCGAACCGGTTAGGTGAGCAGTTGTCGAGATGTTATCTCAATGCGCCCGACCCGACCGCCGCGCAGCGGCGAGATAACCCCATATGCGAACGAGAGCGTAACGCGGCGAATCTAGCGTTGGAGGAACTCCACAGGAAGACGAACCCCCTGCAAGTCTACGGAACGAGTGAAGCACTGAACATCGCCTGGGAAATTATCCACGGACTAGGAACCTACTGGCCTCAATTCAATAAGTGGACCTCTTCTGCACCTGCGGCGGCCGGGGCGAACCTGTACTATGGTCGACTGGCCGGTGAATTTAGGACGCAGATGTGTCGTGATGTTAGCCCCATTCCCCGCGAAGACTGCTGAGGTGTATATCAGTCGGGATTCCTGGGCGGGCCTGATCATGGACCGGGCCCTGATTCCTCCTGTTGGCCTGCTCCGTCCGCCGGGGTTTCTGCTGGTCGGCGCCCGGCACAACCTGGCGGTGCGCATGTGCGGTCCCGACCTCGACCAAGGTCAACGACGGTGGCCACGCGCTGTACCCGTCCTACAGGGCGATGGCCATCGCCAACGGCGTCCACCCCGACGACCCGGCCCTCACCCGTGCTGCGGGTGCCAACGAACACGACTGGGAGCCTGTCCCCGCCGACCAGGGGCGCACTCACCGGCAAGGAGAAGCCTTGACCACCCCCGACGGCCGGAACCACGAGTTCGGGAACCGGACACCCTGACCCCAGACAGCGGTCCGGGGAAGGATGTCCCCCGTGTCAGGCAGGTCGAAGTACCCCGAGCAGTTCCGCACGGACGCCGTCGCGTTGACCCGCTCGTCGGACCGGCCGCTGCGGCAGGTCGCTCGCGAGCTGGGCATGAACCACGAGACCCTGCGTAACTGCCGCGGCCCTTCAACGCCCTAGATGTTCTGGTCACGTAGCTGGTGGTATCTGGTGAGCGCGTTGAGTACCAAGGGATGGTCGAGGGCCAACACTCCCAGTTGGTCGTCCACGAGTTGTTTGAACTCGGCGATTGCTCCGGCGTTGTCACCCGACATAGCCCTCCAGTGGGCGAGGATGTTACGGGAGGCGAACGTGTCGGGGTGGTGGGGGCCCAGTACTCGCACTCGATCGGCCAAGAGCTGCACCAGCTCGGCCAACGCGCCTTGCACATCTCCCAACTCACCTCGTGAATGGGCGAGGTCGTGTCGTGTGATGAAGGTGTTGGGGTGGTCAGCGCCCAGTAACCGGAGCCGATCGGCCAACAGATGTTCCAACTCCACCACAGCTCCAGTGAAATCCCCTGCGAGCCCTCGCCAATGCGCGACGTTGTGCCGACTGCTGAGAGTGCTGTGGTGGTCCGGCCCCAACACCCTTAGCCGGTCGACCAGGAGTTGTTCGTACTCGTTGAGGACCACCTCGGCACCGGCGTGCGCACCACGCTAGTGAGCGAGGTTGTTCCGAGTGGTCATCGTGAGCGGGTCGTCCGGCCCGAGCGTCCGCAGCCTGTGGGCGAGCAGGTACTCGTACTCGGACGCCGCCTCTTCGGTGTCGCCTGCATCGCCCTTGGAGTGCGCGTAGGCGGCCCGAGCGCTCAGCGCCCAAGGATGATCGGGTCCGTGCACTGCGACGGCTCGTTGGTACAGAGTCGAGAAGTGCTCGGCGGCGTCTGCCGCGAGTCCTTGCTCTCTGAGGCTTTGCCCGGTGCGGAACAGCACCGGGTGGACCGTGGGGTTGAACAGTGCGCTGGAGCTGGCCAGCTCCAGCGCACTGGTGTTGGCGCGGAGCACCGCGCCGATCTCGGTCAAGGTGTCGATTGGCGGCCAGATGTCGACGAGTGAGGTGGCCGCCACCCGGGAACTGGTCGCCAACGACTCCGGGTGGAAGAGTTCTCGAACGACGCGTTGGACGAGTCCGTGGATGCGGATGGTGTCGTCGACGTCGTCGTGGGTGAGCAAGTTCAGCCGGTGCAGCACTCGAATTCCGTGGTGGGCCGAGAGCGCTTCCAGTCCGCTGCTCAGAAGAAACGCTTTGCTGGTGAACACCGCCCCGGGGATGCCGTTGGGGGATCCAGCAGCGATGCGATCAGCAGCATCCGCATCGCGGAATCCGGTGCGAGGCGTTCAGCGAGCGGAACGGAGAGGGACAGCGTGATGTGCACCGGTGCGCTGTGATGTGCGGACAGGTCTGACGGGTCTTCGTGGAAGACGGTGTGCAGCGGCAGGTCTCGGAGTCGTCGCCGGTACTCCGGCACGGTGATCGCTTGGTCGCGGAGGAAAGCGACAGCGTGGCTGAGCGCGAGGGGAAGATGATCGAGGTGAGTCGCCAGTCCGTCGAAGTCCTCCTGTGTCGCCGGGTGTGTGAGGTCGGTCAGTTCTGCGTCGAGGTGCGCCCGGGACTGCTGCGCGGTGAAGGCTTGGAGCGCCACGACGCGGCGTCCCGAGCCTTCCAGGGCGTTGCCGCGATACCGGGTGGTGACCACCGTGCGGCCGTAGTCGGTGGCCGGGGGCCAGAGGCCGCGGGAATCGCCTGGCGTGGCCAGGTCATCGAGGACGACCAGCCACCTGCGGGTCGTCGTTGTCAGCCACTCCAGAAAAGTCTGAGCAGCCTCATCGGGATCAACATCTGCGGGGGCTAGCAGAAGCTTGGCTGCCGACCGGCCATAGGCGGCCCTGATGCCGTCTCGGGTTGCGGCGTTGGCCCACACGAGCAGGTCAATGCCGGTGGGATGAGCGGCATCCCGAGCATGGGCAGCGGCGATCTGGGTCTTGCCGACGCCCGCCATCCCGGAGATCACCACTGTTGTCACCAGCGGTAACCCGCTTACGCAAATGGCTCCGTACCCGAATAGGGCATTCAGGTCGACCTGTGCAGACCGATCGATGTAGTGGCCAGGTGCGGAGACCGGGATGCCCACCCGCACCGGCCATTCCACCTCAGGACGGTGAGCATGATGGTGGACGCCGATGTTCACCGGCCCGCCAATCACACCCGCCTGGATGACGTGTCCAGCCACGGTGGAGTTTTCGACGCTTGATCTCGTGCCGGACAGAGGTGCTGGGACCTCGTCGGATCGATGCTGTGGAGGACGTCGTTCCCACCAAGTCATACGCTCACCACGATCGGCATCCTTGCGTTCTTGCGGGCCGCCGAAGCTGCCCATGGTGACGTGGGCACGATTCTACAACATAATTCGAGCCAAACTCGATTACCCCCTGCGACGGTCTGCTGGTGGCCGGTGATCAAGGAGTGGTCATCCAACCCAAGAGCCGCGAGCGCCTTTCTGGGACAGCGGCCCGGCCCGAGGGATGACGCACACGGCGCCACGATCACCCAAACAGCACAACCATTAGTGACACGCGCGCGTGGTACCAATGTCCTCCAACCGCTCGCCCAGCACGCAGTCCCCAACGGCGTCCGAGTAGGAGCCCGCACCCGCCAGGTCCCGGACCGGTCCGGGACCTGAGGTGAGCGGCAGGCTTCAGCACCGGACGGGCTGGGCGGTCGAACATACCAACATTCTTGGCCACCGCTTGACCGTGATGCCCAGCAAAACCGCGTGCCCAGATAGCCGACAAGAGGTGCCGTAGCGGAGGCGTGGGTTGAACTATCGTGGCCAACGTGACCGCACCACCACCGGGGTTCCCCTCCGAGTTCAGCCAGCGCTTCCTCAGGCTCACCGCTGAGGCTGACGAGATGTTCTTCGGTCTAGACGTGCTGAGTGGCTTGGTAGAAGGCATCAACGAACACCGTCGTGAGCACGACAGCGACAGGCCCTTCCGCACTCTGGGCCCGGCACTGCTAAGAGCTCCTGTCAGAATGAGTAGAGGCGTCGGTAGCAGATCATCGCGCAGCCCAGGGACAGTAATCCCTGATGCAGGTCTGCTCGTCGTTCCCAGCGGGTGCGTAGGCGTTTGTACTGGTG